>JAJZOZ010000021.1 GCA_021811405.1 bacterium | reverse complement strand
GTCTCGTCCTCCAGCTTGCCCACTATCTCTTCCAGCTTGGCCAGCTTCTCCTCGAAACCGCCTTTTTCAGCTTTCTTTACCATAAAGTCTCCTGTTGCGGGCCGCCGGGGCCCGGGTCTTTCTTCTCAGGCGCCGGCTTCTCCGCCGCCGCGCCGCCGTAGGCCTTCAGCACCTCGGCGTCGGCGCGCCCTTCCGCGAACTGCAGGTTGAGCCTGTCCCCGGCCGAAAGCGCCGCGGCGGACCTGACCGCCTTACCCTTGGCGTCCTTCACTATGGCGTAGCCCTTCCTGAGCGGGAACAGCGGGCTGAGCGCCTTGAGCTTCTCCGAATGCAGGTTGAGCCTCTCGCCGGCGCGGCGCAGCTTCTCGCCCGACGCGTCGAACAGCCCTTCCACGGCCTGGTCCAGCCGCTGCAGCGGCCGGTCCAGAAGTACCAGCGGGTTGGTTAGAGCGCGGCCGCGCGCCAGGCGCAGGAAGCGCCCGCGCAGGTTCTCGTAGTAGATGCGCAGGCTCTGCAGCAGGCGCTTCTCGAGCTGGGCTATGTGCGCGGCCAGCTCCACCTTGCTCTTCACCACCACTTCTGCCGCGGCCGAAGGCGTGGGCGCGCGCAGGTCGGCGACGAAGTCGGCTATGGTGAAATCCGTTTCGTGCCCGACGCAGGATATCACCGGTACGCGCGACCCGGCTATAGCGCGGGCCACTATCTCCTCGTTGAAGGCCCACAGGTCCTCCATGGAGCCGCCGCCGCGCCCCACCAGCATCACGTCCATGTCCGGGAAATTGTCGTTGAGGTCCTTTATGGCCTGCGCTATCTCCTCTTTGGAGCCTTCGCCCTGCACCTTGGCCGGGGCTATCACTATGTGCATGTTGGCGTAGCGGCGCTTGAGCACGGAAAGGATATCGCGTATGGCCGCGCCCGTCGGGGAAGTGACCACGCCTATCTGCTGCGGCAGGGCCGGGATAGGCCGCTTGCGGGAAGGGTCGAAGAGCCCTTCCGCCGCCAGCTTCTTCTTCAATTGCTCGAAGGCCAGCTGCAGCGGGCCTATGCCGGCGGGCTCTATGGCCTTGGCCATCAGCTGGTACTTGCTCTGACGATCGTAGGTGGTGATATTGCCGCGCACGCGCACCAGCAGGCCGTTGGCCAGCTCGAACTTGAGCCCCTGCGCGAAGCCGCGGAACAGCACGCCGGAGATGTTGGAGCCGGCGTCCTTCAGGTCGAAGTAAGTATGCCCCAGCGACGAGACCTTGAGCCCGGAGATCTCGCCCTCCACCCACAGCTCGCGGAAATTGCTCTCGAGCAGGTACTTTATGCCCTGGCTGAGCTCGGTGACGGTGTATATTTTGGGATCCGGCATGATCTAGGGTTCGCGGGTCCTTATTCCCCTTTCCCGCCGCGCAGCCTCTTCAGTCTTTTGCCGATCTCTATCTCAAAGCCCTGGTCCGACGGCTCATAGAAGGTCCGGGGGTCGGGCATATACTCCTGCTTAACGTAATGCCCCTCGTAGCTGTGCGGGTACTTGTAGCCCTTGCCGTGCCCCAGGGCGTCCCCGTCCTTGGAGGCGTCGCGCAGGTGCATGGGCACCGCGCGCTCTACGCCGTTCTTCACTTCGGCCTGCGCCTCGTTGACGGCCATGTAGGAGGCGTTGGATTTGGGCGAGCAGGCCACGTAGATGGCCGCCTGCGCCAGTATGATGCGCGCCTCCGGCATGCCGAGCACCTCGGCGGCGTTGAAGGCGCTCTGCGCCAGCACGAGGGCCATCGGGTTGGCGTTGCCGACGTCCTCCGACGCGCAGATCAGTATGCGCCGCGCCACGAACCTCGGGTCCTCGCCGGCCTCCAGCATCTTGGCCAGCCAGTAGACGGCCGCGTCCGGGTCCGAGCCGCGCATGGACTTGATGAAAGCGGAGATGTGGTCGTAATGTTCGTCGGAGCTGCGGTCGTAGCGCAGGCTCCTGCGCTGTATGCTCTCGCGCGCCACGGCCTCGTCAATCTTCCTGACGCCGTCCTTGCCGGGCTTCGTGGTGACGGCCGCCAGCTCCAGCGCGTTCAGCAGGCGCCGCGCGTCGCCGGAGGAGTTCTCCACCAGGTACTTCTTCGCCCCGGGGGTGACCTGCGCCTTGAGGTCGGCGAGCCCTTCCCGGTGAGCGAGCGCCCGGTCGAAGATGTCCGCCAGATGCGCCGCGGAGAGCGGCTTGAACTCCACCACTATGAAGCGCGACAGCAGGGCCTGGTTGATGTAGAAGAACGGGTTCTCGGTGGTCATCCCTATCAGGATGATCTCCCCCTTCTCCACGCTGGGCAGCAGCACGTCCTGCTGCGTGCGGTTGAAATGGTGTATCTCGTCGAGCACCAGCAGCACGCGCTGCCTGGCGGCCAGGCCGGAGCCCAGCCCCTTGGAATACTCTATTATCTTCCGGAGGTCCGGCACGCCGGCGAGGACCGCGTTCAGCTCGAACACCTTGGCGTTGGCGCGGGAGGCCACGTAGCGGGCCAGCGCGGTCTTGCCGCAGCCGGGCGGGCCGAAGAAGACGGCGGATTTGAGGTTGTCCGCCTCTATGGCGCGGCGCAGCAGCTTGCCGGGGCCCAGGATGTCCTCCTGGCCGGCGAACTCGTCGAGCTCCTTGGGGGCCAGGCGCGCGGCCAGCGGGGAATAGGCGGGTCCCCCCTCGGGTTCCGGGGAGGGCAGGTTCTCCTCGAAAAGCTCTCCGGACATGCGGCTTACTCCCCGTTCTCCGGGACCTCGCCCAGGGTCTTCCTGAGCTTATCCACCATCTCATCTATCTTCTTGCTGTCAGCGGTGAGGTTGGTCTCGGAGCGCTGCTTCAGGTTGTACAGTTCTACGGCGAAATCGTAGGCGGCGAGGATGGCCAGCTTGGAGGAGTCGGCTATCTTCATCTTGGTCTCGATGCTCTTGATCTTGGCCTCCACCTGGCCCACTATGGAGCTCTGCTCTATCTGCGTGAGGCCGTCCACCGCGGGGAACTTCATGTTGCGGTTGCAGATCCTGGCCTCGAAATCTCCTCCGGATGGCATGGCTTACTCCTCGTCCTCGTCGAACAGGCCGGGCTGGCCTTCGCCGGCCCGCTCTATCTTGTCGCAGATCCGCTCCAGCCTGCGGCGGACCCTGGCCTTCAGCTCGGCCAGTTCCTTGCCGGCGGCCGCGTTCGCGGAGGCCTTGCTGCGGGCGGCGCCGAGCATCTCCACCTGCTTCTTCAGCACGGCGTTCTCCTCGGTGAGCGCGGCCAGGCGCTCCGCGGCCTCGTTGACCAGCGCCTCCAGGCTCTTTATGCGGTTATACATGGGTTAATTATATAAAACCCGCGGCTTAGGCCAGCGGGGGCGGCAGGGCCCGGCTGCTTTCCACCAGGCCGCGCAGGCTGACCTGCGCGCTGTAGTTGCCGAACAGCACCCGGCCCGGCCGCGCGCACCAGGCGCGCTCCGCGAGCTTCCAGGTCTTGAGCAGGGCGGGGCTGTAGACCGGGATGGCCCGCTCCCAGCGGAACACCTGCAGGTGCACCGGCTCGCCCTCGTAGCCGAGCAGCAGGCGGGCGCTGCGCATGACGGCCTCGCGCACGCGCGCGTCGGAGGCGCCTACGAAGCCGGGGTCCACCGCGCCGCCCAGCATCACGGTGAAGGAAGCGTGCCTCCGCTCGTCCAGCACCCGCCCCTTGAAGGAGCTGGAGTTGAAAAGTATGCCGAGGCACGGGCCCTGTTCCACCGGCGGCACCAGCACGCCCACGCCTTTCACCGGCTTCCTGAACTTCGCGCGGTCCAGCACCGCGGTGACGCTGACTATGCTGCTGAACTCGGCGGCCTCCAGCCTTTCGGCCAGCTCCGGGCTCTCCGTCCTCAGCAGGCGGCCGGCGGAACGCGGATCGGTGCAGACGAGCAGGTTGGGGACGTCCGGCAGCTTGTCCACCGGGCAGTTCTTATGGAAGCGCGGTCCCAGCTCCGCGGTAAGGATCTCGTCGAGCCTCTGCGTCAGCGCGCCTATGCCGCCTAGCGGGCTCATCATCGCGGTGCGGTGCTTCGGCCCGGGCGGCTCGGCGGCCGCTTCCAGCTTCTTCAGCTTCCGCCTGGCCAGCAGGGACCCGAGCAGCGGGCGGCCCTCAGGCGCCGGCAACGACGGGAAGGCGGCCTGCACCGAGAGCTGCGACGGCAGCGAGCCGTAGACGCCCAGCACGAAAGGCGAGAGCAGGTAGTCCACCGCCGGGCGGCCGAGGAACAGCTCGCCCCATTCCTCCACGCTCATGTCCTCGTAGGAGAGGCCCTTCGGGAGGTGGCGGCGGGCGAACAGCGCGCGGCGCACCGCGGCCGCGCCCTCGAAGACGGTGAGCGGCACTTTGCGCGGCTTCCCGCCCCTGAAGATGAAGCGGGCCTTCGAATCCGGGTTCAGCGGGGCCAGCTTCACTCCGACCTCTTCGAAGAATTCCTTCACCGGACGGCTGACCAGGAAAGAGTGCGCCGCGCTCTCGGCTATGCCGTAGGGCGTCTTCACCGTCTGTATCATGCCGCCCGAGCGCGGGGCGGCCTCGAACAGCTCCACGCGGTAACCGCGGCGGTGCAGGTGGTAGGCCGCCAGCAGGCCGGAGACCCCGGCCCCGATGACGGCGGCTTCCCTGCTGGAAGTATCAAGCTTTCCTATCATTCATTACCTCTTTGAGCACCGAGAAAAATCTTTCGTCGCCGTTGAACACCGGCACCCGCCGGTAGGACCTGAAGCCCAGCTCTGCGGCCTTCCCGGCGTAAAGTATATCCAGCTCCCAGAGCGTCTCTATGTGGTCGCTGACGAAGCTGACCGGGCAGACCACCAGGTCCTTCACCCCGGCCGCTGCCAGCCTGGGCAGTTCGTCCTCGAGGTACGGCTCCAGCCAGCGCATGCGCCCGGCCCTGGACTGGAAGGCTAGCGACCACGGGGCGGAGAGGCCCCGGGACAGCGCGGAAACCGTGCGCTCCACCTCGCCGCGGTAAGGGTCCCCGCGCTCCACGGTCTTGAGCGGCAGGGAATGCGCGGAGAAGATCACGTGCGGCTCCGCGCCGGCGGCGGCCGCCTGCCGGAGGGTATCCTCCAGCAGCGAGCGCGACAGCGTTATGTAGCCGGTGTTGTCCGGCCAGCCGGCCACTTCGCGCAGCGCCGGCTTCCAGCCCATCCTGCTCAGCTGGCGCCTGGCCTCCTCCAGCGAGGAGCGCGTGGTGGTGAAGGAATACTGCGGGTAAAGCGGCAGCAGCGTCAGCTCTTCGGCACCCCAGGCCCTGAGTTCTTCGAGGCCGGAGCGGATGTCCGGATCCCAGGAGCGCATGCCCACCGAGACCTTGTACTCCCCGCCGGCGGACCCGCCGGAGTTAAGCAGGCGCTCCAGGCCCCCGGCCTGCACTTTGGTCCAGCGCAGCTGCGGCGAGCCGCCGCCTATGGCCGCGTAGCAGCGGGCGGATCCGGGGGAGCGCGTTACGGCTATGAAGGCGGCCAGCGCCTGCCGGAACGGGGCCGGGACGCCGGAGAGGACGTAGGGGTCGCAGAACAGCCGGTACAGAAAAGGGCGCACTTCCCGGAGGGAGCCGGGGCCGCCGAAATTGAGCAGCAGCACCCCCCTCCTCGCCATTTAGATAGCCTTGCTGAACAGAGAGGTGGTCGGGGCCTTGCGCACCAGCCTGGCGTCGAAGGCCATGCAGACGTTGCGCACGAACGGTCGGCCCGCCCCGGTGATGCGGGCGCCGGTAGCGGTGAGCTCCACCAGCCCGTCGTTGACCAGTTCCTCGAGGCGCTCGGCGAGGGTGTCCATGAAGGGCACGCGCAGAGCCGGGTTCTCCCACGAGGTCTCGAAGCGCGTCATCAGCTTGAGGATATGGTAGCGCAGCACGCGGTCCTCGGCGGTCAGCACGTGGCCGCGGTGCAGCGGCAGCTCCCCCTTGGCCAGGCGGGAGTCGTACATCTCCAGCACCTTCTCGTTCTGCGCGAAGACGTTCCAGGAATCCCCGATGGAGGAGACGCCCAGCCCTATCAGCGGCGAGACCTGCCTGGTGATGTAGCCCATGAAATTGCGGTGCAGCTTGCCCTCCCGCGAGGATTTCCAGAGGGCGTCCGTCTCCAGCGTGAAATGGTCCATGCCCACTTCGCGGTAGCCGGCCTCGGCCAGCAGGCGGCGGCCCGTCTCGTACAGCGCGCGCTTGGCGTCGCCGGAGGGGATGTCCGCGTCCGACCAGCGGCGGTGGGCGGGCTTGATCCACGGCACGTGGGCGTAGGAGTAGAACGCTATGCGGTCAGGCTTCAGCCGGCGCACGGCCTCGATAGTGTCGGTCACGCTGGCCAGCGTCTGCCTGGGCAGGCCGTAGATCAGGTCGTAGTTCACGCTGGTATAGCCCAGCTCGCGCGCGGTCCCGGTCACGCCGCGCACCAGCGCCTCGTCCTGCACGCGGCGCACCGTCTCCTGCACCTGCGGGTCGAAATCCTGTATGCCCAGGCTCAGGCGGGTGAAGCCGAGCTCCCGCAGGGCCTGCAGGTGCTCGCGCTTAGTTACGCGGGGGTCCGCCTCTATGGAGAACTCGGCCTGCGGGTCCCTCTCGCAGCGGTCGATGATGCCGCCCAGCAGGACCTTCAGGTCCTCCGGGCTTAAATAGGTGGGCGTGCCGCCTCCGACGTGCAGCTCGGAGAGCTTCACGGCCTTGGGCCTCGCCAGGCGCGCGTCCTTCTTGGCGAGCAGGTCCAGGTAGAGGTCCCACTCCTTGAGCACGGAGGCCACGTAGCCGTGCGCCATCTTGTAGTCGCGGGTGAAGCGGGTGTTGCAGCCGCAGTACAGGCAGCTGTGCGAGCAGAACGGCACGTGCACGTAGACGGCGGCGCCGCACTCCTGGCGCTCCATGCCTGAATCGGCCGGGCTCTCCTCGCCGGTCAGCGAGCGGGCCACGCTGGCTATCCACTCGTCCTGCGTCGGGGAGGTCTCCCAGTACGGCACCGTAGGGTAGCTGGTATAGCGCGGCCCCGGGACGTTGTACTTCCTCAGCAGCTCCTCGTTGTTCATATCAGCTCCCGAAGACCTCTTTCTGCACCCTGAGGAAGAGCCTGACGTTCTCCTCGGGGGTGCGCTGCAGCACGCCGTGGCCGAGGCCGCAGACCCAGCCGCGCCGCAGCTCCGCCGGCAGCGCCTTCACCCTGGCGAACACGCCGCGCAGGCGCTTCTCCAGTTCCGCCGCCGGCAGGTGCAGCCACTCCGGGTCTATGTTGCCCTGTACGGCGTATTTGCCTGACCAGTCCGTGAGCACCTGCGCGAGGTCGTGGCGCCAGTCCACGCCGAGGCAGTCTATCGGCAGGCCGTCCAGCAGTTTCCAGTGCGCGGGGTCCGTGCCCTTGGAATAGTAGGCGACGGGCGTGTCCGGGCAGAGCTTCTTGAAGCGCGCGAGCACTTCCTTCAGCGCCGGCACCGCGTACTTGCCGTAGAGCTCGGGACTGAAGTCGCCCGCGCAGGTGTCGAAGATGGCCATGCAGTCGGCCCCTCCGCGGGCCTGTATGGCCATGTTCCCGGCCAGCAGGTCTATCAGCTCCGCGGCGAAGGCCTCGAAGCGCCCGTCGACGAGCGCCGCGTGGGATTCTTTAAGGCCGCCAAGGTGCGAGCCTTCCACGGCGTAGCAGAAAAGCGTCAGCGGACCGCCTACGAAGCCGAGCAGGCCTTTATCCTTGGGCAGGCGGGCGCGGATCTTGGCCATGGCCTCGCCCTGGAAGGCCATGAAGGAGGCCCTGTCCGCTCCGCCCCGCAGCCTGCCGCAGTCGGCAAGGGACTTCAGGTGCCAGTCGAGCTTGGGGCCCTCGTCGTACTTCAGGCCCATGCCCATGGCCTCCAGCGGGAACAGCAGGTCCGAGAAGAGTATCGCCGCGTCGAAGCCGAAGTCCTCGATGGGCCCCATAGTGGCCTCGCAGGCGGCGTCGGTGTTCTTGCAGAGCTCCATGAAGGTGTAGCGTTTCTTGAGCTCCTGGTAATGCGAGTGGTAGCGCCCCGCCTGGCGCATGAACCAGACCGGCGGGCGTCCGGAGTTGCGGCGGGCTATCGCCGCCCCGAAAAGAGTTCCTGTAGCGTTAGTCATGTTCACTTCTCCTCCGGGGCCAGCTGGTAGCCCACTCCGCGTACGCTGCGAATCAGTTCCGGCTCGTCCGGTTTCAGCTCTATCAGGCGCCTGAGGCGCAGGATGAAATTGTCTATCGTGCGGGAGCTCGGGAACTCGTCCTCCGACCAGACGAAGTTCAGGATCTCGTCGCGGCTCACCACGTGGCCGCGCCGGTCCACCAGCAGCTTCAGCAGCGCGGTCTCCTTCTGGGTCAGCGGCGTGGCCTCGCCTTCCACGACCGCCTCGTAGCGCGAGAAATTTATCACCGCGCGGCCGAGCTTCACGCCGTCCTGGGCCGCGCTCAGCGTCAGGGCCCGGCGCATCACGTTGTGGATGCGCAGCAGCAGCTCCTTCAGGTGGAAGGGCTTTACGATATAATCCTCGGCCCCGAGCTCCAGCCCGTGCACGCGCTGTTCCGGAGCGCCCATCGCGGTCAGGAACACTATCGCGGCCGAAGGCTGCGTTCGGCGCAGGCCCGAGGCCACGTCGAAGCCGGAGCCGTCGGGCAGCCCCACGTCCAGCAGGGCCAGGTCGAAACGGCGCGACGAGATCTCGGCCTCCGCCTCGGCCTTGCTCCTGGCCCAGGCGGTTTCGTACCCCTCCTTCTCCAGGCATTCGACCAGGGTCTGCCCCAGGTTGCGCTCGTCCTCCACCACCAGTATCTTGCCAGAGCTCTTCTTGACCATAGCCTAATCCCGCTCCGCGCTCTCGTTCAACTCGGGGAACTCCAGCGCCGCGCGGAAGCCGCCGGCGCCGGAGAAAACGCAGTCGCCGCCCATGCGTTCCGCCAGCAGGCGCACCAGGTAGAGCCCGACGCCGGCCCCCTGGGAATGTTCCCCTTTCTGGAAGATGCGCCCCAGCCTGCGGGGATCGCCCTCGAAGCCGCGGCCGTTGTCGGAATAGACGAGCTCCACCCTGCCGTTCCTCTTCGAGGAAGTCACGGAGACCTTCACAGGCTCGCCGGCCGGCAGCCTGGAATGGCGCGACGAGTTCTCCAGCAGGTTGCGGAAGATGACGGCCAGCGCGCCGGGATCGGCGCTGACGGAGACTTCCGGGTCTATCTCTGCGCTGACCTCTATGGTGCAGCCGGAGCCGCAGGTGCCCTTCCAGTTGGAGATGAAGCGGTCCCACCAGAGGCGCAGGCCCACGGGGCGCATATGGACGCTGCCGCCGCCCTCGGCCCTGGCCAGCTCGAGCGAACGCTCCACCTGGGATTCCAGCCGCAGCGAATCCTGCAGCAGCCTGCCTATCAGCGCGGGGTCGGGCCGCCCCTCGGCGGCGGCGCCGGAGATGGCCTCGGCCTGCAGCCTTATGCTGGTCAGCGGGGTGCGCAGCTCGTGGGTAAGGGAAGCGAAGAAGGCCTGCACCGAGCGGTTCCGCCGGTAATCCAGCCAGTAAAGCCACAGCATGAAGCCGGTAGCGGCCAGCAGCAGCGCGAAGAAGGAGGAGGACTCCCAGAACACCATGCGGCGCGTCTTGTCCAGCGTAAGCTGCGACACCTGCGCCGCCACGCCCAGCTTAGCCTCCAGCTCGGCTATCCGGCTGGCCTGGCGGTAGATCAGGTGGCCCCACCAGCCGGCGAGCAGGAAGACGACCAGCAGCCACAGGCCCTGCGCTACGAAGACCAGTCTGGGGCCCGCGGCCAGTTTTTTCACGAGATGTCCCCCAGGCTTTCGATGGCCCGGCAGACCACCTTGGAGGCCCGCTCGAGCTGGGCGGCGGAATGCGCCGCGGAGACGAAGTCCACCTCGAAGGCGCTGGGGGTCAGGTAGACGCCGCGCTCGAGGGCGTAATGGAAGACCTTGAGGTAGAGGTCCCTGTGCTCGGCGGGGGTCTGGTCCGGCCTGCGGACGAAACCGTCGGCGGTATCGACGTTCCCGAAGATCATCCAGAACATCGAGGAGAACCGCTGCACCCTGACCGGCACGCCGGCCTTGCGGCCGGCCGCTTCCGCCGCGGCCGCGAATTTCTCGGCCTCGGCGGCCAGGCGCTTGTAGGGCTTAACGCGCAGGATCTTCTTCAGCATGGCGCAGCCGGCGGCCATCGCCACCGGGTTGCCTGAAAGCGTGCCCGCCTGGTAGACGGGGCCGGAAGGGGCCACCATGTCCATCAGGTCGCGGCGGCCGGCGTAGGCGCCGACCGGGAAGCCGCCGCCTATGATCTTGCCGTAGGTCACGAGGTCCGGGCGTATGCCGGTCAGCTCGGCCATGCCGCCGAAGGCGGTGCGGAAGCCGGTGATGACCTCGTCGAAGATGACCAGCGCGCCGTGGCGGCGGGCTATCGCGGTCATCTCCCTGAGAAAGCTCTTCTTCTGCAGCAGCAGGCCGTTGTTGGCCGGCACCGGCTCCACTATGACGGCGGCTATATGCCCCTTGTGCTTCTTAAAGGCGGCCTCGAGCGCGCCCAGGTCGTCGAGCGGGACCACCACGGTGTCGCGCGCCACCGAAGCGGAGACGCCGGCGCTGTCGGGGCTGGCCATCTCTGCGAGTCCCGAGCCTGCGCGCACCAGCAGCGGGTCGGAATGGCCGTGGTAGCAGCCGTCGAACTTTATGATCTTGTCGCGGCCGGTGGCGGCGCGGGCCACGCGCAGCGCGGACATCACGGCCTCGGTGCCGGAGTTCACGAAACGCACCTTCTGCGCCCACGGGATGTTCTTAGTCATCAGCTCGGCCAGCTCCAGGGAATAGGGCTCCGCCGTGCCGTAGGACCAGCCGCGGGACATCGAGACCCTCACCGCGCGGGCCACGTCCTGGTCCTGGTGGCCGAACAGCATAGGGCCCCAGGCCATGCAGAAATCTATGTAGTTATTGCCGTCCACGTCGGTGAGCACGGCGCCCCTGGCCGACTCCACGAAGCGGGGAGTCCCCCCCACGCCCTTGAACGCGCGCACCGGGGAGTGCACGCCGCCGGGCGAGACGCGCTTGGAGCGCTCGAACAGCGCGGCGGACCTGCTGGTCTTCTGCTTGATCGTTGCGGTCATGGTCTCTCCTGTCCTTAGAACTGGCCGGCGGCCGCGCGCAGCCATTCGCGCGCGCTGCGGGCGCCGTAGGTGATGATCATCGAGGCCCCGGCGCGGACGAAGGAAGTCCACATCTCCACGTGGGCCAGCGGGCCGTTGATCAGGCCCTTCTCCGCCAGCACCTCCACGCCGGCGTACTCGCCGCTGGTCTCGTAGACGGCCCAGGGCTTCGGGATCTCGCGGGAAAGGTCGCGCAGCACGTCGAGGTACGGCAGGCCGGGCTTGACCATCAGGATGTCCGCGCCCTCGGCGGCGTCGCGCAGCGAGCATTCCAGCGCGTCCTGCGGGCGGGCCGGGTCTATCTGGTAGGTGGCGCGGTCCTTCAGCGTCACCGCGCCCTTGGGGGCGGAATCGGCGGCCAGGCGGAACGGGCCGTAGAACTTGGAATGGAACTTGGCCGAATAGCTCATCAGCAGCGTGCGCTCCAGGCCGCGCGCGTCGAGCGTCTCGCGGATGGCGGCCACGCGGGAATCCATCATGTCGCTGGGGGCCACGCAGTCGGCGCCGGCCTCGGCGTAGGCCGCGGCCACGCGGGCCAGCTCGGACACGGTCTTGCCGTTCTCGACGTGATCGCCCTCGGGGCTGAGGATGCCGCAGTGGCCGTGCGTGGTGTAGGAACAGAGGCAGACGTCCACGGCGACGAAGAGGTCCTTGCCGAAGTTCTTCTTAAGTGCCGCTATCTGGCGGGCGGTGAAGGAGGGGTTGAAGCCCGACTTCTTCTTCTCCGACGGTACGCCGAACAGCAGGATCTTGCTTACGCCCTTCTTCAGGTCGATCTCGACCTGGCGCAGCAGCGTGGAAGGGGTTTCGCGGTAGACGCCGGTGAGCCCCGGCACGGCCTCGCGGGACTTGATGCCGTCCACCACGAAGCAGCCCTGTATCAGCTGCTCCTGCGAGACGCGCACCTCGCGCGCGAGCTCGCGGACGGCCTGGCTCTGGCGCAGGCGCCTGGCGCCCAGCGGATATCTCAGTTTGCTGTCCATTTTTTCCAGTCCTCCGAAGATAAGAAAACCTGAGGCTCCAGCCCTTTGGCGCGCAGCGCGGCCGCGGTCTTGCCGGGGCCGCAGGCGTGCTTCATGGCCTTGAGCTGCTCCGGCGCGAGAGCCGCGCCGTACCTCTCGAACTGCGAGGCGCTGCCCCAGTAGGCTGATCCGGCCTTCCGCAGGGCGGCCGCCGCCTCTTCGCGCTTTTCGCCGGAAACCCTGTAAGTGGCCACGGCCTTTACCGCTTCCCAGCCGCCAAGGCCGGCCTCATGCGTCAGCGCCGTCCAGCCCGAGAGAGGGGCAAGACCCAGCACCGGCTTCTGCAGCATCGGGACGAGGTTATCGAAACCCAGGTTCTCTGCGCAGCCCTCCACCCAGAGCCCCATTTTGGCCAGCTTGAACCAGCTGGCCGCGCCGGAGGTCCAGATGCGCTTCCCGGAGAGCAGCGGCACCCAGGAGGGCGGCACCGCGCGGGCGTGCGCGATGAAGACGCAGCCTTTGCCTACCAGCGAACTTTCCTTCCCCTCGAAAATCCATTCCAGGCCCTCGCCGCGCCAGTCGGAGCCGTTCCAGGCCCGGCCGGCCGGGGCCGCACCGCGCTCCGGTCCCTTCGCCTCGTCTATGAAGCTGCCGTCGGGCAGCCGGCCGCGGATATAGAGCAGCTCGCCCAGCTCCGGCACCGGCACGCAGCTGGCGCCGAAGCGCTGGTGGCAGCCGCCGCCCCACTTGGCGAGCACGGCGCGCTCGCGCTCCACCTGGAGGCGCGTCGGCTCGTCGTGCAGGGCGAGCAGCAGCTCTTTCACTTCGGCGTCGTGCGGGTTCTTCGGCGCGCGGCACTCCACGGCCAGCGAGCCCTGGCCCGGCGCCGTGGGGTTCTGCCGGAGCGGCATCACCATCCACCGGCAGCCCTTGAAAAGCTTTTCCAGCTCGGCGCGGCCTTTGTCGTCGCGCCACAGGCGCGAGAGGCCGGCCAGCGCCAGCACCACGCCGTCCAGGTAGCGCTCCGCCCCGGGCGCCTCGTGCAGGCGGCCCAGGCGGGTATTGACGTTGCCGCGTATCTCGGCGAATTTCACCTGCGGGGCGCGGCCGTTGAGCGTGGGCAGCGCCCGGCTCAGGAAAGGGGGCAGGTTCTCCAGCCGGCGCGGCGAGGAGGAGCCCACGGTCAGCGGCTCGCCGGCGCCGAGGCGCTCCAGCGCCTTGGGCGAGAAGACTATCACGTCGCGCTGGTCCTCGCGCCGCGGCATGCAGACCAGCTCGAACTCGGCGGGCCGCTCGAGGCTGAGGTCCTTGAGGGAATGGACGGAGAAGTCCACCCGGCCGGAGCGCAGCGCGTCGTCCAGTTCCGCCACGAAGAACTCCTTGCCCTCCACCTTGCTGAGCGGGATGTCGAGTATCTTGTCGCCGCGGGTGTCTATGCCCACCAGCTCCACCTTGAGGCCGCGGGCGGCGTGCAGCCGCTCCAGCTCGCGCGCCACCCAGGAGCTCTGGGCCCAGGCGAGCAGGGAACGGCGGGTACCAAGTTTTAGATGAGTAACGGGCGTGTTCAGTTGACCCATGATAAGGAGAGCTCCCGGTCGCAGGCGAACCCCATCAGGTCCTCCCAGCCGTGCGGTACGCTGAGCCCCCCCAGGCCGCGCAGACGCGCCCTCTCCCGGCAGGCGTGCCGGGCCGCGCGGATAGCCTTGCCGCGCGCGGAATCCTGCGCCTCTTTGAGCTGGAAAAGGTCGTCGAGCGCCACGAAGCCGTCGCCGACGGCGGCCGCCCAGGCCTGGCATTCCGGCTTGAAGCCGCCCAGGTGCACCACCAGCCCCTTCGCGCGGCCGGCCGCGCCCGCCAGCCAGTCGGCCATGCGCCGGCCGTCCTCGGCCTTGTCGGCTGGCACGCAGACCACCACGTGGTCCGCGTCGCGCCAGGCGGCGCTCTCGGCCTCGGGCCCCGCTACGCGGGTCATCGTTCCGCCGGAGGCGGTCTTCTTGGAATTTATCTCGTCCTCGAGCGCCTGCAGCTTTTCCGGGCTGCGGTTCCAGAGCAGGAGGTCGTACGAGGCCAGCCACGGGGCTATGGAAAGAGCCAGCTTGCCGGCGCCGACCACGAGCACCTTCTCGCGCTCGCCTTCGGGCCTTACGCGGCGGCCGTGCAGCATCCTGCGCACCAGGCTGCCGTAGGAGGCGCCGCCGAGGTCCTGCATGTGCAGCGAGCGTATCTCCTTGGTGTCCTCGAAGAGGCGCTGCATCACCACTCCGAGCTCGCGCAGCAGCGGGCTGCCCTTCTCGGAAAAATCCTTCCAGGCTTCCTTGATCTGGCCGAAGATGTCGGATTCCCCGACCACCTCGCTCTCGAGCCCGGCGGCCACGCGCAGCAGGAAATCGTAGGCCTCGCGGCCATGCATCAGCTCCAGCCCTTCCGCGGCGGCGGGCAGGCGGGCGGCTTCGGAAGCCGGCACCACCCAGATCCAGCGCTGGCAGGACTCGAGACAGAAACAGTCGGCCAACTCCTCGCGCAGCGAGGCCGCCAGCCCCAGCACCCGCTCCGAGGCTCCTCTCTTCTTGATGTTTATTATGGAAAGGGAGTTCTTGCGCATGATCAAAATATACAAATTGCCGGAAAACTGATTGTCACGACACTGTCACGGCCTTCCTTTGATAGTTATCATATCAGCGGCGGCTCCCTCAGTCATGAGCATTTCGGCCCAAACCGGCCTGCCCCGCTGGTCCGCGTCCATGCTCGCCCCTTCCCTTAAGGCCCAGGCCGGTCCTGCCCTTTTACCGTTAAAAAAGAGGTCCTAGGACCTTTGTGGAAAGCGGTAAAAACCGCCATTATATAGGTATAACGGAGGACCTATGAACAAGATCTTCAGATCCCTTTCCATACTGGCCGCGGCGGCGATAACCTTCCCGTCCCTGGCCAGCGCCGGCGCCAAGAGCATCTACGGCGACGACAACAGGCTCGATTACTTCGAGTCCCCGCCCGCCATGCGCCAGCTGGCCGACTCGGTAGTCTCGCTCTGGCCCTCCAAGCAGGTCAAGTTCGAGAACGGCAGGGCCCAGCTCGCCACGATCGGCTTCGGCACGGCGCTGAACCTCTGCCCGGGCGAGAAGTTCAGCGAGCAGCCCATAGGCGCCTTCTGCTCCGGCACGCTGGTCGGCGACGACATCGTCATGACGGCCGGTCACTGCATCACCGACGAGGCCCGCTGCGCCGACACCAAGTTCGTCTTCGGCTTCAACATAGACCAGGCCGGCGGCCAGGCCCGCACCGCCGTTCCCGCCGGCGACGTCTACGGCTGCAAGCGCATCATAAAGCGCGACCTGGACAAGCAGGCCTCCGGCATCATAGGCACAGGCCTGGCCATCGTCAACGCCCTGCTCAACAGGGCGGGCCCCGACTTCGCGCTGGTGCAGCTGGACCGCAAGGTGGAGGGCCGCAAACCCCTGCAGATCAACCGCGGCAAGGACCTGAAGGAAGGCGACAGGATCTTCGTGATAGGCCACCCGGTGGGCCTGCCGGTCAAGGTGGCCGGCGACGCCTCGGTGCGCAGCGCCAAGCCCAGGGCCTTCTTCATGACCGACCTGGACACCTTCGGCGGAAATTCCGGCTCCGCGGTGTTCAACGCCAGGACCAACAAGATAGAGGGCATCCTGGTGCGCGGCGGCACCGACTTCGCCGACAGCCCGGCCGGCTGCAAGACGCAGGTCCGCAACGCCCAGAACGAGGGCCGCGGCGAGGCCGTGACCAAGATCTCGGTGCTGCAGAAGTACATCCCCGAGATCGGCGCCGCCAGGAGCGCGGAGCCGGAACTCGTCCGGACCGCCGCCGAGGAGATCCCCTACAACGAGGACCTCGCCCGCGCCGTGCGCTTCTAGGCCGGCAATAAAGCGGAAGAAAGACCCCGCCCCCTGAAAGGGCGGGGTTTTTCGTTCCGGGGCCGCGCGCTTAGCCGCCTTGCCCAATGCTATAATCTATTCAGTCGGGCCGAACTGTATCAAGGAACATGGCTGAGACCAAGGGCAAAGTTCTGCTGGTGACCAGCGGCAAGGAATTGCTGCTGGAGATGACGCCGTCCATGTCCGGCAGGGGCATGGAACTGCTCTGCGTCCCCTCCCTGAAGTACGCCGCCGAAAGGCTGGCCGCGGGCGAATGCTCCGCCGTCGTGGTGGACTTCGGCTGGCTGCCTCCCACCGAGCGCGCCGCCCTGCTGGACCTCCACGCCCAGTATCCCGCCGTTCCCCTTTTCACTCTGGAGTCGGTGGCCAGCATGGGCCCCTCCGTCTCCTCGCCGCTGCGCCGCCTCTCCTGGCCGTTGCCGATGGGCTTCGCCGACCAGGTCAGGGTAATTGCCAGGCCGATCGTGCTGCTGGCCGACCAGGTGCTTTTCTCTACCGGAGCCGTACAGGCGGCTCTCAAGGAATCCGGCGTGCAGGCCGTTTCGGTGGAGACCGAGGACGATCTGCCGGGCGCGGTGCTCGGCCAGACGCAGGCCCGGATAGCCTCCGTAAGCCAGCGTACCAAGAAGAAAGGCTGGTCCCTGCTGGGCGGCTCCACCGAGGAAGAGGAGCCCGCTCAGGCGGCCCAGCCGGTCAACAACGTCATGGTGGCCAGGTTCAGCGGCAGCATGGCCCAGGCCTACAAGCTGGACGCGGCCGTGCGCGCCGCGGTGCCGGAGGCCGTCTGCTACCTGGTCTCCGGGACCGACCTGGCCCGCTACGCGATGCAGGCCCTCAAGGAGAACCAGCCCGTAGCGCTGCCGAAGGAGAACGCCGGCCGCGTAGCCGGCATCCTGGCGGAGAACAGCGAGGGCGGGGCCGAGGTGCGGCTCAAGGAGCGCGAACGGGAGCGTATCCTCCTGCTGGACAATTTCAAGCCCGCCCTGACCATGCTGAGCCAGGCCCTGATGGGCGCAGGCTACGAAGTGACCTCTTCCATGGACGGGGCCGAGGCGCTGCGCCTGACGCAGAAGGGGACCTTCCACCTGGCCGTCATAGGCACGGCCATAACAATGGCTGAGCTCACCGGCGCGGAGCTCGCGCAGAAGATGCGCGAGCGCGACCCGGACATGCGCATCATCTTCATGGTGGACCAGTACCCGCTCAAGGCCGCGCTGCAGGGCGTCAGCCAGGTGGTGGAGCTGGGCCTCGACGACGCGCTGCTGAAGCCCGTGGAGGCCTCGCGCCTGATCTTCTCCGTGCAGAAGGCGCTGGAGGCCCGCTTCCTGAAGCTCGAGAACGCCCGCTTGCTCAAGGAGACGCAGGAACAGAAGGAGCAGCTGGAACTGGTCAACGGCTTCCAGAAGAAGTTCTTCGCCACGGTGGCGCACGACGTGAAAAGCCCGCTGACGGCCATCCTCGGCTACTCCGAGGTGCTGGGCAAGAAGCTGCAGACGATGCCGAGCGAGCAGCGCTACGCCGCCAATATCCAGACCTCGGCCAAGACGCTTAACGTCCTGATCTCAGACCTCGTCGACCTCGCCGCGATGGAGAGCGGCAAGCTGCGCGTGGAGATAGGCAGCCTCAACCTCATGGGCGTCATCAACGACGTCTTCGAGCGCGTCAAGATAGCCGCCGCCGCCCGCAAGCTCAACATGACCCTCGAAGCCCCGCCCGTCCTGCCGCCGCTCGCCGGCGACGACGCCCGCGTGGGCCAGGTGGTGCAGAACCTCTGCACCAACGCCATCCAGTACACCAAGGAAGGCGGCAAGATCACCATCAAGGCGGAACTCAAGCCCGACCGCGTGGAGGTCAGCGTCATCGACACCGGCATCGGCATCTCCAAAGAGGACCTGCCCCGCGTCTGGGAGCGGTTCTTCCAGACCAAGGAAGCGATGGGCATGCGCAAGGCCGGCTTCGGCCTAGGCCTGAAGATCGCCCGCGAGATCGTGCAGCGCCACGGCGGCGAGATGGGCATCGAGTCGGAGCTCGGCGTCGGCTCGCGCTTCTTCTTCCACATCCCCCTGAAAAAATAGGCCGGCCCCGCAGGACCGGCCCGCCGGCCAGCCACCCCTGGCGGGTCAGTTCTTTATGAAGGTACCCTTCCGGTACTCCTCGAAGGCGCGCCTCAGCTCCGCCTCCGTGTTCATCACTATGGGGCCTCTCCAGGCCACCGGCTCGCGCAGCGGCTTGCCGGCCATCAGCATGAAACGAGCGCCTTCTTCCGAAGCCGCGCAGGCCAGCCTGTCGCCTTCGCCGAACGCGGCCAGCATGCCCGGGCGCACCTCAGCCGGCTTCTTCCGGCCGAAGCCGCAGGAACCCTCGAAAACGCAGCACAGCACGTTGTCCTCCGGCCGCGTCTCCAGCTCCGCCGCCGCCCCGGGGTCCACCTTCACGTCGAAGAACCAGGGGTCTATGACGATGTCGCGCGCGGGGCCCCGCACGCCGCCGTACTCCCCGCAGATGATCCCGGCCGAGAAGCCTTCGCCCCGGTACTCCGGTATATCGCCGGCCCTGATGTCGCGGTAGCGCGGCCTGGTCATCTTGTGCTTCTTAGGCAGGTTGGCCCAGAGCTGGAAGCCCCGCATTACGCCGTCGAAAGGCTTCGGCATCTCCTGGTGCACTATACCGGAGCCGGCCGTCATCCACTGCACCTGGCCGCTCCGTATCACACCGGAGTTGCCAAGGGAGTCCCCGTGCTCCACCTCCCCTTCGAGCATGTAGGTAATGGTCTCTATGCCCCGGTGCGGATGCCAGGGGAACCCGGCGACGTAGTCTTCCGGGTCCTCCGAGCCGAAATTGTCCAGCAGCAGGAAAGGGTCCGTCAGCCCGGTATCGCCGAAGCCGAAGATACGCTTCAGCTTCACCCCCGCCCCCTCCACGACCCATTGCCCCTCCATCACGGCCTTTATCTCCCTGAAGCTCATTCCGGCACCTCCTCGCCGCCGGCCAGCAGCCACGGCTTTCCTTTCACCCTCCCCTTCACGAAGACCCGCAGGCCGTGGGCCGGCACTTCCGCCGACAACTTCCCGCTTTTTACCCTGACCTTCACCCCGGTATACAGCTCCCGGTACCTGCCGTCAGGCAGGCCTTCGGCGTTCATCGGCGCGGCGGCGTCCGCCTTGTTAAGGAAGACGGCGGCGGTCTCGCGGAAATAATCCCTCCGGAAGGCGTACTGGTCGCGCGCGGACGAAAGGCGCGTCTGCTTCCCCCGGCGCAGCGGGGCGGCCGACTTCCTGACGGCGTTCAGCTTCGTCAGGCGGAAGAATACCGGGTCCGACTCCGACCTCTTTATCCCGTCGGCCCCCAGCATGCGCCGGTTGTCCGGGTCGTTGCCGCCGGCCATGCGGCCTTCCGTGCCGTAATAGACGCAGGGTATGCCGCGCACCGTGAAATAGAAGTCCAGCGCGTCGAAATACTGCGCCAGGGTGGCGGGAGTGCCGTCGCCCTCCACTCCGTTGAAGCGCGGCTTATCGTGGTTGTCGAGGAAGGTGACCAGATAGGTGGGGTCCCGGTAGAGCCCGTCGTGAGAGAAAAGGGCGTCGGCTTCGGAATAATCCCCGCCCTTGAAGACCTTCTCCATGGGCCCCCAGGTCCCCATGGAGGAGAGCGGCATGTCCAGCACGCTCATCGCGCTGTTCATCGGCGAGCCGGGCGAAAGCCTGGTGTAGGACGACAGCATGACGAAGTCGTCGTTCGTCCAGGCCTCTCCGAACATGAAGAAGTCCTTTTTCGAGGCGTGCATCGCCCTGGCGAAATCCTTCCAGAAATCGTTGTTCATCCAGACCAGCGTGTCCACGCGGAAGGCGTCCACGCCCATGGCCTGGTAGCCGCGGTAGATGTCCGTGAACCACTTCAGCACTTCGGGGTTCTGGTCGTTGAAATCCAGCAGGTCCGCGATCACCGGGCCCGCGTGATTGAACCATTTCTGCCTGTCGTCGAAATAGTCGTAGCTCCGGCCGAGGCCCCGCGCCAGCCCGCGCTCGGCGTACCATTTGACCGAGGGGTCCGCGTCCCCGCCGTGGGCGTGGTTGAGCACTATGTCCTGTATGAGCTTCATGTCCTTGGAGTGCAGGGCCTTTATCAGGTCCCGGTAGGAGGCTCCTTTCGACTCCAGGTGCGGGTCGATGCGCGAGAAGTCCCAGGCCCAGTAACCGTGGTAGCCCGCCGCGTCGTAGGTCTTCGAGCTGTTGACGTAGCGGCCGGGCGGCTGCATGACCGGCGGGGTGATCCAGACCGCGGAGAACCCCATTTTCCTTATGTGGTCCAGGTTCTCCATGAGCCCCTTGAAGTCGCCGCCCTGGTAGTAGCGCAGGTCGCCGGGGCGGTACTCGTCGCCGAAGACGTCGTTGTTGGCCGGGTCCCCGTCGGCGTAGCGGTCGGTCAGGACCAGGTAGATGCTCTCGTCGCGGAAATCGACCGCGCCGGCGGCCGGGGCCGCGGCCAGGAACGCCGCCAGGAACGCTGCTTTGCTGAAGCTCATAGTCCTCCGGGATACTCAAGAAAGTCTAGCATATGCGGCCATTGCCCTAAAGTCCCTGCCGGCGCCTGGGCCCTGCGGCCCTTACGGCCCATGCTTAAAGGAAACTATAATATTCGCAGAGCAGCAACGGAGGTTTGGAATGTTAAAGTTACTGTCCTCATTTCTGTTATTGGCCGCGGCCGGTCCCGCCTTCTCCTTCGATCTCCCCTCCATCGGCCTTTCAGCCCTTAAAACCGGCGGCGACGCGCCCGTGGTGGTCCCGGCGGCTTCCAGGGCGGCCAGCCAGTACGTCTGGATGAGCGTGCGCAATAACCCGTCCTTCAAGGAGGCCCAGGCCGACGACTGGAGCGCCCGCATAGAGACGCGCGTGCGCGAGAGCTTCAAGGATTCCTACGACGTCAGCATGCGGACCGACATGGACTCGGCCTGGGCTTCGATCCGCAAGTCCGGCTCCTTCTACAACATGTCGGGCTCCGGCCTTTACCTGACGATGAGCGGTTCGGGCTCCTCTTATTTCATCAGCGGGAACGTCTCCGAGAACGGCAAGACCTCGTTCGTCAGCGTGAGCGTCAGCAAGCGCTTCGACGATTACTCCTACAGCGTCTTCGGCTCCGGTCTGAACCTCTATACCGACAGGAACTCGGTCAACGGCAGCTACGACCCGGACCAGGTCTCCAAGAAAGCCGTGGCGGCGGTGTCCTCTCTGATACTCGCGCTGCAGGTGGAGAAGGGCGAGCCCCGCCCGCAGGACAAGTCGGCTGACCTCAGCCAGCGCATCTGGCTCACAATAGGCCCAGGCTTCGGCGGCTGGAACACCGTGGAGGCGCGCGACCCCTGGGCCCGCATAGAGGTGGGACTCAGGAAGGTCTTCGACAGGGAGTACGATTCCGACATCGCCGTGGACAACGGCGCCCGCCAGTGGGGCCGCGTCAGCGGCTTCTTCACCGGCCGCTACGAGCTCACCGCCGGCCGCACCAGCCTGCGCATGGAGGAGTGGGCCGGCCGCTGGGAGATAACCGGCACCGTGGAAGTGAACCGCCCTGGGCAGGACAGCGCCGGGGTAAAACTGGAAATGCGCGACCGTTTCGGCGACGGCTCTTTCGACATCTGGGAGGACGGCATACGCCTGACCATAGACCGCAACGCCATCAACGGCGCGGTGGATCCCAAGACCTACCCGAAAGAGGTCGTGGCGGCGATAGCTTCCCTCGTCATGGCCTACCAGCAGGATAAGCCGAACCCTGCGCAGCAGGGTTCCCCGCGCTAGCGGGCCGGGGGCCGAGCGCTATGGCCGCCGACGTCGCCAGAGGCCGGCGGCAGGCCGGTGGCACCGCGACAGGACCGGGTGGAGAGGCGCGGCACAATTCCGCTGACAGGAGGCTGTATGCCGCCCGCAGGGCGCCCGCTCTGCGGGCGGGAAGCCGAAACTTCCCGGCCGACCAGCCACAACAGCCCAGGTAAACCGTCCCCCCGAAAGCAAAGAGACCGGGCCAAAGCCCGGCCTCTTTTATTCCCCTCGCGCGTTATTTAAAGCTTATCGTGAACCTGGCGCTCTGCCCTTCGGAAACAGATGTGATGGTAAGGCCGGTGGAGCCTCTGCCGTAGAAGGCGCTGGACGGGACAGTGCCGGGTCCGAGCACGCGGCCCTCGGAGTAGAAACCGGTGGAAGTGAACTGCCTGCCGGGACCGTTCTCTATCCTCTCGCTGCCGTCGGCCTCCATTATCCTCAGCAGCTTGTGCGCGGTATCCTGGTTATTGAACAGAAAGCCGTCGCCGGCCTGGTTGAGCCTGGCATCCACGTGCCAGATCACCAATCCCTCGCCGATATCCCGGTCGTCCGCGTCGTTGCCGGAGCGCCGGCGGTTCTCCACGAGAAAGAACTCCCCGTACCTGCCGCCGGAGGAGCCGGGCGGAACGGCCATCAGGCATTCCCCTGAGGAAGCCGCCGCCGCCAGCGAGAACTCACCGTCATAGTTCACGACTTTCGGCTCCACCCAGCCCAGCATCATCTTGCTGAAGCAGTTATGGTCGTAATGAGTGGAATCCATCATGTCGAAATAGCCCAGACCTCCGTCGGGCCCCACTCCGGGCGTATAATCGTAATAGTCCGGCAGGCCCATCGCATGGCCGGTCTCGTGGATCAGGGTGCGTATCCGGAAACCGGAAGCGGGGTCGTCCCAATCCTGGGCGACGCCCTGCCAGGAATAGGAGCCGAGCCTCTTGCCTCCCGCGGAAAAACCGCTGTCGGAGAATTGCGGCGCCGCGCCCCACCAGAACGTGGCCCAGTCTCCGGTCGGGCCGGTCCAGATAACGGCGAAATAGTCTATCACGCCGTCGCCGTTATTGTCATACTGGGAAAAATCGTGCCCCTTGAAGCTCTTCAGCGCTTTCTTGATAAGCTCCTCGCGGCCTTCGCGGGTCTGCGGCACGTCCGCGCGGCGGCCGGCCTTGTACCAGCCCAGCACGCTGCCCTCTATCTCCAGCGCGCCGCGGGATGAACGGCGGTAATAGGCGGAAAGGCTCTCGAAGGGAAAGGTCCCGCCAGAGCCGAATATGCCCGCCTGGACGGCCTCCGCAGTCTCTCCGGGCCTGGCCGGATATTCGTCGAACTCTATCAGCAGGACCAGCATCTTCACCTTGCCCCTGGACGGGAATCCGGAACCGCGCAGGGGCATCAGCTTGCTCCCGGAAAGGCGGGCGTAGAGGCCTTCCACCAGGTCCGGAGAGAAGGAGCGGTTCTCTATGCCAAGGGCGGGGTCGACGCCGCGGGAACGGACGCTTTTATCGGCGTAGCGGCCCTCCGGCGGGTCCAAAGCGACGGCCGGCCCCCAGCTCAGCAGGAGCAGCGCGGCCAGCATGGCTTTTAGCGGAACCATATAATTATCTTAACAGAGGCGGGCGGGAACGGCATGGGTACTACGACCCAGGCGGGCGGCCTTTTGTGCCCAGCGTCCCGATATCGCCTGGGACAGACCGGGGAGCGGCCACTGCGAGAAAGCGAAAAAGGCCGGACTAAAGTCCGGCCTTTTCAGCTGGGAGGGGGCTTTACTTCGCCGTACCGGCTATCTTCTCAAGCACCCTGGCGAGCTGGTCGGAGCATGAAGTCTTCTTGTCCCCGCAGACAATCCCTTTCAGCTTGTCCACGGCGTCCTTCACCCGCATCCCTTCGAGCAGCATCGCCATGGCCTTCAGGTTCCCAGGGCAGCCGCTGTAGAAACGCACGTCCCTGAGACGCCCCGCCTCTACCCTGAAGCTTACTTCCTTGGAGCAGACGCCCTCCAGCCTGTGCCTCTTCATGCGCGCAGCTTCGCCCCGAAGTTCCGGGAGAGCTTGTCCAGTATGGCCGTCATGCGCGTACCTACGTCGGCGTCGTTGAGCGTCTTTTCCATGGAGGAGAAGGTGAAGCGTATCGTGAGGCTTCGGTGGCCTGCCGGTATGTTCTTGCCCTTGTAGACGTCGACCAGCCTGGCCGAGGCCAGGTCCTGCACCCCGGAGAAGGAGCGCTCCAGCTCCCCCCACTCGTGGCGCTCCTCCAGCACTATCGACAGGTCGCGCCAGCTGTGCGGGAAGGGCGAGACCGGCTTTATCTTGGCTATCTTCTGCCAGAACTCGGTCTTGCCGGCGGCGGCCAGCGCGCCGAGAGGGATCTCGAAGCAGAAAATATTATCGTCCTTCAGGTCGCAGGCCGAGGCTACGCCCCTGCCTATCTTGCCGAGGAAGCCGGCCGAACCGGGCCCCAGCTTCATCTCCAGGCAGTGTCCCGGCTGGAAATAGGCCGGCGCGGCCTTCGGCTTCTCGTAGCGGAAGCCGCCCTTGCCCGCGAACAACCGGCCTGCAACGCCCTTCAGGTGGTAGAAATCGGCTTTGGCGCCGCCGCCCTGCCAGGAACCGCCCTCCGGCAGAGGCCCGTACATCAGCCCCGCGCAGCGGACCTCCTCCGCCTTGCCCTCGCCCTTGCGGGAGTAGGCGCTGCCTACCTCGAAGACCAGCACGGTCTCGCGGCCGCGGTTGATGTTGTAGCGCAGCGTCTTGAGCAGGCCGGCGAGCAGAGTAGGGCGCATGTACTGGAAGTCCGAGGAAAGAGGGTTCTTCACCTCCAGTTCCGCCGAGGGGTCGAACCCGCAGGCCTTCAGCTCCTTCGCGGAGACGAAATCGTAGTTATAGGCCTCGCTGAAGCCCAGCCCCGCCAGAGCGGTCCTGAGTTCGGCCGCCGACAGCCACTGCGGGGTAGGCGCCGAAGGGCGCATCGGCATGCCGGAGGCGGAAGGGATGACGTCGTAGCCGATGTAGCGCGCGACTTCCTCGGCCACGTCGCAGATACCCTCGAGGTCCTGGCGATAGGACGGGGCCGAGAATTTCCACGGCTTCGCATCCTTCACGCCGGGGTTGAAAGCCTTAAGGCAGGCGAAGATCTCGCCGTCGGCTATACCGGTGCCCAGTATGGCGTTTATCCTGGCCGGGTCCACCTCCACCGCCGGGGGCTGGTACTTCACGGGGCAGTTGTCGGTTATCTGCTCCACCCGGGCGCCGGGGGCCGCCTCGAGTATCAGGCCGGCCAGGCGGCGCGCCGCCTTCAGCGGCAGTTCGGGGTCGGTGCCCCGCTCGAAGCGGTACGAGGACTCGCTCTTGATGCCTGAAGCCTTCGAGGCCAGGCGCACGGTAGGGGCGTCGAACCTGGCGGATTCGATGAGGATATAGTCCGTCTCCGCCGAGACCGCGGAGTCCATGCCGCCCATCACTCCGGCCAGCGCCACCGGCTTGGAGGCGTCGGCTATCACCATCATGCCGGGGTCCAGCTTCAGGTCCTGGCCGTCGAGGGTCTTCAGCATCTCTCCCGGCATGGCGCGGCGCACGATTATCTTCGGGCCGCCCAGCTTGGCGATATCGAAACAGTGCGTCGGCTGCCCCAGCTCGTACATCACGTAGTTGGAGCCGTCTATCAGGATATTCCCCTTGGGGTTGGAGCCCATGGCGCGCAGGCGGTTGGCCATCCACTCCGGGGTTCCGGCCCCTTTCACGCCCTTGAGCACGATGGCGCCGTAGCGGGGGCACATGTCGGGAACCTTTATCTCCACCGGCACGGAAGCGCCGGAAGCCTCGCCTCCGAAGGCGGCGGCTTCCTTGAGCTTGAGGCCGTAGAACACCGAGAGCTCGCGGGCCAGCGCGTAGTGGGAGAGGCAGTGCGCCTGGTTGGGCAGCATCTCCACCTCCATCACCACTTCCGGCTTCTGGAAAAGGGTCGCCGCGTCCACGCCCACCGGCGTACCTTCCGGGAGCACTAGTATGCCGGTATTGTCGTAGCCCTCCAGGCCCAGCTCCTCAGCGGAGCAGATCATGCCTTCGCTCTCCACGCCGCGGATCTTCGCCTTCTTGAGCTCCCCTTCGGCGAGCAGGGCCCCCACCTTGGCGAAAGGGATCTTCTGTCCCACGGCGATATTCTTCGCGCCGCAGACCACCTTCATTACGCCCCGCCCGTCGCTTACGTCCACGAGAGAGAGCTTGTCGGCGTTGGGATGCTTGTCTATCTTCTCTATGAGCCCCACGCATACGCCGGAGAAGGACGCCCCGCTCTTATGCATATCCTCGACCTTGAGGCCGATGCGGTTGAGCTTGGCCGCCACGTCCTCCGCGGACGGCGGGTTCTCTATGAAATCAGCAAGCCAAGAATATAGGATCTTCATAGGTTATTCTCAAGATGTCGCTACCAGTTTCGACAGCGGGACCAGGTTAGCAAAACCTTCGCGAAGGCGAGGCTTGCATCGCGCCGAGCCTGAGTGATGAGCGAGCGTACGGTGTACGCGAGCGCGTTTTGCGGTCTGGTCCCGCTGGCGGAACCACGACAGGGGGTTCCGCGTTCAGGTCTTCCCGGCGAAACCGCGTTCCGGTCCCGGCGGCGGCCCTCAACCGACTACTGCACCTGCTTCAGCACACGCAGATCATTTTCATACAGCATCCGCATGTCGTGGATGCCGAACAGCAGCATCGCGAAGCGCTCTATGCCGGCGCCGAAGGCGAACCCGCTCCACTTCTCCGGGTCGTACTTGCAGGCCTTCAGCACGTTCGGGTGCACCAGGCCCGCGCCCATCATCTCCAGCCAGCCGGTTCCCTTGCATACGGGGCAGCGCCCGGCGGAGGTCTTGCAGAAGATGCAGCTCATGTCCACTTCGGCGCCCGGCTCCACGAACGGGAAGTACGACGGGTTGAAGCGCGTCTTCACGCCGGAGCCGAACAGGTCCTTCATGAAAGTGTCCACGGTCCACTTCAGGTCGGCCATGCTGACGCCCTTGTCGACGTAGAGGCCCTCTATCTGGTGGAAGGCGAAGGAGTGGCTGGCATCCACCGCCTCGGAACGGAACACGCGGCCGGTGTGGAACACCCGTATAGGCGGATCGGCCTTCTCCATCGAGCGGATCTGCACCGGGGAGGTGTGCGTGCGCAGCAGCATCCCCTTCCCGGCGTGGTCCTTGGCGTCGACGTAGAACGTGTCCTG
>JAJZOZ010000171.1 GCA_021811405.1 bacterium | reverse complement strand
CCTCCTTAGGGAGCAGGTGCGACGGCGCGTAGTGCCGGAGCCCTGCGCACCCCCTTCCAAGCGGCAAGCAGGGCCGGGCGGACAGCCCGGCCGTGCGGCTTCTCGCGGATAAGATCCGCCTACCGCTGATTGTACGGCTCATCAGCGGTATTTATAAAGTTACCTCGGGATGTTGCGCAAAGTAGTCTCTAACTTCATCCTGTAGCGACCGCCAAAATTTTGGCGGAGAGCCGGTTCCCGAAAATGGGGATCGGCTTTTAGTTTTAAAGGATAAAAAATGGAAATCGGCATCGTAGGTCTTCCCAACGTAGGCAAATCCACGCTGTTCAACGCGCTGACCCGCGCCGGGGCGGCCTCCTCCAACTACCCGTTCACCACTATAGACCCCAACGTGGGCGTGGTGCCGGTGCCGGACAAGCGGCTGGACGCGCTGTTCGACCTGTTCAAGCCGCCGAAAAAGGTGCCGTCCTACATCAAGTTCGTAGACATCGCCGGCCTCGTGAAGGGCGCCAGCCGCGGCGAGGGCCTGGGCAATAAGTTCCTGGCCAATATCCGCGAGGTGGACGCGATAGTGCAGGTGGTGCGCGTTTTCAAGGACCCGGACGTGGTGCACGTGCTGGGCGAGATAGACCCGGTGCGCGACATCGAGGTCATCGAGACCGAGCTGGTGCTGGCGGACCTGGAGTCCGTGGACAAGGCGCTGGAGAAGAACCAGCGCGACCTGAAGGCCCGCAGCAAGGAGGCCGAGGAGAAGCAGGTGAGGCTGGAAAAGATAAAGAAGCTGCTCGAAGAGGGCAAGCCGGCGCGCGACGCGGGCTATACCGCAGAGGAACTGCGCGACTTCAACCTGCTGACCACCAAGCCGGTCTTCTTCGTGGCCAACACCTCCGAGCAGCCGGACAAGGAAGTGCTCGCGAAGCTGCGCGATTTTCTGAAGGCCCGCGAGGCCGTGCTGGTGGAGATCTCCGCCAAGATAGAGTCCGAGATCATAGAACTGCCGGACGAGGAGAAGGCCGTCTTCCTGAAGGACCTCGGCGAGGAGTACACCGGTCTCGAGAAGATGGCCCTGGCCGGCTACAAGCTGCTGGACCTGATCAGCTTCTTCACCGCCGGGTCCGAGGACGAGGTGCGCGCGTGGAGCCTCAAGCGCGGCCTTAAGGCCCCGCAGGCCGCCGGCCGCATCCACACGGACTTCGAGAAGGGCTTCATCCGCGCCGAGGTCTACGCTTTCGACGACATCATGAAGCACAAGGACGAGAAGACGCTGCGCGAGAAGGGCCTGATCCGCTCCGAGGGCAAGGAGTACGTGATGAAGGACGGCGACGTCTGCTTCTTCAAGTTCAACGTTTAGACCGTTCCGCGTTTTCCCAATGAAAAATCCCTGAAAAAGGGGTTTTTCTTTTCCCCGTCATTTGCTACACTGATTATACGGGGAACCAGCCGGGAACGAAAGACTTAAGTGAACTGCCGCTCATAAGCAGCTGACTCCAGTCCTTCAAGCATCAAGCCGCACGCCAGGAAAACCTCCTGTCCCGCAGGAATCCCGATATAAACCAAAAACCGGCGAAACCGCCGACGAGGAGTCCTGTCATGCCTAAAACTATTGCCGCGAAAAAAAGCCTTCCCAGGGAAAAGGCCTGCAGCGGACCGATCTCCTCGTTCATCACCCGCAACTTCAAGCACTACAACGCGCTGGCCCTCAAGCTGGCGGCCGACGCCTACCGCGAGCACATCGACGGCGGCGGCGAGATGTTCCTGGCGATGGCCGGCGCGATGAGCACGGCCGAGCTTGGCATCAGCCTGGCCGAGATGATCCGCAAGGGCAAGATGCACGCCATCTCCTGCACCGGCGCCAACCTCGAGGAGGACGTCTTCAACCTGGTGGCCGGCGGGGATTACAAGATGGTCCCCGGCTACCGCGACCTGAGCCCCGAGCAGGAGCGCGAACTGCTGAAGCAGGGCTTCAACCGCGTCACCGACACCTGCATACCGCAGGACGTTATGAGGAACGTGGAGAACAGGATCCTCGACCGCTGGAAGAAGGCGGAGAAGGCGGGCGTCCGCAAGTTCCCGCACGAATTCCTCTACGAGCTGCTGCTCTCCGGCGAGCTGAAGAAGTTCTACCAGCGCGACCCGAAGGACAGCTGGATGCTGGCCGCGGCCGAGCGCAACCTGCCGATCTTCGTGGGCGGCTGGGAGGATTCCACGCTGGGCAACGTGTTCACCGCCCACTGCATACAGGGCGAGCTCGCGCCCACCTCCATCCGCGGCGGCGTGGAGTACATGATGGAGCTGGCCGACTGGTACCAGAAGGCCAGCGTCCGCACGAAGAAGGGCCTGGGCTTCTTCCAGATAGGCGGCGGCATAGCCGGCGACTTCCCGATCTGCGTGGTGCCGATGATAGAGTTCGACCTGAAGAAGAAGCCCCGGATGTGGGGCTACTTCTGCCAGATCTCGGACAGCATCACCAGCTTCGGCTCCTACTCCGGCGCGGTGCCGAACGAGAAGATAACCTGGGGTAAGCTGGACGTGGACACGCCGCGCTTCGTGATAGAGAGCGACGCCACGATAGTGGCCCCGCTGCTGTTCAACTACGTGCTGGGCAATTGATAAGACGCCGTACAAGAGAAAAGCCGGCCTTCGGGCCGGCTTTCTTTTTTTCGGGCCGCGGCCGCGCCCTTACCCGGCCGCTCCGGCCAGCCGGTATACGGCCGCGGGCTCGCTGTAGCCCTTGAACTCCATCTTCCCCAGCTCCTCGTAGGAGTACTGCCCGGCGGTGGCCCCCTTTACCGCGGCCGAGACGTAGACGGCCCCGGCGGGCGCCTTGCCCTGCAGCCTGGAGGCGAAGTTGACGGTATCGCCCATCACGGTGTAGTCCATGCGAGTGGCCGAGCCCACATTGCCGGCCACCACCGGCCCGCAGTGCACCCCTATGCCCACCCCGAGCGTCCTGCCGCCCGCGGCCCGCTGCGCCGCGTTGAAAGCTTCCAGCTCCTTCTGCATCTCCGCCGCGCAGGCCACCGCGCGGCGCTCGGCGTCGGGCTGCGAAAGCGGGTCGTTGAAGACCACTATCAGCGCGTCGCCGACGAACTTGTCCAGCGTGCCGTCGTGCCTGAAGACCACGTCCACCATGCGGCCGAAATAGGCGTTCAGCAGCTTCACCAGCTCGGCCGGGTCCATCCCGTCCGACATCGCGGTGAAGCCCCTGATGTCCGAGATCAGCACCGCCGCGTGCGTGCGGCGGCCTTCGCCCAGCAGGGCCTCCGACTCCGGGGACTCCAGGATCTTCCTGGCCACCTGGTGCGAGACGTAGCGCGACAGCGCGCTCTCGGCCAGCTCGCGCCGCACCTGGCTGTCGGCGAACTTCAGCACCAGCAGGCGCATCTTCCTGGCCACGTAGCCGGCCAGCACGCCGGCCAGGGCCAGTATCAGCATGTTGATAACAGCCGCGTAGGAGGAGATAGGGACCAGGTTGGGGTTGCCGAACGACCAGCGCCAGACGGCGGCGTAGCCCAGCGCCGACAGGACGGCCGAGGCGAGTATGGCCTTGAAGCTGTAGCGCAGCGCGGACACGGCTATAAGCACGAAGTAAAGCGGCACCAGCGGCCCGTTGTTGCCCTCCACCAGGATTATCGTAAGGGTCAGGAACAGCGCGTCGGCCGCGGCCGAGAGGTATTTCATCCACCTGGCGTAGAGCCCGGCCCTGTTCACCGCGTACCAGGCGGCGGCCCCGTAAAGGCCCCAGGCCAGCATGGTCCAGACCGCGCGCAGGTGCAGGCGGTACTCCACCACGCCCAGCGCGTGGTAGTTCAGCAGCTCGTTGGCGAAGAAGACGCCCAGGAAGGACAGGCGCAGACGGTTGATCTTGCGTTCCCCCGACTTCTCCTCGGCCGAAAAGAACAGGTCCAGCTTTTCCTTGGTCATGCAGTACAATGATACCAAACGGCGGCCCCCGCCGGCACGCCCGGCGCCGCCCTTCTTAAGCCGGCCTTTAAAATTATAAAATTACCCCCGTGAGCCTGGACCTCAACCTCAACCCCGCCCTGCTGCCCAAGCTCGGCCTGAACCCCAAGCAGGGCGAGGCCGTGCAGTATTTCGCGGGCCCGCTGCTGATACTGGCCGGCGCCGGCACCGGCAAGACCAAGACGCTCACCTCCAAGATAGCCCTGCTGATAGCCTCCGGCATCTCACCCTCTAGGATACTGGCCATCACGTTCACCAACAAGGCGGCCCAGGAGATGCAGCACCGCGTGGGCAAACTGGTGCCGTACTCCGGCGGGATGTGGATACACACCTTCCACGCGCTGGGCGCGCGCATCCTGCGCCAGCACGGCAGCCTGATAGGCGTGAAGCGCGACTTCGTGATCTACGACGACGACGACCAGAAGAAGCTGATCAACCTCGCCATGGAGGAGCTGGGCTACGAGGCCGAGAAGAACAAGGCCTCGATGTACCTCTCCATAATCTCGCGCGCCAAGGACGACCTGCTGGACGCGCAGAGTTACATGATCAACGCCGAGGCGGTGGGCGACGAGGCGCGCCTGAAGGCCGCGAAGATCTACCACCGCTACCAGAAGAAGCTCGTAGAGGCCGGCGCGCTGGACTTCGGCGACCTGATAGTGCGCACGGTCGAGCTGCTCAACGAGAAAGAGGAGATCCGGGACTACTTCCAGGAGAACTTCCAGTACATCCTGGTGGACGAATACCAGGACACCAACCACGCGCAGTACGTGCTGGTGAAGACGCTGTCGGCCAGGCACAAGAACCTCTGCGTGGTGGGCGACCCGGACCAGTCCGTCTACGGCTGGCGCGGCGCCGACATCCGCAACATCATGGAGTTCGAGAAGGACTTCCCCGACGCGGCCACCGTGGTGCTGGAGGAGAACTACCGCTCCACCGCCCGCATCCTGCACGCGGCCAAC
>JAJZOZ010000170.1 GCA_021811405.1 bacterium | reverse complement strand
CCAGCAGGCAGCGGGAATCCCACTTCCCCCTGCCGACGCGCCCGCGCAGCTGGTGCAGGCTGGCCAGGCCGAAGCGCTCGGCGTTGTTGATGACCATCAGCGTGGCGTTCGGCACGTCTATGCCGACTTCTATGACCTGGGTGGCGACCAGGATGTCGGTCCTGCCGGCGGCGAAATCGTCCATGACCTGCCGCTTGAGCTCGCCCGGCATGCGGCCGTGCATCATGTCCACCTTGCGGCCGCGGAAAAGGGTCTTCAGGCGTTCGAACTCGGCCTTCACCGAGCGCATGTCCGCCTCCGCGGTCTCTTCTATCACCGGATAGACCACGTAGGCCTGGCGCCCCTTGGCCACCTCTTCCTTCACGGCGGCGAAGGCGGTGACCTCGTCGGCCTCTTTCGTGACTATAGGGCGGCGCCCGGGAGGCAGCTCCTTCAGGACGCTGAGGTCCAGGTCGCCGTACATGGCCAGGAAAAGGGTGCGGGGTATGGGCGTGGCCGTCATGATCAGCATGTCCGCCCTGTCGCCCTTGGCGCGCAGGGCGGCGCGCTGGCGCACCCCGAAGCGGTGCTGTTCGTCTATGACCACCAGCCTGAGATTCCTGAACTTCACCCCTTCGCCTATCACGGCGTGGGTGCCGAGCAGTATGTCTATCTTCCCCTCGGCCAGGTCCGCGAGTATCTTCTTTTTTTCCGCGGCCTTCATGCGGCCGGTCAGCAGCGCGAAGCGCAAGCCCAGCCCCTTCAGGAACTTTTCGAAGGTGTAGGCGTGCTGCTCGGCCAGTATCTCGGTCGGAGCGGCGAAGACGCTCTGGCCGCCGTTCTCGGCCGCGAGCAGCATGGCCGACAGGGCCACCACCGTCTTGCCGCTGCCCACGTCCCCCTCGAGCAGGCGGGCCATGGGGGTGGGCGCCTGCATATCGGTGAAGATCTCGTTTATCGCGTGGGCCTGCGAGGCGGTGAACGTGAAGCCGAGGTTGGAGCGGAAGGGCGTGAGAAGGGTCTTCTTCACCTCGTAGCCGAAGCCCTTCTGAACCGCGCGGGTCTGGCGCTTCTTGATGGCCCAGGCCAGCGACAGCAGCAGCAGCTCCTCGTAGATGAAGCGGCGCCGCGCCTGCGCCAGCTCGAAATTGTTCTCCGGGAAGTGGATGGCCCTGGCGGCCGCGTCCCTGGCCAGCAGGCCGCGCCCGGCCGCCAGCTCCCCGGGCAGGAAATCCGGCACCGCCTCGTGCCCGGCCTGCACCGCCTCGTAGACCGCTTCCCGCATGAACTTAGCGGTCAGCCCCTCGGTTAGGGGGTAGACCGGCACTATGCGCCCGATATGCATCTTCAGGGCGCGCGGGTCGTCGTCCAGGTAGTACTCCTCGGCGCTGAGGCGGCTCAGGAAAAGCGGGTCTTCCGGGCGGCCGGTTATCCAGACCGTCCGGCCCTCCTTAAGGTCCTTGCGCAGCGGGGCGAAGACGTCGAAGCGCGGGCTGTGCCTCTTGAAGAAGCTGGCCTCGGCCTCCCCCGCCGGCGTCTCCAGGAAGACCTTGAAGATGCGCAGGCGGCTGGCGGTGTACATGTCGCGGACGCGTTTGATCCGCCCTTTAACGACCGGCGCGTCCTGCAGGAAGGGGAGCGGCTCCTTCCTGCCCGGAAGCCGCCGGTCCTCCCAGCTGCGGGGGAAATAGAAAAGCAGGTCGTCGAGCGTCTCCACGCCCAGGCGCCCGAACAGCTCGGCTTTTTTCGGGCCCACGCCCTTGAGGAACTGTATAGACGACATATCCTATGCGGCGCCGCCGCCGGTGTATATTTTAGGAAATTATGCGCCGCCGGCAGAGTATTTCCCGACGGGAGTACGGGGACCTCGGAAGATTGAGCGCCTCTTGAGCCTCATTTGAGCGCTTCTTGAACGCCTTTTCATATACTTTATGTGTAGTCAAGCTCTTTACAAATCTCCAGCGCTGTACGGTGCGCCCCCCTAACCCAAACCCCCAAGACTCGGGGCTTCGGCCCCGTGCTCTAGCACCTGCAGCGCTGGTCAATTTAAAGCCCCGCCGGGCATCTCCTTCAGTCCCCCCTTTCAGACCTAGTCAGGCGACCAGAGACCGGCGGGGCGATTTTTTGAGCGGGTCTTGAGCCCCATTTGATTGCTTCTTGAACCGCTTTTCGTAAACTATAAGCGTAGTCAGGCTCTTTATAAAGACCGCGGCGGAGCAGAGCTCCCTAAGCGGCACAAAAGATCTCCGGCGCTGTACGGCACGCCCCCCTAACCCAAACCCCCAAGACTCGGGGCTTCGGCCCCGTGCTCTAGTGTCTGCAGCGCCGGTCAAAATTAAGCCCCGCCGGGCTCACCAGGTAAGACTCCTCGTCAGGCAACCGACTCTCACCATGAAACTCCCGGCGGGGCGCTTTTTTTCCCGCCCGGCCGGTGTAAGTCCCCGTATAAAGTATTATAATCATCCTTATGAAAGAGCGCGCTTTGATAGTGGACGACGACGCGGAGCTCCTCGGCATACTGAAGAAATACCTGGAGAACCACGGCCTGGAGACCATAACCGCCTCCAACGGCGCCGAGGCCCTGGCCGCGGCCCCTTCCGGCAAGCCGGACATCATCATTACCGACATCGAGATGCCGCGCATGGACGGCTTCACGCTCTGCCGGCGCGTCAAGGAGAACAAGGTGCTCGCGGACATACCGGTCATAATAATGACCGGCAAGAAAGTCTCCGAGGCCGACCACGTGGCCGGCTACGGCTACGGCGCGGACGACTACGTGGTCAAGCCGTTCTCCTATCCGGTGCTGCTGGCTAAGGTCCGCGCCATGCTGCGCAGGGCCGCGAGAGGCAGGAAGAAATCCGGCATAGTAAGGTCCGGAGAGCTCGAGTTCGACCTGGAAGGCCGGACCCTAAAGATAAAGGGCAGGCTGGTCAAGCTGACCTCCAAGGAATTCGACCTTTTCCACACGCTGGTCTCCAGGCCAGGCAAGGTGCTGAGCCTCAACAGCCTGCTGGAGGCGGTCTGGGGCTACAATACCGCCGACTACAACGACCCGCACACGGTGGAGGTCCACGTCTCCAACCTGCGGCGCAAGGTAGGCCCGGCCGGCAAGCGCATAAAGGCCGTCCCCGGGCACGGCTACAAGTTCGAATGACCGGCAAACCCCAGCCCAGGCTGCAGGACATCACTATCCCGGGCAGGATCATCCAGACCCTGCTGATGGCCGCTTTCTCGCAGGACAATTTCGAGCCGTTCCTAAAAAAAATTGCGGGCATACTCGCCGGGCCCGGGGCTATCGGCCCGGGAGCCGAAGTGACAATCACGGTAAAGGGAACCGGTTCCCAGCCCTCCACCGCCGAGGCGAAGCACCCGGGCGGCCGCCTGCCCTTCCGGGGCGGGAAGAGCTGCGCGCTGGCGGCGCCGATCACGCTGGCCGGCAGGAGCGCGGGCAGGATAGTCGTGACGCTGCCCGGCAGGCCCGACGACAGGGCCGCGGCGAAAAGTCTCCTGGAAACCGCGGCCCGGATAGTCTCCGCGCGCATCGCCAACGAAAGGCGCGACAGCGAGCTCTACATGGAGCGGGACCTGTCGGATTCCGTCAAGCACGTGGAGGAGCTGTACCTGGCATTCCCGTCCATCTCCATACAGGAGATCTCGAGGGCCGTATTGGACGAGGCGCGGCGCCTGACGGGCAGCCGGCTCGGCTTCGCCGGCCGCCTGGACGCCGCCGGCCGGAGCCTGGAGGTGGATTCCATCACGCTGGAATCCTGGGAAGGCAAGCCTCCTCCGCGCCCGCTTTCCTTCGGCGAGCCGGCGGGGCTCTGGGGCCGGGTCATAAAGAGCAGGAAGCCGCTGATGACCAATTACGCCGGCGGCTCCGCCGGCGGCTCGGGACTGCCGCCCGGGCACCCGGGGATAGAGCGGTTCCTGGGAGTGCCGGCCATGTCTGGCCGCAAGCTGCTGGGGCTCCTGGCGCTGGGCAACCCGCCCGAGGACTATTCCGCCGAGGACCTGCGCATAGCGAAGAAACTGGCCCGGGTCTACGCGATGATACTGGAGCGCAAGGACGCCGAGGAGCGCCAGAAAGAGGAGGACAGCCGGTTCAAGGCCATAGTCTCCTCCACCGGGGACGTCATCTACACCGTCAGCCTGACCGGGCGCATAACCTACATCAGCCCGACCACCGAGGATTTCGGCTACAAGCCCGAGGAGCTGGTGGGCCGCAGCGTAACCGACCTGGCCCACCCCGAGGACAGGGACTTCATCACCAAGGCCTTAGCCAACGCCATCAAGACCGGCCGCACCCTGCCCATAATCCCCTACCGCGTGCGCAAGAAGGACGGCTCCTACGCCTACGTGGCGCAGAAGAGCGGCATAGTGGCCAAGGACGGCCGGATAGCGTATTTAACCGGCGTGGTCCGCGACGTGACCGAGCAGCGCAAGACCGAGATGCTGCTCAAGGAGAGCGAGGCGCTAATGCGCATGGTCTTCGACACGGCCAAGGACGCCATCTTCGTCAAGGACATGAACGGCATGTACATGAAGGCCAACAAGGCCTGCGCCGACCTGATGAAGACCACCCCCGAGGAGATGATAGGCCGCTCCGACTCCGACTATTTCCCGGCCAAGGCGGCCGCCGCGATCTTCCAGACCGACAGCGAGGTGGTACGCACCGGGCGGACGCTGTCGCTGAACAACCTGCACCCGTTCCCGGCCGGCAGCCGCTACGTCAACATCATCAAGACGCCGCTGAAGAACGCCGCCGGCGAGACCGTGGGCCTGCTGGGCGTGGCCCGGGACATCACCGAGCTCAAGAAGATGGAGAGCGAGCTGGCGCTGGCCCGGGCGGCGGAGGCGGTCAGCAGCGTGGCCAGGCCCATGGCGCACGATTTCAACAACGCGCTGGCCGCCATCAACGGCTACGCCACGCTGATAGACGAGGACCTGCCCGACAGCAGCCCCAT
>JAJZOZ010000169.1 GCA_021811405.1 bacterium | reverse complement strand
GCCATTTCAAGCCCTCCGAGGGCTCCGGCGACAAGGGCTTCACCGACCTGTTCGGCGGCCGGCGCGTGCCGAAGACGGACCGCCGCGTAAAGCTGAACGCGCTGCTCGACGAGCTTTCCGCCATGATAGGGCTGCTGAAGGTCTCGCTGCGGGACCGGGCCCTGAAGAAGGAGCTTTCCGCGGCGCAGGCCGGCCTGCTGCGGGCTTCAGCCGCGATAGCCGGCATGAAGACCGGCCTGGACGCGGAAACGGCCGTGCTGGAAGCCCTGATAGAAGCCCGCTCCGAAAGGATAAAGCCGCCCGGGAAATTCGTGCTGCCGGGCGCCAACAGGGCCGAGGCGCTGGCCCACCTGGCCAGGACCCGCGCCCGCTGCTGCGAGATCGTCGCCTGGGAACTCAAAGCCGAAGCCGCCGCCGTCTACCTGAACCGCCTCTCCGACTACCTCTTCCTCGCCGCTCTCGCCGCCGGCAGGAAATAGGACATAAAAAAACCGCCCCGAAAGGCGGTTTTTTCCTGCCCCGCGGCGGGCTTTGCCTACATCCGCTCCGGCGCGGATACGCCCAGCATGCCGAGGCCGCGCGCTATCACGCCCTTCACGGCTTTCAGCAGGAAAAGCCGGTAGGCCGTGACCTCTTTGTTCTCCGGGTCCAGCACCTTGTGCTGGTCGTAGAAGGAATGGAACAGCGCCGCCAGCTCCATCAGGTAGGTGGTCAGGTGGTGGGGGGAATTGTCCCTGGCGCAGTCCAGCAGGGCCTTCTCCAGCCAGAGGAGCTTGAGCATCAGCGCGCGCTCCTCGGGGTTGATGACGACCCGGGCCTCGTCGAAAGAGACGGCCGGGTCCACTCCCTTGGCCGGCGCGTTGTCGAAGATGGAGGCTATGCGGGCGTGTACGTACTGCACGTAGTAGACGGGGTTCTCGTTGGACTTCTTCTTGGCAAGCTCCACGTCGAAGTTCAGGTGCGTGTTGGGGCCGCGCGAGGCGAAGAAGAAGCGGCACGCGTCGGTGCCGACGTCCTCGATCAGCTCCTTCAGCGAAATGAAGTCGCCGGCGCGCTTGGACATCTTCACCACTTCCTGGCCGCGCAGCAGCGACACCTGCTGGTGGATGATGACCTTGAACGTGCCCTTCTCGGAGCCCAGCGCCTTCACTGCGGCCTCCATCCTGGGCACGTAGCCGTGGTGATCGGCGCCCAGGATGTCTATCAGGCGCCTGAAGCCGCGGGAGAACTTGTTCAGGTGGTAGGCGATGTCGTTGAGGAAATAGGTGTTGCGCCCGTCGGCCTTCACCAGCACGCGGTCCTTGTCGTCGCTCTCGAGCTCCGAGGCCGCGCCGAACCAGACGGCGCCTTCCTTCTCGTAGGCCATGCCGCGGGACTTCAGCGTCTCCAGCGCGGCCTTCGGACTTCCGGCCGCGTGCAGTTCGCTCTCCAGGAACCAGCGGTCGAAATTCACGCCGAAGGCCCGCATGTCGGCCTTGTGCAGCTTGAGCATCTCGGAGACCGCGTGCCCGGAGAATTGCGCGTCGGTCCAGCCGGCGGCGTCCTTAGGCAGCGCCGCGGCGAGCTCCTTGAGGTAGTCGCCCCGGTAGCCGTCCTCCGGGGGCTCCTTGCCCTCGAAGCGCGCCTTCAGCGAGAGGCCGAGCTTCTCGACCTGACGCCCGACGTTGTTCACGTAGAACTCGGTGGCCACCTCGGCGCCCAGCTCCTTCCAGATGCGGGCCAGGCTGTCGCCCAGCGTGGCGCCGCGGCCGCTCGCGAGATGCATGGGGCCGGTGGGGTTGGCGGAGACGAATTCCAGGTTTATCTTCTCGCCGGAGAACTCGGGCCGGTGGAAGGCGTCCGGGCGCTCCAGGTCCTTAAGCGCCGCGAACAGGAAAGCGGGAGGGAACTTGACGTTGACGAACCCCGGCGGCACGACCTCGGCTTCGGCGGCGCCGGCTATGGCCGCTTTCAGCTCCTCGGCTATCTTCAGCGGGGCCTTCTTCAGCAGCTTGGCGGCCGAGATCGGCCAGGCTATGGAGGCGTCGGCCTTTATATGCGGCGGCGGGGCGGCCAAAGCGAAGGAGGCCACCGCGCCGTCGTCCAGGGAAAAGGCCGACTTGGCCCGGCTTTTAAGGCCGGCTTCGAGAGCGGAGATCTTCATTATTTTTTCTTGGAGGTCTTTTTCGCTGCCGCTTTTTTGGCGGCCGGCTTTTTCGCCGCCGGCTTCCTGGCGGCGGGCTTCTTCGCGGGAGCGGGCTCCGGCTTCTCTTCCCACGGCACCTGGCGGCAGTTGGCGTAGATCCGGTCTATCGCGTAGAACTCGGAGGCCTTCCGGTCGTAGATGTGCACCAGCGTGCCGCCGTAGTCCAGCACTTTCCAGTTGCGCGAGCGCATCCCGTCCCGGTGCAGGCAGAAGACTCCTTCGCCCTTGAGCCTGTGCTGTATCTCCTCCTCCACGGCGTCCAGCTGCGGGGCGGATTCCACCACTATCAGCACGGCGTAGTCGGCCAGAGGGGAGGCGCCCGCCAGGTCGTAAACGGTGACCGGGCTGGCCTTCTTGGCGTCTCCGACGCGGGCGGCCGCGACGGCTATGTTCCTGAAACCGTTCCTGGGGTTGGTCATATGGTGTTCTTGCTCTTCCTAAGTTTTTCGAGCATGGCCGCCTCGGCCTGGTGCTCGATATTGATCATGGCCGAGCCGGCGATGGAGGATATTGTATTAAATATGGTGGCCAGGTTGTTCTTCTCCACCGGCGAGACCTTCTCTGAGCGCTCGAAAACGGCGCAGGCGAGGCGCCGGCCTTCGGCCGCGCAGAGCATCACGTAGGCGTTGTCGTCCCGCCAGCCGCCCTCCGGGTGCGCCGGCAGCGGCGCCGGCTCTCCCTGCCTGGGGAAAGCGTCGCGGGAGTAGACCTGCTCGTATTCGTCGTTGAAAACGTTGAAGACGTAACCCGTCACGTTCCAGGAGCCTTCCAGGTAGATGCGCGCCTCGTCCATCACCCTGGAGAAGAACTCCCCGGGCGACTTGTGCTGCTGCGTGAGCAGCCGGCTGAGGTCGAAGAGCATGGTCAGCTCGCTGGAGGTGTGCTGCAGACGGCGCATCACGGTGCGCATGATGGAGCTGAAGATGCTGATGCCGGTCTCAGGGTGCTCCTTGATGAAAGAGAAGAACTGCTGGCGGCCCACCTCGTAAAGCGAGGTCTCCGCCGACGCCCTGGCCTGGGCGAAGCGCGGCTGGCCCTCTATGACGGCCATCTCGCCGAAAAAGTCCCCGCCGGAGAGGATGGCCAGCGTCTTGAAGCTGGCGCCCTCGGCGTCCAGCGCCTTCTCGATCACCACCTCTCCGGACACCACGATGTACAGCGAGTCCCCGGAGGTCTTTTCCCTGAAGATCACGTCGCCGCCGGCGTAGGCCGTCTGTTTGAAATAGCCGGAGAACTCGCCGAGCATGGCGTCGGAGAGGCCGCGGAACAGCGGGATCTGCCTGAGTCTTTCTATGTCCGACATATCTCCCCCTTCTGCGTCAGATGCCCGACGGGCTGCAGAGCTTCTTGAAGCCTTCCAGGTCGTGCGCCTTCGCGGCGGCCGTCTCGAAGGCCACCAGGTTCTGCTTGACCAGCATGGCCATGGCGCGGTCCATCGGGATCATGCCGAACTTGGCGCCGGTCTCTATGGCGCTGTAGATCATGTGCGTCTTGCCCTCGCGGATCAGGTTCTGGATAGCGGGCGTCATCACCATGACCTCGCGCGCGGCCACGCGGCCGCGGCCGTCCTTGCGCGGCAGCAGGATCTGCGAGACCACGCCCTGCAGCGAGGCGGCCAGCTGCACGCGGACCTGCGTCTGCTGGTGCGGGGGGAAGACGTCGATGATGCGGTCCACCGTGGAGGCGGCGTCCTGCGTGTGCAGCGTGGCGAAAGTCAGGTGGCCGGTCTCGGCGGCGGTGATCGTCAGCTGGATGGTCTCCAGGTCGCGCATCTCGCCCACGAGGATCACGTTGGGGTCCTCGCGCAGCGCGCCGCGCAGCGCGTTGTTGAAGCTGCGCGTGTGCTGGCCGACCTCGCGCTGGCGCACCACGCAGGCCTGCGCCTCGTAGGTGAACTCGATCGGGTCCTCCACGGTGAGGATGTGCTTCTTCTTGGTCATGTTGATCTTGTTGATCAGGGCCGCCAGGGTGGTGGACTTGCCGGAGCCGGTGGGGCCGGTGACCAGCACCATGCCCTTCGGCAGGTCGGCGAAGTTGACGATGGCCGGCTGCAGCTGCAGCTGCTCCGGGGTCGGTATCACCGACGGGATCACGCGCATGACCGCCTCCACGCCGTTGCGGGCGGCCAGCACGTTCAGGCGGAAGCGGGAGACGCCGGTGACGGCGAAAGAGCAGTCCAGCTCCCAGTCCTTTTCGAACTTGGCGCGCTGCTCGTCGTAAAGCGCGGAGTAGATTATGGTCTTCGTCTGCTCGGCCGTCAGCGGCGGCATGTTGTCGGCCACCGGGATCACTTCGCCGCTGCGGCGCATCAGCGGCGGCTTGCCGACGCTGATGTGGATGTCGCTGGCCCCCTGCTGGACGGCCGTCTTAAGTATGGTCACCATGTCCATATCATTTCCCCTTATTGTCCGTTCTTCCGCCTTCGAAATCCTCTCCGAGCACGGCGGCCGCGTCGGCTACGCTGCCGCGCGCGGTCTTGACGCGTATCTCCAGCCCGCCCAGGCCGAGCGCCTCGCGCAGCGCCAGCGCGGGCGCGACGTCGGGAGAGTAGCTCACTATGCGCGTCTCCTTCTCGGCAGGCTTGTTGCCCACCGTTATCACGTCGAAACCGGCCGCCCTGAGGCGCCTGGCCGTGGTGTCCGCCAGGCCGTCCCGGCCGGAAGCGTTGAAGACCTCCACCAGCGGGGCCTTACGGGCCTCCCGCTCCTCTTCCGCGGCCGGGCCGCGGGGGACGTCGCTGAGCACGAAATCGGAGGCCCCGAGGCCGGAAAGCTCGGAGAAGAGGCGGAA
>JAJZOZ010000168.1 GCA_021811405.1 bacterium | reverse complement strand
CTGGGCATCATGCCCGGCAATCTGCAGCACGGCGGCGCTTCCTTCGGCCGCGGCGCGGTCAGCCGCCTGACCATGGCCGACGCGGCGGCGATAAAGCGGGAAGTGCCGGACATCACCAAGGTGGACGGCAACGTCAGCGGCAACGTGCAGGCGGTCTACAATTCCCTTAATACCCGTACTTCGGTCACCGGCGCCTTGCCGATCTACGCCTCGATGCGCAACGCCGCGCCGTATTACGGCCGCTTCTTCACGGAGCAGGAGAACAAGGAGCTCAAGCGCGTCTGCCTGGTGGGGCAGACCGTGGCCACGGCCCTCTTCGGCGCCGAGGACCCGGTCGGCAGGAGCATTAAGCTGAACAGGAAGAACTTCAGCGTGATCGGCGTGCTGCCGATGAAGGGCGCCGGCGGCTTCCGCGACCAGGACGACATGGTGCTGGTCCCGCTGAACACGGCGATGAGCATACTGCTGGGCAAGCAGTACGTGGACAACATCTGGGTGGAGGTCAGCGATTACAAGCTGATGCCGCAGGTGCAGGACGCCATCGTCAAGCTGATGCGCAAGCGCACCGGCACGCCGGCCTGGAAGGACGACCCGGTGTCCGTGATGAACATGGCCGACCTGCAGTCCATGCTGAGCAGCACCGTTAAGACCTTCAGCCTGCTGCTCGGCTTCATAGCCGGCATCTCGCTGGTGGTCGGCGGCATAGGCATCATGAACATCATGCTGGTCTCCGTCAGCGAGCGCACGCGCGAGATAGGCCTGCGCAAGGCCATCGGCGCCACCAAGAAGGCCATCCTGCTGCAGTTCCTGATAGAGGCTATCATCGTGTCGGTGACCGGCGGCATCATAGGCATACTGCTGGGCGCAGGCGCGTCGGTGATACTTTCCAGGCTCGCCGGCTGGTCCATCTATATTTCCCCGGCCTCGGTGGGGCTGGCCTTCGGCTTCTCGGCCGGGGTAGGAGTGGTGTTCGGCTTCTGGCCGGCCCGCAAGGCCTCCGAGCTTTCCCCCATAGAGGCCCTCCGCTACGAATAAAGGCCGGCAGGCGGAAAATTTCGACTGAAATCCGCGGGCCAATTTGATATCATAGGAGGCTATCAACGGGCCGCTGAAGGCGGCGGCCGGTACCGGAGGTCCCTATGTTGAGCGTATCCGTAAAGTGCCCCCATTGCGGCAAATCCCTCATGAGCGCTTCCAGGAAGCTGGACGACGCGAAGGCCATCGAGGTCAACCTGACCTACGCGGGCAAGCACGCCCCCCTCTACCTCAGCTCCCTTTACGGCAGCTACCAGGTCGAGACCTCCCTTAACATGCCGGTGGGCAAGGTGGCGGGCTTCCGCTGCCCCCACTGCAACGCCGACCTGAAGAGCACGCGCAAGTGCGACGCCTGCGGTTCCCAGATGGTCGCCTTCGACCTGAAGGCCGGCGGCCAGGTGCAGATCTGCTCGCGCCGCGGCTGCAGGAAGCACATCCTGGAGTTCCAGGACCCCGACAGCGAGCTGCAGGCTTTCTACAAGTCCTACCTGAAGGCGCTCAAGTAGAGGCTTTCGGGGAGAGCGCGGGGCGGAAAGGGGCCGGCCCCTTTTCGCTTCGCGCTTTTACGTATGAGCGACGGTGAACACAAGAGCTTATTCCTGACGCGCAAGGTGCTGGCCCTGCTGCCGCTGCTGCTGCTGGGCGGGGGGGTCTGGTATTTCGTGCAGGTGCGCTCCTCGTCCACCGACGCGCCCGCCGTTCCCGCCGGCGCCAGGATCTTCGGCCAGGCCGCCCCTGCGCCCGGCGGGGCCGCAGCGGGCCCGGCACCGGTATCCGCGCCGGCCCCCGCCCAGGCGCAGGACGAAGGGGAGGGGGTAGCCGCCGCCCGTATCCCCGAGGCTTACGACCCGCGCTCAGGGCTGGACATACAGGGCTCGCCCGGGTTCAAGCGGCAGGTCACCAACGCCCTCAAGCTCATCTGGAGCTCCGACCGCGACACCTTCCTTTTCATCAGGCGCAACCTCTACGTGATCCGCAGCGAGAACAAGACCGGCTTCTACTTCGAGAACGGCGTGCCGGTGGCCGCCCTGTCGGACGCGCAGGCCTTCAAGTCGGTCACCTGGTGCGCGGGCATCATCGCCCACCAGGCCTGGCACGCCGCCTACGAGATGAGCCGCCGGAAGCGGACGGCCGGCAAGGTGCCTCCCCCCGGCCAGACGAGCGACCTGCAGGTGGAGGCTAACCCGATGGTGTTCGACTACAAGGGCCTGGACTCGGTGCTTGCCGTGGAGGACAAGGCCTTCTCCTTCCAGCTGGACGTGCTGAGGAAGGCGGGCGCCCCGCGCTCCGAAACCGACCCCGTCTTCCGCCGCGCGCCGAGGGATTTCTTCCTCGCCCACGACGGCAGCTATTCCGTTAACCCGTGACGGAGCAACTCCTGCGGCCGCTGCGCGTAGGCGCCGTTCAATTGGCCAATAACCTGGCGCTGGCGCCGATGGCCGGCATAACCAACGCGGCCTTCCGCGTGCTCGCCTCCGGCGGCGGCGCCGGGCTGGTGGTGACCGAGATGGTCTCGGCCGAGAGCCTGAAGTACGGCAACAAGAAGTCCTTCAGGATGCTGGAGCTGCTCCCCGGGGAGCGCCCCGCGGCGATACAGGTCTTCGGGGCCGATCCGGCGTCCATGGCGCTGGCGGCGCAGGCGGCCGAGCGCGCCGGGGCCGACATGGTGGACGTGAACGCCGGCTGCCCGGTGAAGAAGGTGCGCCGGTCCGGCGCCGGCGCGGAGCTGATGCGCTCGCCGCTGCTGCTGGCGGACATCGTTTCTCGCATGGTGAAGAGCGTGAAGGTCCCCGTCACCGTGAAGTTCCGCACCGGTCTCGAGGAGGGCGCCAACCTCGGGCCGCTGCTGGCCCGCGTCTGCGAGGAGGCCGGCGCCTCGGCCATAACGCTGCACGGCAGGCCCGCCTCCCAGTTCCACTCCGGGCCGGTCAACCTGGAGCACATGGCGGCCGCCGCCGCGGCCGTGAAGATCCCGGTCTTCGGCAACGGCGGCGTGGACGGGGCCGCCACGGCGCGGACTATGCTCGAGGCCGGCTGCTCCGGGGTGGCGGTGGGGCGGGCGGCCGTCTTCAACCCGGCCGTCTTCGCCGAGATCGCCGCCGGCCTGGCGGGCAGGGACGCGCCCGCCCCGTCGGACGCGGACCGCATTAAGCTCTTCCTGCGCTTCCTCGAGCTCAACGCCGGCATCTACGGAGAGGAGCACGGCCTGGCGCGCGCCCGCAAGCTGGTCGGGTACTGGCTCAAGGGCCTGCCCGGGGCCGCCGGCGCCCGCGGCGCTTTCATGAAGCTCAAAACCCTTAAAGAAGCCGAAGAGCTTTTGATACAATATACCCGGCAGTAGCGCGCCGTTCCGGGCGCGTATCCTCTCGCGGCTCCCGGCGGCCGGGCCGCCTGACCGACCATATGACACAGGTTGAAACACCCGAAACCCCTCTGATGCAGCAGTACCAGGCGCTGAAGAAGTCCTATCCGCACGCGCTGCTGTTCTTCAGGCTGGGGGATTTCTACGAGCTCTTCTTCGACGACGCCAAGACCGCCAGCTCCGAGCTGGGACTGACGCTCACCGCCAGGCAGAGCGTGCCGATGTGCGGCGTCCCGCACCACTCGGCCACCAATTACATCGCCCGCCTGCTGGCGGCCGGGCACAAGGTGGCCATCTGCGAGCAGGTCGCCCCTTCCGGGGACGCGAAGAAGACCAAGCTGTTCAAGCGCGAGGTGGTGCGGCTGATAACCCCCGGCACCGTGGTGGAGGACGAGCTGCTGCAGCCGCGGGCCAGCCGCTACCTGGCCGCGCTGGAGCTGGACATCGTGGGCTGGGGCCTCGCCACGTTCGACGCCTCCACCGGGGATTTCCTCGCCACCCAGAACCTCAACGACCCCGACCTTTACCAGCTGCTCTCCCAGGTCTCCAGGACGGCTCCTGCCGAGCTGATAGCCGGCCCGAAGACGATGAAGGAGATAAAACGGCGCGGGCTGGACTTCGGCCCGGTGCCGCTTACCGAGTACCACGGCGACGACGCCGGCTCCCCCGACTGGGCCTCGCAGCCGGTGTGGCAGAACCATAAGCTGGCCATGCAGACCGCCCTGCGAGCCGTCTCCTACGTGCGCCAGACCCAGCCGGGCCTGAAAGAGGTCTTCTCTCCGTCCTACCACGAGCCCTCCAACCGCCTGCAGCTCGACGAGTCCGCCATCAAGACGCTGGAGCTGGTCTCCTCCCCGGACGGCGACGATTCCAAGACGCTCTGGGGCGTGCTGGACCTGTGCCGCACTTCGATGGGCTCGCGCATGCTGCGCCGCTGGCTGCTGGAGCCGCTGACGGACCTGCGGGAGATCCATTCCCGCCAGGACTTCACCGCCTTCCTGGCCGAGAACCGCGAGGCGCGCGAGCAGCTCGGGGACATACTTTCCCAGGTGCCGGACATCGAGCGCCTGCTCGGCCGCGTGATGAACCTTTCCGCCTCGCCGCGCGACCTCGGCGCCGCGCGCAAGGCGCTGACGCAGCTGCCGCGCCTGAAGCTGCTGCTGAGCTCCGCGGGCTTCTTCGAGTGCGCGCCCGAGCTGGCGGCCCGCCTGGACGCCGCGTCGCACGCGCTGAACAGCCTGCGGGCCGAGCTCGAGCGCGCGCTGGCCGAGAACCCGCCGGCGCGCCTGTCGGACGGCGGCGTGATACGCGAGGCCTACAGCGCCGAGCTCGACGAACTGCGGCTGGTCCGCCGCGACAGCCAGAAGCTGCTGACCGACATCGAGCTGAAGGAGAAGGAGAAGACGGGCATAGCCACGCTGAAGGTGGGCTATAACAGCGTCTTCGGCTACTACATCGAGGTCTCCAAGGCGCAGTCGCAGAAGGTCCCCCATTATTTCGTGCGCAAGCAGACGCTGGTCAACGCGGAGCGCTACATCACCGAGGACCTGAAGACCCTCGAGAACAAGATCCTCGGCGCCGAGGAGAAGATGTCCAAGC
>JAJZOZ010000167.1 GCA_021811405.1 bacterium | reverse complement strand
CCTAAAGTGATCAAGAAGCGCGACGGCAAGGTGGCTCCTTTCAACATAGAGAAGATAAAAGCCGCCATCTACAAGGCGGCCTATACCCTGGGCGGCCGCGACGAGGAAAAGGCCGTCGAAGTGGCCAACGAGGTGGCCCGCCGGCTGAACACGGAGTTTACCCTGAACAGCCGCATCCCTAACGTCGACGACAGCAATACCATGTGCGTCACCGTGCTGCGCGAGAAGGGCTTCGACCGCACGGCGGACAAGTTCGAGGCGTATTCGCTGGACCGCTCCCGCGTGCGCCGCAGCGGCCTTACGGTCAAGAAGAAGAAGGGCAAGGCCGACATCACCGACCAGATGCTGCTGGTGCAGAGCATCACGAACGAGACGATAGAACCGTTCGACCGCAGGAAGCTGGCCGAGGCACTGGAGAAGGAATACGCGCTGACCCCCGACCTGGCCGCGATGATAGCCAAGGAGACGGAGAACAACGCCTACGAACTCTCCGAGAAGTACGGCACCAAGTCCTACGACACCCAGTTCCTGCGCCGCATCTCCGAGAGCCACCTCTCGATGATGGGCATCCCGCTGAAGAACTCCGCCCTCGTCATGCCCATCTCCACGCTCGAGTCCCTGGTGGTCTCCAACAGCAAGGAGAACAGCAACATCACCTCCAACAACCCGGAGGCCGTGAACCTCGGCGTGGCCGAGTACGTCCTCAAGCAGTACAACCTGCGCAAGGTCTTCTCCGAGGAGGTGGCCGAGGCGCACAACAACGGCACCGTGCACATCCACGACCTGGGCTACCCCCAGCGCGTCTACTGCTCTTCTCACTCGATCGAGTACATCAAGAAGTACGGCCTCGACAAGATAGTCTCCAACCTGCAGAACAAGAGCTACCCGGCCAAGTCGGCGATGGTGCTCAACGGCCACATCCAGACCTTCCTGGCTTCCATGCAGAGCCGTTACGCCGGCGCGCTGGGCTTCGGCTTCCTGAACATCCTGTACGCCCCGATGCTGAACTGCCCCGAGGTCATGGTGGAGGGCGAGCTGGAGGGCAAACCGGTGCGCGTGAAGAAGGACGCGCTGGAAGCCATGGCCGAGGCCGGCTCCGTCAGCTTCTCCGACGGCACAGCTGCCCCCTACTTCAAGAGGACCGGCGAGGTGCGGGTGCTGTCCAGGCTCTCCAGAAAGGAGATGCGCCAGATAGCCCAGAACCTGATCTTCTCCGCCAGCCAGAACGCGTTCTCCCGCGGGGGCCAGACGCTGTTCATAGACTTCAACATCCACACCGGCGTGCCGGAGTACATGCGCAACGTCCCGGCGATGGGCCCCGGCGGCAAGTACATGATAGAGGACGCCTCCGGCAACATAGAGCTGGTCGAAGAGGCGCCGCGCTACAAGGGCGTGGACGGGGATTCCCGCAACGGCGACGCGGTGCACCCGGCCGACGGCCGCAAGTTCGTCACCTACGGCGACCCGCGCCTGGTGAAGACCGCGCAGGAGTTCGCTATAGAGCTGATGAAGGTCTGGGAGGACGGCGACAAGTACGGCATCCAGTTCGCCTTCCCCAAGTGCGACCTGCACGTGGGCAAGGACGCCCTCGAGAACCCGGACGAGCGCGAGGTCTACGACTACGGCTGCAGGCTCGCCACGAAGAACGGCTCCACCTACTTCATGTTCGACCGCGACGGCGCGGGGGCGACGCTCGCGCAGTGCTGCCGCCTCAAGGAGAAGGTGACCGACCCCGACCTGCTCAAGCGCCCGGAGCGCATCCGCTTCACCGGCTTCCAGAACGTCACGATAAACCTGCCGCAGGCCGCCTTCAAGGGCAAGACGCTGCAGGGCACGCTGGACGAGATAAGCAAGGCCATGGACATAGCCATGCAGGCCCACCTGCAGAAGAAGGCCTATACCCAGACCCTGCTGGACACCGACGGCAGCCCGCTGCGGTCCCTGGGCCTGCCCTCCGACGACGGCACCCCGTACGTGGACCTGAACAAGGCCACCTACATCATGGGCCTGATAGGCCTCAACGAGGTTGTGCAGTACCTCACCGGCAAGGAGCTGCACGAGGGCAAGGACGCCTACGAGACCGGCCTGCAGGTCATAGACCACATGTACACCAAGATCAACGAGCTCCGCGCCAAGTGGAACCTCAAGGTCACGCTGGAGGAAACCCCGGCGGAGTCGGCCACGCAGAAGCTGGCCAAGGGCGACATGGCGCGGTTCCCGGAGGCGAAGAAGGTCGTGAAGGGGGACCTGGTGAAGGCGCCCTACTACACCAACTCCATCCACCTCAACCCGGGCGCCGACGTGTCGATACTGGACCGCATAGAGCTGCAGTCGAAGTTCCACGACATGATAGAGTCCGGGTCGATCATCCATGTCTACTGCGGCGAGTCCCAGATACCGCCGGAGTCCATAGGCACGCTGATAGAGAAGACCTTCCGCAACACCCGCGCCTCCCAGGTCACGGTGTCCCCGGAGTTCACGCACTGCAACGACTGCCACACCAACTACTTCGGCTTCAAGGACAAGTGCGGCAAGTGCGGCAGCTCGAACGTGACGAAGCGCACCAAGATCGTGGGCTACTTCTCCAACCTCTCCGGCTGGAACGACTCCCAGCTCGAGATCAGCAGGGCCCGCGAGGCCGTGGCCCCGCACTACGCCGACTTCACGCCCGGCGTGAGCTGGCTGCACGAAAAGGACGCCTCCAAGAAGGTCATGGTGTTCGGCAAGGCCGGCTGCGCCACGTGCGAGGAGGCCAAGACCTGGCTGACCAAGGCGCTGAAGGAAAAGGGCATGGAGATCCCGGTGGAGTTCCACGACCTGACGAAGCCGGAGGCCAGGCTGGCCGCGGCCCGCTGGAACGTGCCGCTGGACCCGATCCCCACCGTGCTGGTAAAGAACAACGGCACCGCTACCCGCTACGAGCTGGAGTTCAAGCGCGGCAAGCCGGTCCGCCGCCGCGAGACCGAGTACGTGAAGATGGTGGAAGGCGCCTACGCGGTGAAGTGAGCATACGCTAAAGCGAGAGCCACGGCTGGCCGGGACGCAAAACGCGCGAAGAACTGTCGCTTTGCTCCATCCGGCCACACCGTGGCCTCGCTCATCATTCGGGCTCGGCGCTGCGCAAGCCTCACCCTCACGAAGGTTTTGCTTACCCGCCCAGCCGCGTCACCTGCAGAAAATCCTGGAACTGAACTTTCCCGCGTACGGGGATGGAGTATAAGGTAAAATTTAAGGAAATGAAAATAGGCGCTGCATTGGAATTCAACCTGATAGACTATCCCGGCAAGATAGCCGCGATGGCGTTCACCACGCTCTGCAACTACCAGTGCCCGCACTGCCACGCGGCGCCGCTGCTTAAAGGCTCCGGCGACATCGGCACCGAGGGCTTCCTCGGCTACCTGGACACGGTCAAGGAGTGGGTCAACGGCGTGGTCATCTGCGGCGGCGAGCCCACGCTGCAGCCCGGGCTGAAGCCGTTCCTGGGCCGCCTGCGCGAACGCGGCCTGTCCATAAAACTGGACACCAACGGCAGCAATCCCAAGGTCCTCGAGCAACTGCTGGGCGAGGGGCTGGTGGACTACGTGGCCATGGACGTCAAGGGCCCGAAGTTCCTGTGGCCTGCCACCGCCGGGGTGGAGGGACACGAGGAGGCCATGGCCGAGAGCCTGAAGCTGGTGGCCAAATTCCCGGACTACGAGTTCCGCACTACGGTGGCGCCCGTGGTAAGGGCGGGGGAGGACATCTCCTTCCTGACCGTGCCGGAGATGGCCGCGGCGGCCCGCCTGATAGTCAGCGCCACCGGCGGCAACGCCCACAAGTATTTCGTGCAGAAGTTCGTGCCCAGGAAGGACGGCCTCCTGGACAGCCGCCTGGAGTCCTTCCCGGAGACGCCGCACCAGCTCCTGAAGGACGTGCACAAGGAAGTGGTCAAATATATACCGGACAGCCGGATAAGGGGATAATATGTCCAAGTTGGAGATCACCGTTCAGAAACTGCACCCGGACGTGAAGACGCCGGGGTACGCCCATCACGGCGACGCGGGCGTGGACCTTTACTCATACATAGACCACACGCTGAACCCCGGCGAGCGGGTGCTGGTCCCCACCGGCCTGAAGATGGCCATCCCCGAGGGTTACGAGGGCCAGGTGCGGCCGAAGTCGGGCCTGGCCCTCAAGCACGGCATCACCGTGCTGAACACCCCCGGCACCGTGGACGCGCCCTACCGCGGCGAGGTCGGCGTTATACTGATAAACCTGGACCCGAAGGCCCCGTACGAGATAAAGAAGGGGGAGAAGGTGGCGCAGATGGTCTTCGCCAAGGTAAAGCACGCCGAGTTCGTGGAGGCTCCCGAGCTGACCGCCACCACCCGCGGCGAGGGCGGCTTCGGCAGCACAGGCAAGCACTGAGCCGGAAGGAAAAGCGTTAAAAAAGGCCCGGCTTCGCCCGGGCCTTTTTTTATGGGCTCCAGGGCCCGGGCGGCGCTGGGCCGTATGCCCTTCAGCCTGTGGGCCCTTCGCCTCTATTGGGCTTCCGCCGTGTATTGGCATAATAGGAGTATGATAAGTATTTACCGTGCTCCTTCCCGCTTTCTGATCACTCTGGCGGCGCTGGCCCTGCCCGCGGCCTCGCTGGCCCAGAGCGCCTATTCCGATCTGCTCGGCGCGCCCGCCGTAGGCGCGGAAGCGGCAGCTCCGGCCCCGGAGGTCCCGCAGGCCGCCGCCCGTCCCGCCCCGAAGATAGATACCGGTTCCGTCAGGGCCATAACCGCCCTCGACGAGGCCGACATGGCCGCCGCCGCCCCGGAGCAGCGCCTGGCTATGCTGAGGACGCTGATAAAGCGCTCCAACCCGGCCGCCGGCAGCGCCGCCGGGCCGGACCGGGAACAGGAGGAGATAGAGGGCGCCATCTACCGCCTGCTGGCCTCCGCGCCGGACGCGGCCTCTTTCGACGGCATGTATTACCACGTGCGGCAGTACAGCCTGCACAACTCCGTGACC
>JAJZOZ010000020.1 GCA_021811405.1 bacterium | reverse complement strand
CACGTGGCCGGGAACTACGCGTGGGACATTTCCGTGGAGGCGTCCTACACCACCCTGGAGCTGAAGGTGTGCCTGGACACGGCCAGCCTCTCCGACATGCAGCTAAGCAGCGCCTCGGTCTGGCACTTGAACCGCGCCGCCAACGCCTGGGAGGACGTCACCGTGGAGCTGGCCGGCGGCTGCGTGAAGGGGCGCACTACGGGCGCGTCGCCTTTCGCGGTCATGGTGCCGGTGGACGACAGAACAGCTCCGGCCACCAGCGCCGCCTGGCGCGGCGGGACCTGGCAGGCCGCGGACGGGAAATTATACGTCTCCACGCGGGCCTACGTGAACCTCTACGCCACGGACTTCTCGCCCAGGGGCGACATTTCCGGCGTGGCGCGGATCTACAATTTCATAGACACGCCCGTGGACCCGAATTGCGCGCAGGGGCCGTTCGACCCGCAGGCCGCGCGCGGCACCTGCGCCAACCCCGTGTACGCGGGGCCGTTCAAACCTGAAGAGGGTGTCCGTGAGATAAACTATTTCAGCGTGGACCGGTCTTCCAACGCGGAAAGCGCGAAAACGGTAACGCTGTACGCCGACGGCACCGCGCCGGAGACGTCGCTCGTTTTGAATGGCGTGGCGCTGGCGTCCGGTACCACCATAGCCGCCATCGTGGGCGACACCTTCACGATAACGGCGGTTGATCCGTTGTCCAACGGGGTAGTCTCCGGGTGGGCCGCCACGCAGCTGTACGTGGACGCCTCGCCCGAAGAGTGCGCGGCCGGCACCGCCTCCGGCGGGGTAAGCGGCCCGGGCAGCATGGGCAGCTGCGGCAACAACCATTACACCGGCCAGTTCACGCTCGCGGAAGGCACGCACACCGTCTGGTACGCGGCCGAAGACCGCGTGGGCAACAGGTCGGCCTTGGGGCGGGCGGCGGTGAACGTTACGGTGGACCTGCCGCCGGTCTCGAGCGCCGCGCTTTCCGGCGTGATGGGGCTGAACGGCTGGTACACTAGCCCGGTGGGCATTTCTTTCAGCGCGGTGGACGACTCCACGGGGATAGCGGGGACGTACTACAGCCTGGACGGGGCGCCCTACGCGCCGGTGCCGCCCCCCGGCACGGTGGCGCCGCCGGCGGGGTGGGCCTACGGCGAGCGGGTGCGCTTCACGGAGCTCTCGGGCGCCGCGCTTACGGACTACCAGGCGCTGGTGAAGTTCGACGGCGGGGCGCTGATAGCCGCGGGCAAAATGCGCGCCGATTGCGGCGACCTGCGTTTCTACCAGGACGGGGCGCCGCTCAACTACTGGCTGGAGGGCGGCTGCAACACGGCCCGGACGCGCGTGTGGGTGAAGCTGCCGTCGCTGCCGGCGGGCGGCACGGTGGACGCGGCCATGGCATACGGCAACCCGTCCGCCCTGTCGGCCTCGAGCGGCCTCAATACGTTCGACTTCTTCGACGACTTCGACGAGAACTACGTGGACTACCAGCGCTGGCGGACCGTGAACGGCGAGTGTCCGATGTACGTCCGCAACGGGAAGCTGGAGTTCGCGGCCTGCAGCACGTGGAACACGCTCTCCAAGCCGTGGATGATACCGCTTAACTCGCGGCCGGAGAAGTACGTGATGGAGACGGACGTCTACGGCCTGAATTACGGCGGGGACAACGCGCAGGCGCAGCTCATAGCGCTGCGCTGGGACGGCAACTTCATAGGGCCCAACAACCCGGAGAACGGCTTCGCGCTGGCCACGTTCACGGGCGGCTCGCCGATGGGCGCGGTGACCCTGGTGGAGCTGGCGGTGGAATACGGGGCACATACGGTGCTGGAGGTGAACAACGTCTTCCAGCCGGAGCATTGGCAGAAGCTGGCGATAGCGGACGACTCGCTGGGGCTGGACCTCATGGTGGACGGCGCCAGGATAGCGCGTTACGAGACCACGAACCGGTGGGGCAGCCTGTGGGCGCTGAGCGGGCGCGACTATCCGTCGCCGTCGAGCGTTTACTACGACAATTTCAGGATACGCAAGTACGCCGCCGCGGAGCCGGCGGCGGAGGTGGGCGCGGCCGGGGCGGACGTGGTGGTGTCCTCGGAAGGCGCGCACGTGGTCGGTTTCTACTCGGAGGACCTGAACGGCAAGGCGGAGACGCCGAAGAGCGTTTCCTTCAAACTGGACCGCACGCCCCCGGCCGTGGCGGCCGCGCCGGCGCCGCCGGCCAACCAGTACGGCTGGAACAACGGCCCGGTCACGGTGAACTTCACCGGCGAGGACGCCGTGAGCGGAGTGGCCTGGTGCTCGCCCGCCGCCGTGCTGGCCGCCGAGGGCCGCGGCCGCGCGGCAGCCGGCTATTGCGCCGACTACGCGGGCCTGTCCTCCACGGCGGTCTATACGGCCGACATCGACACCACGCCGCCCGCCATAGCCTACACTTTGCCGGACCCGCAGAACGGCGGCTGGTACAACGCCGCCAACCGGCTGCGCTTTGGCTGCTCGGACGCGCTGTCCGGCCTGCGGATCTGTTCCTCGTCCGGGCCGGTGGAGACCGAGGGGGTTAACGTATCTACCGCCGCGCGCGCGGAGGACTTTGCCGGCAACGCCACGGAAGTGACGCTCACCGGACTTAAGATAGACAACGGCGCTCCAGTATCAACGGCAACTCTTACCGGGCTCTCCGGCGGGGCCATGTTGTTCAGGTCCCCGGTGGCGGTGACGCTTACGGCCGCTGACGCGGTGAGCGGGGTGCGCGAACGCTACTATCTGCTCGACGACGGGCCGGTGACGCCTTATGCCGGCGGCATCCAGGTGAGTTCCGAGGGTTCCCATAAGCTGGAGTATTTCGCGGTGGATAATGCCGGCAACCCTGAGCCGCTGAACGCGCTCTCTTTCACTATCGACTCCCTGCCGCCCGTCTCCACGGCCGCGGCGGTCGGGGCCGGCGGGAACGGCTGGTACAACGGCGACGTTTCCGTCAACATAGAATCCTCCGACCAGGGCAGCGGCGTGGAGGCGGTCTACTACAGCGTGGACGGCGGCAGCGTGACCGCGCTTTCCTCCGCCGGAGTCCTCCCGGCGGGCTGGTTGTACGGCGAGCGCCTGCGCGTCGCCGAGCGCTCCGGCGCGGCGCTTTATGACCATCAGGTGGCGGTGACGCTAAACACGGCCGACCTGATAGCCTCGGGCAAGATGCGCGCGGACTGCGGCGACCTGCGTTTCTACCAGAACGCGGCGCAGCTGGACTACTGGCTGGAAGGCGGCTGCGGCACGGCGGAGACCAGGGTGTGGGTGAAGGTCTCCTCGCTGCCGGCGGGCGGGCTGTCGGACGTCTCCATGATCTACGGCAATCCGTCGGCCTTATCGGCCTCCAGCGGCCTTAACACGTTCGACTTCTTTGACGACTTCGACGAGAACTACGTGGATTACCTGCGCTGGCGTACCGTCGGCGGCGCCTGCCCCATGTACGTGCGCGGCGGCAAGCTTGAGTTCGCGGCCTGCAGCACGGGTGCCACGCTGACCAAGCCGTGGATGGTGCCGCTTAACTCGCGGCCGGAGAAGTACGTGATGGAGACCGGAGTGTACGGCCTGAACTACGGCGGGGACAACGCGCAGGCGCAGATCATAGCGCTGCGCTGGGACGGCAACTTCATAGGGCCCAACAACCCGGCCAACGGCTATATCCTGGCCACGTTCACGGGCGGCTCGCCCATGGGAGCGGTCTCCCTGGTGCGGCTGGCCTCGGAATACGGCGTCGCTGCCGTGGCCGGGGCTGAGAACGCGCTGTTCCCGGAGAAATGGCAGACGCTGGGGATAACCGACGACGCGCAAAGTCTGGACGTCTCGGTGGACGGGCGTACCGTGGTGCATTACGACACCACCAACCGCTGGGGCGACCTGTGGGCGCTGAGCGGGCGCGACTACCCCGCGCCGTCGAGCGTCTATTACGACAACTTCAGGATAAGGAAGTACGCCGCGGCGCAGCCTTCCGTGGAGCGCGGCGCGCCTGGCGGGGTGGTAACGGTTTCCGGGCCGGGCTTCCACGCGGTGCGGTATTTCGCGAAAGACGCGGCGGGCAACACGGAGTCTGAAAAGATGCTGGTGTTCAACATCTCGGGCGGCGCGGGCGCGCCGGCGGCCAGCCCGGACGGCGCCGTTTCGGTTGCCGGCTCCACCGAAGCGCTGGTCATAGCGCCGGTGGCGGCTCCGCAGGCGCCGGCCGCGGCCGTGGCCGCCGCGGCGCCGGCGCAGGGCGTGCAGCCGGTGAGCGGGTTCTACGAGATAACGCCTTCCGGCCTGCAGTTCGGGACGCCGGTAAAGCTTACCTTCATCTTCGATCCCGCCGGGCAGGACATCTCGGCGGTCGGCATCTACTATTTCGACGGGGTAGCCTGGACGAGCGCCCCGGTGTCGGGCGTCACTACGGGCCTGCTGGCCGACGGCAGGGCCTACGTGGAAGGCTATATCTCGCATACCTCGCTGTACGCGGCGATGCGCGCGGTGGACGGCAAGCCGCCGTCGAGCCGGCTCGCGGCGCCGTGGTTCGAACGCGCCGACGGGGTCCGGTTCGCTTCGGACAGGACGGTGTTCAGCCTTACCAGCCTGGACGACCTGGCCGCGGCCGGCGACGGCAGGGGCTTCGGCGTGAGGGCGCAGCACGTGGCCGTAAGCACGGGGGCGGCGCCGTTGAGGGAATTCGACTGGACCAGTGCGGAGCCGGGCTTCGGGCGCGCGGAGGTGTCCACTTTCAGCCTGGCCGGGCTGGTCGACGGCGCGTATTTCGCGGACTATTCCGCCACGGACCTCAAGGGGCACGAGGAGGCCTTGAAACGGCTGGAGATAAGCCTGGACAATACTCCTCCGTCGGCCGCGGCCTCGCTGGCCGGCACGCCCGGCGCAAACGGCTGGTACGTTTCCACCATTACGGCGGCGCTGGCGGCCGAAGATGCCGGCGCCGGGGTGGAGAAGATCAGCTACCGCCTGGCGCCGCCCGGGGAAGAGCCGGGTCCCGAGGCCGCGTACGAGGCGCCGCTCGGCGCGGAGCTGGAGGGCGTATACCGCCTGTATTTCAAAGCGGCGGACGTTCTGGGGAATACAAGTATTGAAACGGAGACGCGTTTCGGCATAGACCTGTCCACCCCTGTGGTGAGCGCGGCCCTGGTGCCCGCACCTAACGCCGCCGGCTGGAACAACACGGCCGTTTACGTGTCGTTTGCCGGCACGGACGCGGTGTCGGGGATAGCGTACTGCGCGGCGGGCAGCACGGTCTCGCTGGAGGGCGCGGCACGGGAGCTGTCCGGCTACTGCCTGGACTACGCGGGCTGGTCCTCCACGGCCTCGGTCGCCGTCAATATAGACACCACGCCTCCGGCCATAGGCTTTACGCTGCCGGGCGCCGCGTCGCCGGCCGGCTGGTACAACGGCGACGTCACGGCGCGTTTCGCCTGTTCGGACGCGCTGTCCGGCCTGCTCTCCTGCCCGGAGGCGGTCACGCTTGCCGGCGAGGGGCCGGGCATCTCCACTTCCGTCGCGGCCTCCGACAAGGCCGGCAACGTGTCCACCGTTACCGCCAGCGTCAACATAGACAGGACCCCGCCGGAAATACATATCTCCTCGCCCGCCGCGGGGGACGTGTTCGTGGCGACGAAGGACAAGGTGCGGACCTTCTTTGCGGTGAAGGACAACCTGGACCCCGCGCCGGAGGCGCTGGCTTACCTGGAGCAGGTAGAGGACAGGGGCAGCCCGCGCGGCGGCAGGCCGGCTAAGATAGCCGTGGTCAACGGCCAGGCCCTGGAGCCGCTCGACCTGGACGACGGGCTTTGGGAGCTGGCCGCGGGCGCCACGGATTTCGCGCTGAATACCAGCACCGCCGCGGGCGGAACGTTCGAGATCATACACGACGTGCGGCCGCCGAGGAGCGCGCTGGCGGTCTCGGGCGGCCCCTTGTACGAGGCCGGCGGTACGGCCTATATAAGCAAGGACACCGTGCTGTCGCTGGCCAGCGCCGACGACCTGGTGCTGGCGGACGACGGGGCCGGGCTGGGCGTGAGGCGGCAGCTAGTGTCCGTGCCGGGGCGCGGCTGGAGCTTCGAGAACCCGGAGCCGCGGCAGGGGGCGGTGTTCGTCTCTACGTTCGCGCTGGACGCGCAGGCCGACGGACTTTATTTCCCGCGCTATAACGCTCTGGACGTTATTGGCAACGAGGAGGCGGTGAAGGTGAGCACCTTCGCGCTGGACAATACCGCGCCGGCAAGCGCCTTGTCGGTGTCGGGTGACCAGTACCATGGCGGAGGGCTCTACGTCAGCACGCGGTCGCTGGTAGTGATAACGGCCGCGGACCCGGCGGTGAACGGCGCGGCTTCCGGCGTCCGGGTGACCAGCTGCGCCGTGGACGGCGGGGCGTTCGCGGAGTACGCCGCGTTCGGCCTGTCCGAAGAGGGCAGGCGCCTGGTGGCGTACTATTCGGCCGACAGCGTGAATAACGTGGAAGCGGTGAAGACCTCCGAATTGTGGGTGGACTCCACCACGCCGGTTACGGCGCTTACGGTGAGCGGCGCGCGCTACGACGCGGGCGGCCTGATATATATAACCGGCGCTTCCGGCCTGGCGCTTGCGGCCGCGGACCCGGTCAGCAACGGGGCCGCCTCCGGCGTGCTGCTGACCAAGCACAAGCTGGACGGCGGCGATTGGCGGGTGTATGCCGGCAGCTTCACCATAACGGCGGAAGGCCGCCATACGCTTGAATACTACAGCCTGGACCGCGTGCAGAATGCAGAACAAAGCAGGACGGCATTGCTGGCGGTGGATAACACGCCGCCGGCCACTGCGCTGTCGGCTTCCGGGGTCAATAACGCGGCCGGCGGCGTGGTTTACGTGAACGCCGGCACGCGGTTCCAGCTTTCGGCCGCGGACCCTTCGCCGGCAGGAGAAGCGTCGGGCGTAAAGGCGAGCCGCTACGAGATAAGCGGCGCTGACGGCGTGGAGGCTGCCGGGGATTACGCCGCTCCGTTCGCGCTGGGCGGGACGGACGGGCCGAAGGTGATAAAGTATTATTCGGTCGACAACGTGGGTAACGCGGAGGCGGCTAAGACGGCGGCCTATACGCTGGACGCCACGCCGCCGGCGGCGCGGCTGCTGTGCCCCGGGGCGGCGGAGGGCGTCTGCCGGATATTCAAGGGGACCATGACGGTGCTGGGCGAGGCTGGCGACCTCAACTTCGCGTGGTACAGGCTGGAGTACGCGGCCGGGCGCGAAGGTACTGAGTTCAGGGCTATAAGCGTCGGCACGGCGCCGGTTTCCGGGGCGCTGGCGCGCTGGTCCGCGCCTGCGGACGGTTATTACACGCTGCGGCTGACGGTGACGGACCTGGCGGGCAACGGCAGTACGGCGGCGGCGGTGGTCTACTCCGGGGAGCCGGCGCTGCGGCTGGCTCTGGGCGGGGAAGGCATGTTCAAGGCCCCGTCGGGCGCTGCGGTGGACGGCGCGGGGAACATCTACGTGGCCGACACGGGCAACGACCGGATAGCGGTCTATACCTCCACGGGCGGGCTGAAGGCGGTATACGGCGGCGAGGCCGAAGGCGGCAAAGAGGATAAGAAAAAGGGGCGCGGCGGCCTGGCGCTGAAGAAGCCGGAAGGTACGGCTGTGGACGCGGCGGGAAATATCTACGTGGCGGACACGGGCAACGACCGCGTGCTGCGGCTAAGCGCCGCGGGAGCGGTGACGCTGGAGCTGGGCGGCGTGCGGGACGGCGAAGGTGACGGCGACGATCATTATAGTGTCGCGCCGTCCACCGGGACGTTCAAGAGGCCTGCCGGCGTGGCGGCGGACGGGGCGGGCAACGTCTACGTGGCGGACACGGGCAACGGGCGGGTGCAGAAGTTCGGCGCGGACGGGGCTTTCCTGCTGGCGATAGCGCTGCCGCCGGCGGAAACGCGCGAAGCGGATGAGCCCGGAGACGAGGCAGAGGGCGGCAAGCCGGAGGGGATAGCGGTGGACGGCGCGGGGAACATCTACGTGGCCGACGGGCGCGGCAGGCGGGCGCTCAAATACGGTCCAGACGGCACGCTGGCCGCGGTGTTGAAGGCCGGCGGCAAGGCGCGCGGCGGGGATGAGGACGGGGACGGCCGCGGGGAGGAAGGCGGGTTCGGGGAGCCGTACGGCATAGCGGTGGACGCCGCAGGCGGCTGCCTGCTGGTGGGCGACCGGCATAGCGGCCTGGTGTACAAGTTCGACGGGGCCGGCAATGTGAACCTGGTCTTCGGCGGCCGCGCGGCGGGCGCGCGGAAGAAGGGAGAAAAGCGCGGGGAAGACGAGGCCTTCTCCTTCCCGGAGGAGCCGCTGGGGCTGGCGCTGGACGCGGAAGGCGGCCTGTACATAGCGGACCCCAAGGGCGGGCGGGTGCTGAAATACGGCCAGCCGGCCGGGACGCCGCCTGTCGTAATAGCGCCTTCCGCCGGAGAGAAGAAACGCGTCTCCGCGCTGGCGGCGGCCGGCGGCGGCGGGACTTACGAGGTCCTGGCCGGTCCCGATCCCGCGTTCAGGCTGGGCGAGGTGTACGTATTCCCGAACCCGGCGCTGCGCGGGGCGGCGCCCACGCTGCATATAGAGGCGGGCATAGCCGACAGGGTGAAGATAACGTTCTACACCGTATCCGGCCGGCACGCTCACGAGGCGGTTCTTACGGGCCAGCCGGTGCCGCTTGACGACGGCAACGGCCTCGCCTACGCCTACGAGTATACCTGGCGTGACAGCATCCCGAGCGGCGTGTACTACTACTACGTGGAGGCCGAGAAGGGCGGGGCCAAGATAAAGAAGAGCGGCAAGTTCGCCGTGGTGCGGTGAGCGCGGGCGCCTTGGAGCAGGAATGCGACTTGTGAAGCGGTGGTTTGGCCGGGGCATTGGCTGGAGAACCCTTTGCGGAAGGGGGGGCCCCGCCCGGCGGGGGGAAACCGACGCAAGGGTTTCCATCTTCCAGGGTTCGCCAGCCGATGTTCCGGCCAATACGGGCCCGCATAACATGCAGGACTGTTAATGGGGGAATTATGAAGAACGATAACCCTCAACATGATATCGCCAACGGGATAGTCTATTATCTGTCCCGTCCGTGGGCGCTGGCGCTGCTGCTGGTCTTCGTGCTGATACCGGCGCCCAAGCTCAGCCGCGCGCTGGAAAGCGGCGCGGAGTTCCTGCGCATAGACACCGACGCGCGCGCGGGGGCCATGTCCTCCGTGGGGGCGGCCTCCTCTATGGGTATCAGCGCCATGACTTACAACCCGGCCGGCATAGTGTCCATGGACCGCGGCGAGGCGGCGTTAAGCCACAGCGCGTGGTACCTGGGCTCTTCGCATGACTTCGCCGGCGCGGGCTTCGCGCTGCCAGGGAATGGCGGCTGGAAGCTGGGGCTTAGTTATACGCGTCTTTCCAGCGGGGAGATCGAAGGACGTTCGGCCTCCAGGGGCCTGTCCGGCGGCTTCGAGGCTTACGACCAGTCCGCCGGGGTGGCGCTGGCGCGGCGCTACGGCGCGTACAGCTTCGGCGGCACCGTGAAGTATATTGAAAGCTCCATAGCCGGGATAAAGGGCAGCGGCTATGCCGTGGACCTGGGCATGAAGCGCGGGTTCAAGAGCGTTCCGGTTGCCTTCGGCCTTTCGGTGCAGAATCTTGGTCCCGGGATCAGGTACATCTCCCAGCGGGAGAAGCTGCCGTTGAACGTGAGCGCCGGCATAATGTTCATGCCGTTACAGGGCTTCACGCTCAACCTGGACGCGAAGACCTACGTCTACGACAGGACCACGACGTTCAGCCTGGGCACGGAGTACGCGCTGTTCGGCGGGCCGGACAGCGTGTCCGGGCTTTGCCTGCGCGGCGGCATGAACGCCGGCGGCGAGAGCCGGTCCGCCGCGGGCGCTTTCACGGCCGGCGCCGGAGTGCGCCTGATGAACATGGACCTTGACTACGCCATGTCCCCGCAAGGCGACCTGGGCGGCACGCAGCGGATAACGCTGAAGAAGAAGTTCTGAGGTTGTTCGCTTCATCTCCGCTTGCTGGGCCCCGCTGCGCGGGGCCCTTCGCTTTACCCCCGGCCGCGTATTTGGGATAATTTAGCCTGAACCCCGCGGTACAAGGACCCACATTATGGCAGAAACCAAAGACGACAAGAAAGTTATCTACTCGATGGTCGGAGTCAGCAAGTACTACGACAAGAAGGCCGTCCTGAAGGACATCTATCTCTCCTATTTCTACGGCGCGAAGATCGGCGTGCTGGGCTTGAACGGCAGCGGCAAGAGCTCCCTGCTGAAGATACTGGCCGGCAAGGACGAGGATTTCAAGGGAGAGACCGTGTTGTCGCCCGGCTACACGGTGGGCCTGCTCGAGCAGGAGCCGCAGCTGGACGAGGAGAAGACCGTGCGCCAGATAGCGGAGGAGGGCCTGCCGGAGGCCATGGCCGCGCTGAAGGAGTTCAACGAGATCAGCGAGAAGCTGGCCGTGCCGATGAGCGACGACGAGATGAACAAGCTCATCGACCGCCAGAGCAAGGTGCAGGAGAAGATCGACGCGCTGAACGCCTGGGACATAGACAGCCGCCTGGAGCTGGCGATGGACGCGCTGGGCTGCCCGCCGCCGGACACGCTGATAAAGCACATCTCGGGCGGAGAGAAGCGCCGCGTGGCGCTGTGCCGGCTGCTGCTGCAGAAGCCGGACATCCTGCTCCTGGACGAGCCCACCAACCACCTGGACGCCGAGGCCGTGGCGTGGCTCGAGCACCATCTGAAGGATTACGAGGGCACGATCATCGCCGTCACGCATGACCGCTACTTCCTGGACAACGTGGCCGGCTGGATACTGGAACTGGACCGCGGCCAGGGCATACCGTGGAAGGGCAACTACTCGTCGTGGCTGGAACAGAAGGGCGAGCGCCTGCGCCAGGAAGAGAAGGCCGAGAGCGACCGCCAGAAGACGCTGCGGCGCGAGCTGGAGTGGATACGCATGAGCCCCAAGGCGCGCCAGGCCAAGGGCAAGGCCCGCATCAACGCCTACGAGGAGCTGATGCGCCAGGACTCGGAGAAGCTGGGCCGCGACCTCGAGATCTACATCCCGCCGGGGCCGCGCCTCGGCAACCAGGTGATAGAGGCTAAGAACGTCACCAAGGCTTTCGGCGACAAGGTGCTGCTCGATAACGTCAGCTTCTCCCTGCCTCCGGGCGGCATAGTCGGCATCATAGGCCCCAACGGCGCCGGCAAGACCACGCTGTTCAGGATGATAACCGGCGAGGAGAAGCCGGACTCCGGCGAGTTCAAGGTGGGAGACACCGTGAAGCTCTGCTATTCGGACCAGCACCGAGGCACGCTGACCCCGGGCAAGAACGTCTGGGAGGTCATCTCGGGCGGGCTCGATCTGGTGAAGCTGGGCAAGCTGGAGGTGAACTCCCGCGCGTACGTGGCCAGGTTCAACTTCAGCGGGGTTGACCAGCAGAAGAAGGTGGACGTGCTCTCCGGAGGAGAGCGCAACCGCGTGCACATGGCCGTGATGCTCAAGGAGGGCGGCAACGTGCTGCTGCTCGACGAGCCCACGAACGACATAGACGTCAACACTATGCGCGCGCTCGAGGAGGCGCTCGAGAACTTCGGCGGCTGCGCCGTCATCATCAGCCACGACCGCTGGTTCCTGGACCGCGTGGCCACGCACATCATGGCCTTCGAGGGCGACAGCAAGATAGCCTGGTTCGAGGGCAACTTCAGCGAGTACGAGGAGGACCGCCGCAAGCGCCTGGGCGCCGCGGCCGAGACCCCGCACCGGATAAAGTACAAGAAGCTCACCCGCCCCTGACGCGGCCGGCCCGTTATGAGGATAACCATCTTCAACGGCAGTCCCAAGGGCGAGCGGAGCAACACCCTGAAGGTGGCCGCCGAGTTCGCCGAAGGGGCGCGCTCGGCCGGCGCGGAGGTGGAGGTGGTCCATCTGGCCGGGCTGAAGATCGGCCACTGCCTGGGCTGCTTCCACTGCTGGGAGAAGGAGCCGGGCGTCTGCGTGCTCAAGGACGACATGGGCGGGCAGCTGCGGAAGGTCGCCGCTTCCGACCTGGCCGTGTTCGCCACGCCTCTCTATATCGACAACGTCAGCGGGATGACCAAGGTCTTCATGGACCGGCTGACGCCGCTGGTGGACCCGAAGATCTTCAGGGACGAGGCGGGGGAATGCTTTCACCGCACCCGGCTGCCCAAGAACCCCAGGCTCGGGGTGATAAGCAGCTGCGGTTTCCCGGAGCAGCGGCACTTCGACGTGCTGAAGCTGCTGTTCCGCAGAGTGGCCAGGAACCTGGACTCGGAGCTGGCCTTCGAGATCTACCGCGACGCCGGCCCGGTGATGGCCGTGGCCCCGTTCCTCTTAAAGGATGCCTTCGGCCGCTACCGGGACCTGCTGCGCGAGGCGGGGGCGCAGGTGGTCAGGGACGGCGCCATCTCCCAGGAGACCGCGGCGGCCCTCGCCGAGCCGCTGCTGCCTCCCGACCGCTATGTGGAAAGCTCCAACGCCCGCTTCCAGAGACTCCTCTCCAAGCTGAAAGATACCGGCGCCGCCTGACGGCCGGATGGACCGTTGACATTCCGCCGCGGCATTTAATAGGATATGCATATCCTATTTAATCGGGGGACACGTGATATACTCGAGGACTTCTGAATACGCCGTCAGGGCTCTTTCCTGGCTGGCCGCGAGGAAGGGCGGCTCTCCGGCGGGCGCGCGGGAGATAAGCGGCGGGGCCGGAATACCGTCCGCCTACGCCGCCAAGCTGCTGCGTGCGCTTGCCGCGGGAGGGGTGCTCAAGTCGTCCTATGGCAGGGCCGGCGGCTTCTCCTTCCGCAGGCCGCCATCCAAGATCTCGCTGCTGGACGTTGTGGACGCCGTGGAGGACAGGAAAAGATCCCCGCTGTACGGCTGCGTGATGGGCTTCCGTGATTGCGGCTGCGGAGGCTCCTGCCCTCTGCACGGTGCCTGGGCTAAAGCGAAAGCGGGTATACTGCGAGAACTGGGGCGTACAATGATAACCGACCCGGGCAACATGCGCGGCCTGTTCAAGTCCGGCAAGAAAAGCCGAAAAATACTGTCGAGAGAGGTGAGGGATGTATTCGATAAAAATAAATAGTTCTCTGGGTTCTAAGCTGCTGGCGGCAGTCCTGGCCGTGCTGGCCCTGCCCGTGCCGTCGATGGCGGCGCGCTTCATGGCTGTTCCGTTCGCGGAGACGCTGCAGGAAGGGAAATGGAGCATCTGGCAGTTCGCGCTTTATGAGAAAGAAAGCGCCAAGGACTGGCGGCGCCTCAACAGGCTGGATATAGGCCTGTACAAGGGGCTGGAGGCGGGCGTGTTCGTGGTGACTCCGGAGCATGGTCCCTCCGACACCTGGCTTAACCTGCAGTACCAGCCGCTCGCCGAGGAGGGCTACAGGCCAGGGCTGTCCGTGGGAGTCTGGGACCTTGCCAGGAAGGACGGGCACTGGTTCTCCGACCACAAGGCCGCGCCCTCCCCGTTCGTGGCGGCTTCGAAAACTGTTGTAAAATGGGACGGGGGGCAGTTAAAGACCGGACTTACCTACGGGTTCAACAGGCTGCACGGGCTTTCAGGCGGCGCGGACGCGCGCTTCGGCGACTTCGGCGCGATGGCCGAATACGCCCCGAAGAACCTGCGCCTGCCCAAGGCCGGCGGCTGGGACGCCGGCGCTTACTGGTGGTTCCTGAAGGACTGGCGGGCGCGCGCCTCCAGCATCGGGGGCAACCCGATGTTCGACGTGTTCTTCGTGCACGCTATAGGGAAATAAAGGGGGAATAATGAAAAGGACCTTATCTTACGTTCTGGCCGCGGCTTTCTGTCTCGCGGCCGCGGCGCGGCCCGCATCCGCCGCAGGTTCGGTGTGCGTGGGCTGCCACAAGGCGCAGTCCGCCGCGCTGGTGATGGAGTGGGAGCGCTCCAAGCACGCCAGGAACGGCGTGGACTGCCTGGCCTGCCACAAGGCCTCCGCCACGGACGAGGGCTCCTGGCTGCACCACGGAGAGCGCGTCTCCGCTATCGTCACGCCCAAGACCTGCGCCCAGTGCCACGGCCGCGAGGCCGAGGAGTTCTCGCGCAGCCACCACGCGCGGGCGGGCGAGATACTGGCCAGCCTGGACAACGTGCTGGCGGAAAAAGCGGCCGGCATGCCCGGCAATAACGCCGACGCGGTGAACGGCTGCCTGCAGTGCCACGGCGGGCTGGTGAAGTTCAAGAAGGACGAGAAAGGCGCGGTGCTGCGCTCCGGACCCGAGGGCAGACCGGTAATAGACCCGGATACCTGGCCGAACAGCGGCATAGGCCGCATAAACCCCGACGGGTCGCGCGGTTCCTGCAACGCCTGTCACTCCCGGCACTCCTTCGAGGCCAAGACCGCCCGCTCACCGGAGAACTGCGGCAAATGCCACATGGGCCCCGACCATCCGCAGATAGAGATCTACAACGAGTCCAAGCACGGCATAGCCTTCGACGCCAACCGAGACAGGATGGCGCTGGACAAGGACGAGTGGGTGCTGGGCCGCGACTACTCGGCCGCCCCCACCTGCGCCACCTGCCATATAGGCGGCCACACGCAGAAGGGCGGCGCCGCCGCCGGCAACAGCCATGACGTGGGAGGGCGCATCAGCTGGACGCTGAGGCCGGTGGTCAGCGCCAAGCAGAACCTGGTGGTGTTCGAGGACGGCTTCAAGGAGGACTACCCGGAGCCGCGCGCCCTGCCAAAACCCGGGGACAGCGTCGAGACCGTGGAGAAGGTCCGCGAGGGCGACGCCCTGGTCTCCAGGAAGGTGACGCGGAAGGTCGCCAGCGTGCTCACCTGGCAGCAGCGCCGGGCCGACATGACGGCCGTCTGCGCCAATTGCCACAGCTCAGACTTCACCGGCAACTTTTACAAGCAGTTCGACTCGCTGGTTGACCTCTACAACGAGAAGTTCGCCAGGCCGGCCAAGTCCATAATGGACGAGTTGACCGCTGACGGGGTGCTGAACGCCAAGGCCCCATTCGAGCACGAGGTGCAGTGGGTATACTGGGAGCTCTGGCACCACGAGGGCCGGCGCGCGCGCCACGGAGCCAGCATGATGGGGCCGGACTATACTCACTGGCACGGCATGTACGAGGTCTCGAAGCACTTCTACACGAAGTTCCTGCCCGCGGTAGTGGAAGCGGCCAGGGAGAAGGGGCCCGAGGCCGAAAAGAAGTGGGGCGCCAAGGTGGCCGAGCTGCTGGCCAAAGATGAGCATGTCTGGGTCAAGGGCCTCAGCGCCAAAGAGGCGGAAGCCCTGCGGAAATACGCGAAGGACCGCTACGGCCAGTAAAAGCCGTATCCCATTGTCGAAAGCGGCGCCGGGCAGACCCGGCGCCGCTTTCGTTTTCGTCCCCCGGGGAGGCTCACATGCGGGGCGTCAATTTGATAAAATAGTCATATACGGCGGGAGAGGCGCTGCCAGGCGCGGCCCGCCGAGCGTATCCGAGGCCGTACCCTCTTTTATGGCTTACAATAACCTGCGGAAATTCATAGAGGCCCTCGAGGCCGCCGGCGAGCTGCGCCGGGTCAAGGCCGAGGTCGACGCCGACCTCGAGATCGCCGAGATAGCGGACCGCGTCTCCAAGGCCAACGGGCCCGCCCTGCTCTTCGAGAAGGTGAAGGGCTATAAGCACCCGCTGCTGATAAACGCCTTCGGCAGCTACAAGCGCATGCGGATGGCGCTCTCCTGCGGCTCGTTCGACGAGGTGGCCGCGCGCATAGAGGCGAACCTGAAGATGAAGCCGCCGGACACCCTGGCCGGCAAGATCAGGATGCTGTTCACGCTCAAGGAGCTGGCCGGCTTCATGCCTAAGAAGGTCTCTTCCGGACCGTGCCAGGAAAAAGTATTCATGGACGGGCAGCTGCTGGACCGCCTCCCCATCCTCAAGTGCTGGCCGGACGACGGCGGTCCCTTCGTCACGCTGCCCTGCGTCGTCACGAAGGACCCCGAGACCGGCCTCCAGAACCTCGGGATGTACCGCATGCAGAAGTACGATAATTCCTCCACCGGCATGCACTGGCAGTACAACAAGGACGGCACGCGCCATTTCGACAAGTACAAAAAGCTGGGCAAGCGCATGGACGTGGCCGTGGCCCTGGGCGGGCCGCCCTCGGTGACCTACGCCGCCACCGCGCCGCTGCCGCCGGACATGGACGAGCTGATGTTCGCCGGCTTCCTCGATTCGCAGGCCGTAGAGATAGTGAAGGCCAAGACCGTGGACCTCTACGTCCCGGCGGAGGCCGACTTCGTTATAGAGGGGTACGTCGACCCGGCCGAGGAGAAGGTGGAGGGCCCGTTCGGCGACCACACCGGCTTCTATTCGGCCGCGGACAAGTACCCCGTCTTCCACGTGACCGCCGTCACCTGCCGCAACGACGCCGTCTACCCGGCCACCATCGTCGGCAAGCCGCCGATGGAGGACTGCTACATGGCCAAGGCCACCGAGCGCCTCTTCCTGCCTATGCTGAAGATGGTGGTGCCCGAGATAGCGGACATGGAGCTGCCGATAGAGGGCGTGTTCCACAACTGCGCGCTGGTCTCGATAGACAAGAAGTACCCGGGCCAGGCCAAGAAGGTCATAAACGCGCTGTGGGGCCTGGGCCAGATGGCCTCCACCAAGTTCATCGCCGTCTTCGACAAGGACGTCGACCTGCGCGACGGGAGCACGGTGCTGTGGAAGCTGCTCAACAACACCGACCCGAAGCGCGACCTGCTGCTGTCGGAGGGCCCTCTGGACGCTCTCGACCACAGCGCCCCGCACGCCAACTTCGGCGGGAAGATGGGCATAGACGCCACCCGCAAGACCCGCGAGGAAGGCATGGGGCGCGACTGGCCCGAGGAGATAAAGATGTCGCCCGCGATGCGCGAGCAGGTCAGCTTCCGCTGGAAGGAGTATGGCCTTTAAAAAGCTCTCCAACCTGCTGCTGCCGGAGCAGACCCTGTTCGCCCTGCCGTTCGCCTGGCTGGGAGTGGTCTTCGCCGGCGGAGGGAGCCCGCGGACCTGGCTGCTGGTCACGCTGGCGCTGGCCGCGGCCCGCACGGCGGGCATGGCCTTCAACCGCGCGATAGACGCCCGCATAGACGCGCTGAACCCGCGCACGAAGGACCGGGCCATACCGCGCGGCGAGGTGAAGGTCTCCGAAGCCGCGGCGCTGGGCGTTATCTCCAGCCTCGTGCTGGTAGCTGCGGCTTACCTGCTCAACCCGCTCTGCTTCTACCTGTCGTTCCCGGCGGTAGTCCTGCTGGCGGGCTACTCTTACTTCAAGCGCTTCTCCGCCGCTTCGCACCTCTGCCTCGGGGCCACGGAAGCGGCGGCTCCGATAGGAGGCTATCTGGCCGTCTCCGGCCGCTTCGACCTCCTTTCCATCGTGCTGGGCGCGGCCATATTGTTCTGGATAGGCGGCATGGACATGGTCTACGCCCTGCAGGACGAGGCCTTCGACCGGCGCGAGGGCCTGCATTCGGTGCCGTCCAGGTTCGGCGCTTCCAAGGCCCTTGCCGCTTCCGCCGCCTGCTACGTGCTGGCGCTCGCCGCGCTGGCCGCGGCCGGGCTCATGCGCGGCATGGCCTGGGCCTACTGGGCCTCGCTGGTCTTCGTGGCGGCTGTTTTCTTCTATCAGCAGAAGGAAGCGCGCGGGCCGGATATACTGGCCGCTATGAAAAGAATATTCGCCGCCAATATGTACATCTCGCCGGCTCTGCTGGCCGGAGCCGCGCTGGACAGTTTCCTGAAGTAGGAGAGCTTATGATAGCCGTAGCTATAACCGGGGCCAGCGGCCCCATACTCGGCATAAGGCTGGTAGAGGAGCTGCTGAAGGCCGGCAAGCCGGTGCACGCCGTGGTCTCCGAAGCCGCCTGGCGCGTGATAGGCCATGAGCTGGGCTTCATGAAGACCGGCCCGGCCCCGCTCTCCGCGATCATAAAGAAGCGCGGCATAGCCCCGGTGAAGCGGCTGGCGGAATCCGACGACAAGGATTTCTTCTCTCCGCTGGCCAGCGGCAGCACGCCTCTGGAGGCCATGGTGGTGGCGCCCTGCTCCATGAAAACCCTTTCCGCCGCGGCCAACGGCTATTCCGACTCGCTGATCACGCGCGCCTGCGACGTGGCGCTCAAGGAGAAGAAGAGGCTGGTGCTGGTGGCCCGCGAGACCCCGCTCAGCGCTATACATCTGGAGAACATGCTGAGGCTCGCCCGCGCCGGCGCCGTGGTCCTGCCGCCGGCCATGGCCTTCTATACCCATCCCAAGACCCTCTCCGACATGACGGACTTCGTAGTCGGGAAGGTGCTTAACGTCATCGGCGTGAAGCATTCCCTGTTTCAAAGCTGGGACAAGCAGTCGGCGGAACTCAAGAGGCGCGGCCGGAAAAAATGAAGAAGCTGCCGGATACCATAGCCGACGCGCGCCTGCGTCCGATAGCCCGCAGGGTCTGGGAGGGCAGGCCGGTCAGCGGGGCCGACGCCCTGCTGATGCTTAACTCTTCATCCATACTGGACCTGGGCCGGCTGGCCTCCTTCGTGCGCGGGAAGCTGCACGGCGACGCCGCGTATTACGGCGTCAGCATGAACCTGAACTTCACCAATATCTGCGAGCTGCGCTGCCCGCTCTGCGCTTTTTCACGCGACGCCGGCCGTAAGGACGCCTACCTGCTTACGCTGGCCGACATGGAGCGCCGCGTCAAGAAAGCCGCGGCGGCCGGAGTGGACGAGGTGCATATAGTAGGCGGCCTGCACCCGGACCTGCCGCTCTCCTATTTCGAGGACCTGCTGCGCTCTGTCAAACGCATAGCCCCGCGCATGTTCGTCACCGCCTTCACCGCGGTGGAGATAGACTACTTCTCCCGCAGGGAGGGGATAGCGCCGGAAGAAACCCTGAGGCGTCTGATGGCCGCGGGCCTGGGGGCCATGCCGGGGGGCGGCGCGGAGATCTTCGCGCCGCGCGTCAGGAAGATAATAGCCCCGAAGAAGATATCCGGGAAGCGCTGGCTGGAGATCATGAGGGCGGCGCACGGGCTGGGCCTGAAGACCAACGCTACCATGCTCTACAACCATGTGGAGAAGCCGGCGGACGTGGTCGACCATCTGGCCAGGCTTCGCGCGCTGCAGGAGGAGACCGGCGGCTTCAAGACCTTCGTGCCGCTGGCCTACCACGACGCCAATACCGGCGTGCCGGCGAAGCGGCGCTCCGCCACCGGCTTCGACGACATCCGCGTCTACGCGGCGGCCCGGGTGTTCCTGCACAATATCCCGCACCTGAAGGCGCTGTGGATGTACGTGGGCGAGAAGATGGCGCAGACGCTGCTGAATTTCGGCGTGGACGATTTCTCCGGCACCTATTCCGGGGAGCGCGTGGTGCACGCGGCCGGCGCGGCCACGGCCGACCGGGGCTCCGAGGCGTTCCTGCGGGAGCTGATAGAGGACGCCGGCTTCAGGCCGGTGCGCGTGAACGCCTCCTACGAGCCCTGCGGGAGGAGCGCATGAGGCTGGGCCGCATAGACTACCTGAACTGCTACCCGTTCTATTACCACATGCTGGAGAAGGCCCCGCTTCCCGGCGTGGAGCTGTTCCCGCGCCTGCCTTCGGAGCTCAACCGCATGATGGCGGCAGGCGAGCTGGACCTGAGCCCGGTCTCCGCCGGCGCCTGGCCGGACATCGCCGGACGGGCCGCGCTGCTGCCGGACTTCTGCATCAGTTCCGAAGGGGCCGTAGGCTCGGTGGTGCTCATCAGCCGCCGCCCCGTGGAGGAGCTCGGAGGAAAGCGGCTGGCGCTCTCATCGGCCTCCCGCACCTCCGTGGTGCTGCTGAAGATGCTGCTCAGAAAATTCTATTCCGTGGAGCCCGTCTACGAGCCGTCCGGGCCCCAGCCTTCGCTGGCGGACTGCGACGCGGCTTTGCTCATCGGGGACCACGCGCTGACCGACGAGGCCGCCGCGGCGCCTTTCCGCTACGACCTGGGCGAGCTCTGGCCCGGGAAGACCGGCCGGCCGGTGGTCTTCGCCGTCTTCGCGGCCGGCAAGGCCGCCGCCGCGGCCGATCCCGGCGCCTTCAGGTCCGTGGCGGGCTCCTACGCGGCTTCGCTGGACTGCCTGGTCTCGGAGCGGCCGGCGCTTCTCGCCGCCGCCTCCCGCCGCTATCCGGCCGCGCGAGTGGACATGGACCGCTATCTCGCCGGCCTGCGCTACGTCTTCACTCCGGCCAGGAAGGAAGCCTTCAAGTTCTACCTCGATACCGCCGCCGAGCTGGGCCTGCTCGGCCGCGCCGAACCGGAGTACCTGGGCCTATGAACGCCGCGCTTGTAAAGAAGATCCGCGCCGGGCGCCGCATAACGCCCGCCGAGGCGCTGTCGCTGTTCTCGTGGGACCTGCTGGAACTGGGCGCGGCCGCCGACTTCAGGCGCAGGCTGGTGCACCCCGGCCCGGAGGTGGGGTTCATCCTGGACCGGATCGTCAATTTCACCAACGTCTGCGAGGCGCGCTGCGCGTTCTGCGCCTTCCATTCCCGCGCGGCGCTGGCGCCCTACGAGCTGACGCTCTCCGAAGTGGTCCGCAAGGCCGGAGAGCTGGCCGCCAGGGGCGGCACGCAGGTGATGCTGCAGGGAGGCCTGCACCCGGATTACGGCGTGGAGGAGTACGAGGGGCTGCTGAAAGCCGTGCGCGCACGCTTCCCGCGGCTCGCGCTGCATTCCTTCTCGCCGAGCGAGCTGGTGCACGCGGCGAAAAAGAGCGGCCTTTCGCTCGACGCGGCGCTGGACCGGCTGGTCTCCGCCGGGCTGACCTCCATGCCAGGAGCCTCCGACCTGCTCGTAGACGGGGTGCGGGCCAGGGTGAGCCCGCGGAAGATAACTACGGCGCAGTGGGCGGAGGTCATGCGCGCGCTGAAGCGGCGCGGCCTGTTCTCCTCCGCCACTATGACCTACGGCATGGGCGAGACCCTGCGCGAGAGGGTGGAGCATCTCGAAGTCGTGCGCCGCACGCAGGACGAGACTGGCATAATACGTGCCTTCATCCCCTGGTCCTTCTCCCCCGGGAACACCGCCCTCGCGCATATCAGGCCTGCCACCGGCCTCGACTACCTGCGCGTGGTGGCGGTATCGCGCATCTTCCTGGACAACGTCAGGTACATACAGGCCGGCTGGCTCACCGAAGGCCTGAAGCTCGCGCAGGTGGCGCTGGCCATGGGCGCCAACGACATGGGCGGCGTGCTCACCGAGGAAATGGTGGTGAAGGCCACCGGCTCCGGCGCTTCGGCCGGAGTGGAGGAGTTCGTAGACCTGATAAAGAACGCCGGCCGCAAGCCCGTGCTGAGGGACTCCTCCTACAGGATCATCGACAGGAACCCCGGGAGGAAAAGGTGACGGAGCTCTCGCTGGCCTTCTCCCCGTGTCCCAACGACACCTTCATCTTTCACGCCCTGCTGCACGGCCTGGTAGGGGACGGCGCCTATTCGTTCAAGCCTTTCATCGACGACGTGGAGACGCTCAACGCCGCCGCTTTCAAAAAGCGCTTCCAGGTGACCAAGCTCTCGGCCGCGGCCTGGCTGCGGCTGAAAGGCGATTACGAACTGCTGGACTCCGGCGGCGCGCTCGGCTTCGGCTGCGGCCCGCTGGTGGTGACCGCGGCGGGAAAAAAGCTGGGGCCGGGCTCGCGCGTGGCCGTGCCGGGGCTCAATACTACCGCGCTGCTGCTTATGAAGGCCTGGAACCCGGCGCTTAAGAACCTGGCCGAGGAGCGCTTCGACCGCATCATGCCCGGCATACGCGAAGGTAAATACGACGGCGGCCTCGTGATACACGAGGGCAGGTTCGTCTACCGGGACTACGGCTGCGAGAAGGCGGCCGACCTCGGCGAATGGTGGGAGGCCGAGACCGGCTGCCCGCTGCCGCTCGGCTGCATAGCCGTGCGCAGGGCCCCGGAAGATCTGAAGCACGCGCGGGCGGTGGAGAGGCTCATCCGGGAGTCGGTGGAGTACGCCTTCGCCCGCCCGGCCGCTTCCCGGGACTTCATACGCGCTAACGCGCCCGGCATGAGCGACGCCGTCACCGACGCGCACATAAAGCTCTACGTCAACGACTTCTCGGTCTCGATGGGCGGGGCGGGGCTGAAGGCTTTCCGGACGCTGGAGGAGAGATGCGGAAAGTTCCTGTGACCTGCTGCCTGGTCTTCGCCACCGGGCTGGAGGCGTCCCCTTTCCTCAAGGGCCTGGGCCTGAAGGCATTGCGCGGCTGTCCCTTCCCGGCCTACCGGAAAGGGAAGCTCGGCGCCGTCATCTGCGGCATCGGCAAGGCGAACGCCGCTATGGCCACCGCCTGGGCCTGCGCTTTCTTCTCCCCGCGCGGGCTGGTGAACCTGGGCGCGGCGGGCTCGCTCACGCGCCGGCTGAAGCCGGGGGATATGCTGCAGGTGACGAAGGCCGTGGAAGCGGACCGCCCCGGGCTCAGGACCGGGCGGCCGCATGAGCACAGGCCGGATACGCTGAGAGGTTTTAAGGGGGCGGTTGTCGCGACGGCCGATAAGCCGGTGCTGCGTCCGGCTGACAGGGAGAAGCTTGCCCGGCTGGCCGCGCTGGCGGACATGGAAAGCGCGGCGTTCATACAGACCTGCCGCGCCTTCAAGCGTAAGTGCTACCTGTTCAAGTTCGTTACGGACGGCCCGGACAACCCCGCCAGCTCCGATATACTCGCCAACATCCGGAAATACCGGTCGGCCTTTTCAGGATTTGTCTCTTCTTCCGTGCTGCCCCGCCTCTGAGCCGCTGGCTCAGGCCTTTATCAGGTTCTCCTTGATGTATTTCTCCAGCGCCCGCACCCTTTTTACCGAGGAGGGAATCACCAGCACCGTGTTGTCCCCGGCCACCGTGCCCAGCATGTCCGGCACGCGCTGGGAGTCCAGGAACTCGGCCACCGTGCCGGCCGCTCCCGGCACCGTGCGCACCAGCAGCAGGTTCTCGTTGGCCCTTATGTCCGTTATCCCGGCGCCCAGCAGGGGTTTGAGGCCCTGCAGGTCGGCGTGAGCAGGCAGGGCGTAACGCCCGCCCTCCGGCCCCGCCACCCAGGAAGCGCCCAGGTCGGCCAGGTCGCGCGAGAGCGTGGCCTGCGTGACCCTGCAGCCTACCTTGGCCAGCTGGCGCCGCAGGTCCTCCTGGCTGGTAACGGTGCCGGTCGTTATCAGCTGTTTGATGGTGAACAGGCGCTCTTTTTTTGACATGCTCCCTCCGGTTCGCCGCGCACCAGCATCGTGCCGACGCCCTTGTCGGTGAAGATCTCGAGCAGCAGGGAATGCTTCTCGCGGCCGTCTATCAGGTGGACGCGGCCGACGCCGGCGTTCAGCGCGTCGAAGGCCGACCTGACCTTCGGTATCATCCCCTTGCTGATCACGCCGGAGCTTATCAGCTCCTCGGCGCGCGGCTCGGTGATGTTCGTCACGCGCTCGCCGTCCTTGAGTATCCCTTCCACGTCGCTCAGGTACACCAGCTTCTCCGCTTTCAGCGCTTCCGCTATCTTAGCGGCGGCCACGTCGGCGTTGATGTTGTAGATGGTGCCGTTCTCGTCAACGCCCAGCGGAGCGATGACCGGCATGAAGCCGTTGGAGAGCAGCAGCTCGATATGCTGCGGCCTGACCTCGGTGATGTTGCCGACCAGGCCCAGGTCCGCGCCGTTCTCCGTGAACTTCTCCGCGCGCAGCAGCCCGGCGTCCACCCCGGAGAGCCCCACGGCGTCGCCGTCCTGCAGGTTTATGCGGCGCACGATGTCCGTGTTGGTGCGGCCCGCCAGCACCATCTGCACCACGTCCACCGTGTCCTCGCAGGTGTAACGCTGGCCGTCCACGAAGCGAGTCTCGATGCCGAGCTTCGTGGCGGTCTCTGTGATCTCCTTGCCGCCGCCGTGCACTATCGCGACGCGCACCCCGACCTTCTTGAGCAGGGTGACGTCGCGGGCGAAGCTGTCGCGCAGTTCCTCGTCCACCATGGCGGCTCCGCCGTATTTGATGACGAAGGTCTTGCCCTCGCTGCGCGAGATCCACGGGAGGGCTTCGGTGAGGTTCCTGGCCTTGGCGGCCGCGTGCTGTATGGGCGTCATGTGCGGTAGTTGGCGTTGATCGCCACGTATTCCTTCGACAGGTCGCAGGTCCAGAACGTCGCCTCGCCCGGGCCGCCGTTGAGCTGCACGCGTATCGTCAGCTCCTTCTTCTGCAGCACTTCCTTGGCGCGCTCCTCGGAGAAGTCTATTACGTAGTTCTTTTTGAGTATCGGCACGTCGCCGAAAAGTATCTCCGTCTCCTCCGGGGTGAAGCCGATGCCGGAGTTGCCGACCGCCGCCATGATGCGGCCCCAGTTGGCGTCCTCGCCGTTGATCGCGGTCTTGACCAGGTTGGAGCTGGCTATCGCGCGGGCGGCCGCTACGGCGTCATCCTGGCTGGCGGCGCCCACCACCTGCACCTCCACGAACTTGGTGGCGCCCTCGCCGTCCATGACTATCATCTTGGAGAGCCGCACCAGCAGGTGCTCGAGGGCCGCCGTGAACTCGGCGTAGCCCGGGTCCGTCTCCGAGGCCAGCGGCGCGTTGCCCGCCAGGCCGTTGGCCAGCACCACCACCATGTCGTTAGTGCTGGTGTCGCCGTCCACCGTAATGCGGTTGAACGAGCGGTCCACTACGTCCTTCACGGTCTTCTGCAGCAGCTCCGGGGTTATCGCGGCGTCGGTGGAGATGAAGGCCAGCATCGTGGCCATGTTCGGGGCTATCATGCCCGAGCCCTTGGCCATGCCGCCCAGCTTCACCTCGGCCCCGTTGACCTGTACCGTCACGGCCAGCTCCTTGACGAAGGTGTCTGTGGTCATGATGGCCTCGGCGGCCGCGCGGCCGCCCTCGGCGGAGAGCTGCGGCACGGCCTCGGCGAGGCCCGCTATGATCTTTTCCATCGGCAGGTACTGGCCTATCACGCCGGTGGAGGAGACCAGCACCTCTTCCTTTTTAAGGCCGGCGACCAGCGCGGTCTGCGCTATCATCGTGCGCGCGTCCGCGAGGCCCCTGGCGCCGGTGCAGGCGTTGGCGTTGCCGCTGTTGACGGCCACCGCGCGTATCCAGCGCGAGCCGGCCAGCTGCTCCTTGCACGCCGTTACCGGCGCGCCCGGCACCGCGTTCTGGGTGAACACCGCCCCGCAGGCCGCCGGCCTCTCCGAGACCAGCAGCGCGAGATCCTTCTTGGCCCGCTTTATACCGCAATGCAGCCCGGCGGCCCTGTAGCCCTTGGCCGCCGTAACTCCGCCCGCGATTTCCTGTATCATTTACTTTTTCTCTCCTTTATATACCGCTCAATTCAGGCCCGCGTCCTCCGGCAGGCCGAACATGATGTTCATGTTCTGTATGGCCTGGCCGGCCGCGCCCTTGCCGAGGTTGTCTATGGCGGACATCACCGTCAGGTGCCCGGTCCGTTCGTCCACCGAAAGGCCTACGTCGCAGTAGTTGCTGCGCGCCACCGCCTGGATCTGCGGCATGCCCTTCTTGACGCGCACGAACGCCGCGCCCCGGTAGAACTCCTCGTAAGTCTTCAGCGCCGCCGCGGCGTCGGTCTTCGCGGCCAGCGCGGAGTGTATCGTGGAGTGTATGCCGCGGGTCAGCGGCACCAGGTGCGGGATGAACGAGACCGTGGGCTCTAGGCCCGTGGCCGCCCGCAGAGCGCCCTCTATCTCGGGGACGTGCTGGTGGGTGCCTGGCTTGTAGGCCCGCACGTTCTCGTTGAGCTCGGTGAAGTTCATGTCCGCCTTGGCCGTGCGGCCGGCCCCGGAGATGCCGGAGACCGCGCTGACGGCTATGGAGCCGGGCTTCGCCAGCCCTTTGGCCAGCGCGGGGAGCAGGCCGAGTATCACGCTGGTGGCGTAGCAGCCGGGGTTGGCCACCAGCCGCGCCTTCTTAATATCTTCCTTATTCACCTCGGGCAGGCCGTAGACGGCCTGCGGCAGCAGGTGCTTGGCCGTGTGCTCCTTGCCGTAGTAGCGCGAGTATTCGGCGGTGTTCTTGAGGCGGAAGTCCCCGCCCAGGTCAATCACGCGTTCCGCCGCGTCCAGCAGGGACGGGACCACGTCCATGCCCTGGCCGGAAGGGAGAGCCACGAAGGCCACGTCGGCCTTCTTCATCTTCCCCGGCACGTACTCCTCGAATTTCAGGTCCACGCGGCCGGCCAGCGCCGGGTAGAGCTCGTCCACGCGCTGCCCCACCGAGGTGTTGGCGGTGACCGTCTCTATGGAAACGTCGGCGCGCGAAGACAGCAGCCTCATCAGCTCCGCGCCGGAATAACCTGAAGCCCCGACGATAATCGCTTTGATCATCTCTTCTTTCTCCTTGACCGCTTGCATAAATATACAACATTTTGTATGATTATGCAATAGCCTCCGTGGAGAAGGCGGAAGGCGGGGAGAATAAAAATGAGCCAGCAGCAGAGAGAGCAGGCGGTATTCCTGAAGACCTACAAGCGTCTTCCGCTGGAGATAGAGAAAGGAAAAGGGGCCCGCCTGACCACCCCGGCCGGGGAGGCCTACCTCGACATGATCTCCGGCGTGGCCGTGAACGCGCTGGGCCACGGGCACCCGGCCGTGCTGGCTGCCATAGCGGAACAGGCCTCGCGCTACGTGCACGTCTCCAACTATTTCCTGCAGGAGCCGCAGATAGCCCTGGCCGAGCTGCTGGTGAAGTATTCAGGCTGCGAGAAGGTCTTCTTCTGCAACAGCGGCACCGAAGCCGTAGAGGGCGCGCTGAAGATAGCCCGCCGCTGGGGTTCCACCCGCGGCAAGACGGAGCTGGTCTCGATGAGCAACGCCTTCCACGGCCGCACGATGGGCGCGCTGTCGCTGATGGACCGCCCCGGCTACCGCGACGGCTTCGGCCCGTTCCTGGACGGCTGCCGCACGGCCGCCTTCAACGACCCCGCCTCGCTGCGCGCCGCCGTAGGGCCGCAGACTGCGGCCGTGCTGCTGGAGTTCGTGCAGGGGGAGGGCGGCGTCAGGCCGGTCTCCGCCGAGTTCGCCGCCGAGCTGCAGAAACTGCGCTCCGAGCACGGCTTCCTTATAATAGCGGACGAGATACAGTCCGGCGCCGGCCGCACCGGGAAGTTCTTCGCTTTCGAGCATTACGGCGTGAAGCCGGACCTGGTGCTGATGGCCAAGCCGATAGGCGGCGGCCTGCCGCTGGGGGCTATACTGGCCTCCGGCGAAGCTGCGGCAGTGCTGGCCCCCGGCATGCACGGCACTACTTTCGGCGGCAACCCTGTTGCCTGCGCCGCCGGCATAGCCGTTATAAAGGAAGTGATGGAGAACGGCGTTCTGCAGAACGTTAACGCCATGGGCGCCCTGCTTAAGTCCAAGCTGGAGGCCATACGCGCCGAGTTCCCGGCCCTGGTAACCGAAGTGCGCGGCCTCGGCCTGCTGGCAGGGCTGGAGCTGGTCTCGCCCGGAGATCCGCTGATAACAGCGCTGCGCGAGAAGAAGCGCGTGCTGCTCAACTGCACGGATACCAAGGTCATCCGCTTCCTGCCGCCGCTCAACGTGAAGGCGGAGGAGCTGGAGGAGGCCTGCGCGGCGGTGCGCGAGCTGCTGGCGGCCGGGGTGCTGGC
>JAJZOZ010000166.1 GCA_021811405.1 bacterium | reverse complement strand
GCGCACCCGCTGAAAGGGGATATCCAGGCCGTGCACATAGCCGGCCGCCGCGATTACGCCGACGTGGTCAGGGCCTACGAGGAGGCCGCGCTGGCGGGCGACAAGGGGTTCAAGCTCTTCGACTACCGGGAGGACATGCCGCGGCTCTACGCGGCGGCGGACCTCGTGATCTCCCGCTCCGGCGCCAGCACCGTGGCCGAGCTCGCCCACCTGCGCAAGCCTTCCGTCCTGGTGCCGCTGCCGTCCTCGGCCGGCGGCCACCAGAAGGCCAACGCGATGGCGCTGGCGGCCCGCGGGGCCGCGGTCTGCGTGGACGAGGGACCGGATTTCGACGCCAAGCTCTCGGCGGCCCTGCGGGCCGTCATCGACGAGCCGGAGCGCGCGGCGGCCATGACGGCCGCTTTCGCCTCGGCCGGGGTGCCGGACGGCCTGGCGGCCGCCTCGGCGCTGGCCGACGTAGTGGAAGGGAAAGCCTGAACTTTACAGGAGGAGCATCATGGAAATTGAGAAAGGTTCCAAGTGGGTCAAGTTCGACGTGATGGAGCGCTTCATGCGCGACGTGTTCAAGGGCATCGGCGTGCCCGCCGCCGACGCGGCCGTCTGCGCCGAAGTGCTGATCACGGCCGACAAGCTGGGCATCGACTCGCACGGCGTCTCGCGCCTCAAGCCCATCTACTACGACCGCATCAAGCAGGGCATCCAGCTCCCGAAGACGAAGTTCGAGATAGTCAAAGAAACCCCGACCACCGCGGTCATCGACGGCCACAACGGTATGGGCCACGTCATCGCCAAGCGCGCGATGGAGATGGCCGTGAAGAAGGCCAAACGCTACGGGCTCGGCATGACGGCCGTGCGCAACTCCACGCATTACGGCATAGCCGGCTACCACGCCATGCTGGCCTCGAAGGCCGGCATGATAGGCATCACCGGCACCAACGCCCGCCCGTCCGTGGCGCCGACCTTCGGCGTCGAGAACATGATGGGCACCAACCCGCTCACCTTCGCGATACCGACCGACGAGAAGTTCCCGTTCCTGCTCGACTGCGCGACGTCCATCACGCAGCGCGGCAAGATCGAGGTCTACGCCAAGCTCGGCAAGTCCATGCCGAAGGGCTGGGTGATAGACTGCAACGGCGGGTCGAAGACCGACTCCCGCGCCGTGCTGACCGACCTGGTCAAGGGCACCGCCGCGCTGACGCCGCTCGGCGGCGTGGGCGAGGACCTGGGCGGCTACAAGGGCTACGGCTACTGCGCCGTCGTCGAGATCCTGTCGGCCGCGCTGCAGCAGGGCGCCTTCATGAAGGCGCTGCTCGGCTACGACAAGAAGGGCAACAAGGTGCCCTACCCGCTCGGCCACTTCTTCCTGGCCATCAACGTCGAGGCCTTCACGACGCTGCGCTCGTTCAAGAAGACCACCGGCGACATCCTGCGCGAGCTGCGCGCCTCGAAGAAGATGCCCGGCGCCAGGCGCATCTACACCGCCGGCGAGAAGGAGTACCTGGCCTGGCAGTACCGCAAGAACAGGGGCGTCCCTCTCAACAAGGAGACGCAGCGCGAGGTGATGGCCATGCAGCAGGAACTGGGACTGGCGGCCAAGTACAAGTTCAAGTTCTGACGGGAGGGGGGCGATGTTCGACGAAGAGGCCAAGGCCAAAGCCGCCCTGTACGCCGCGATCTTCCTGACCTTCGCGGGGTACGGCGGCAGGCTGCTCGGCCTGGAGCCGCTGCACAACCAGTTCTTCCCCTGGGCGGCCTGGGCCTACGTCCTGTTCGCCGACAACCTGGTCTACCGCCTCGGCGGCTCGTCGCCGCTGGTCTCGCGCACGGGGGAGTTCCTCGTCCTGGCGGCCTGGTCGCTTGGTCTCGGGGCGCTCTTCGAGCTGCTCAACCTGCGCCTGGGCGCTTGGTACTATTCCGGCCAGCCCGCCACCCTGTCCCTGAGGTGGACCGGCCGGGCACTGGCGCTGGCCGCCCTGCTGCCCTCCCTGTTCGTTACGGCCGAGCTGCTGCGCAGCCTCGGCCTCTTCCGGAACCTCAAGTCCCCGTCCTTCCGCGCCCCGGCCGACCTGCCGGGCGCCCTGCTGAGCGCCGGGCTCCTTGCGCTGGCCCTGGCCGTCGCGCTGCCCGGGGCCCTCGCGCCGCTGGTCTGGCTGGGGCCTCTGCTCGCGGCCGAGGCCCTCAACTTCCGCTTCGGCCTGCCTTCCCTGCTGCGGGAACTGCAGGGCGGGCTGCCGGGCAAGACCCTGCGGCTCGCCGCAGCGGGAATTATCTGCGGGCTGCTGTGGAACGCCTGGAACTCGGCCGCCGGCGCGCGCTGGGCCTCCGCGGCGGTCAGCCCCTGGCCGGGGCTGCTGGGCCTGCCGCTGCCCGCCTACGCCGGTTTCGCGCTTTTCGGCCTGCAGTCCTATTCCCTGTACGCGCTGGTCTCCTGGCTGCGCGGAGGCCGGAGCTGGGAGGAGGGGGCCTGGGAACCGCCGGGCCGCCGCCCGCCGGCCTCCGCCTGGCCGGCCGCCCTGGCCGCGATAATTATTATCTCCTATATAGCCTTCCGCCTCGCGGACGCCCGCTCGGTCCGCCTCTATCTCGGCTGGCTCTGATTACCCGAAGGTCCCGGCTGCGTCTGGGCCTTATGGGGAAAACGCGCCTGGGACCTGCGGCTATTGACATTCGTCAACTCTTCCTGTATAACATAGCGGAACTGAATGCGCACTACCGGAGGAGTTATGAAGACCTTTAAGACCGCCATGAACGCGACGCTCCTGATGCTGCTGCCCCTGGCCGCTTTCGCCCAGGCCGACAAGAGCATCTACGGCAGCGACAACCGCAAAGACCTCTTCCAGATGTCTTCCGACATCAAGACCCTCGCAGACTCGGTCGTCTCCTTCTGGAAGGCCGACAAGATAGAGGCCCTTAATCCCGGCGGCGTCCAGTTGAAGACCGTGAACTTCGGCGAGCGGCTCAACCTCTGTCAGGACGTAGCCTTCCGCGAGCAGCCCATAGGCGCGTTCTGCTCCGGTTCGCTGGTCGGCCCCGACCTGGTGATGACGGCCGGCCACTGCGTCCGCACCGAGGCCGACTGCCAGAACACCAAGCTGGTCTTCGGCTTCGCGGTCAAGCAGGCCGGCGGCGCCGCCGCGACCGCCGTGCCCGCCAGCGAGGTCTACAGCTGCTCCAAGATAGTCAAGCGCTTCCTGACCGGCGAGCCCAACTCCGCGCCCCCCGCGGGCCAGACCCTCGGCGCCGACTTCGCGCTGATCAAGCTGGACCGCCCCGTCTCCGGCCACAAGCCGCTGGCCATCAACCGGGCCAATACCCTTAAGGCCGGCGACGGCATCTTCGTGATCGGGCACCCCGTGGGCCTGCCCGTCAAGCTGGCCGACGACGCCCGCGTGCGCGACGCCTCCAAGATCGGCTACTTCGTGGCCGACCTGGACACCTTCGGCGGCAACTCCGGCTCGCCCGTCTTCAACCTGCGGACCCGCAAGATAGAGGGCATCCTGGTGCGCGGCGACGAGGACTTCACCGACAGCCCCTCCGGCTGCACCACGATGGCCACCTACGCGCAGACCGGCGGCCGCGGCGAGGACGTGACCAAGATCTCCGTGCTCTCCTCCTTCATCCCGAAGCTGGCCGGCGAGAAGTCGGCCGGGGACGACGGGATGCAGGAATCGGTGGGGATGGACACGGGCGCTATCAGCGTGGACCAGCCCGCTCTGCACCTGAGCTTCGAATAGCGCGGCGATAGGGCTTAAGGACGACGCGCCCGGGGCGGCTTCCCCGGGCGCGTTCTTTTTGCGCCGCCGGCGGGTTTATTTGGTATGATTTCTCCGGGAGGGACGATGGATAACAACGACGCTCAAAAAAGGCCCGCGCGGCCGGCCCTGGTCTGGATCATAGGCGTTTTCTACGCGCTTTCCGCGCTCTGGACCGGCCTGGCCTATTACCTGCTGCTGGCCGGCAAGGTACAGCTGACCCCGCTGCAGCAGCAGTACTACGAGGGGCTCACCGCGGCCGACTACGCCGTTACGGCCGTCATCGTGCTGCTGAACCTCCTAGGGGCCGGGGCCCTGCTGGCCCTGCGCCGCTCCGCTTTCTGGCTCTTCGCGGCGGGGCTGGCAGTCTCGGTGGGCTCCACCGCCTGGGAGCTGGCGGCCAAGGACTGGGTGCAGGCTTTCGGCGGTTCCGGGATAGCAGGTATGGCCGGGGGCTGGGTCATTGCGGCCGGCGTCTGTTTCTACGCGCGGCGCCTCGCCTCCAGGGGAGTGCTGAACTGACCATGAAAAAGAACTTCCCTCTGGCGAAGGTCTACTCGCTGCTCGAGCCGGGGCCGGTGATCCTGGTCAGCTCGGCCTGGAAAGGGCGCCTCAACGTGATGCCGATGTCCTGGCACACGATGATAGACTTCGACCCGCCCCTCGTCGGCTGCGTCATAAGCGACCGCAACCATTCCTTCGGGATGATCAGGGCCTCGAAAGAGTGCGTGATCAATATCCCCGACGCAAGCATCGCGCGGGAGACCGTGGCCTGCGGCAACGTCAGCGGCGCCCGCGTGGACAAGTTCGCGAAGTTCGGCCTCACGCCCGAGAAGGCCGCGCTGGTCAGGGCCCCGCTGATAAAGGAGTGCTGGGCGAGCCTCGAATGCCGCCTGCACGACGCCCGCATGGCGGCCAGGTACGACCTGCTCGTCTTCAAGGTGGTCAAAGCCTGGGTCGATCCCGCCAGGAAGACCCCGGCCACGCTGCACCACCGGGGAGGGGAAGAGTTCATGGTCGCCGGCAGACGGCTTCGGATAAGGTCCGCTAAGGCGTAAAAAAACAGGCCGCGCGAGCGGCCTGTTCCTTTTCCGGGCGCCGGAACTAATAGGGTCTCTTGGTCTCCCCGTCGCGCATCACGGTCTCGAACGAGAACGCCGGCAGGCAGATGGCGATGTACTCTGCGCCCTCGGGCCCGGGGGTGGAGTAGCGCACCCGCTCGCCCGGCTCCATGATGATGGCCTGCTGGGCCTTCACGTCGAAGG
>JAJZOZ010000165.1 GCA_021811405.1 bacterium | reverse complement strand
GATCTGGTGACCAACGCGGCCGACACGCCGGTGATCTGGCGCGGCGCGCTGAAGATGGGCGTGGTCAAGCAGTTCCTCTCCGACGTGAACTGGGGAGACCTGGACGCCCTCGTGATAGACGCGCCCCCCGGCACCGGCGACGAGCCGCTCACCATCTGCCAGCTCATCCCGGAGATGACGGGCGCGGTGGTGGTCACCACCGGGCAGGCGGTGGCGCTGCTCGACTCCCGCAAGGCCGTCAACTTCCTGAAAATGGTGGGCATACCGGTGCTGGGCATACTGGAGAACATGACCGCTTTCCGCTGCCCGCACTGCTCCGGCGAGATCAACCTGTTCAAGACCGGCGGCGGCGAACGGGCCGCCCGCGAGACCGGCGTGCCTTTCCTCGGCAGCGTGCCCTTCGACCCGGCTATGGTCGACGCCGGCGACGCCGGGCGCTTCTACGCGCTGGAGAACCCCTCCGCGCCGCCCTCGGCCGCCATAAAGGCCGCCCTGGACGCCGTACTGGCCGCCGCCAAATAAAGAGGCCGCCCCGGGGGGCGGCCTCCGCGGCGCGGCCGCGCCGGGCTATTTGCCCGGCGCTTTCTTTTCCGCCTTGACCTGCACCTTCACCGTGCGCTCCTCGCCGGAATTGGCTCCCTGCTCCTCCACCTGCATGTTCCAGCCGGGGCCTTCCCCGCAGCAGCGGTGGCCCATCCAGGCGTGGCTCATCGCGCCGCAGAGCAGGCCCAGCAGGCCCACTATTATCAGCGCCCAGCCTGTTATGTGCCCGCCCCACATCGCGCATTTCTTCTCCTGCCTGGCCCCGTGCTGCAGCACCCAGTAGCCCAGCGCGGCCAGCAGGCCGTAGAGCACGGCGGCGAAGTGTCCCGCCGCGGGATGCGGGTGCCCCCAGTAATAGCCGCCCCCGCCCCAGCCCATTCCCATCGCCCAGCCGCCGGCCGGCAGACCCAGCAGCAGCAATGCCGTCAGTTTCTTCATGATCCCCCCTCCTTTTTACTGTCCTTTGAAAGTTCCCTAGGAAAGCTTCCTGATCATGGCTTCCGCGTCGGCGAAGATGGCGTCCAGGTGGGCGGCGCTCCGGAAGCTCTCGGCGTAGATCTTGTAGACGTTCTCGGTGCCGGAAGGGCGCGCGGCGAACCAGCCGACGGCCGTGAGCACCTTCACTCCCCCCAGCGGCTCGTTGTTGGACGGCGCCCGGTTGAGCACGCGCTCTATCCTCTCGCCGGCCAGTTCTTTGAACGGGAACTTCTCCGGCGCCAGGCCCTTCAGCAGCCGCTTCATCTCCGGCGTGGCCGGGGCGTCCTGCCGGCGGTAGAAGGGCTCGCCGTACCTGTCGGTCAGGTCCTTGTAGAGCCGCGCGGGGTCCTTGCCCTCCTTCGCCGTGATCTCGGCGGAGAGCAGGGCCAGGATGATGCCGTCCTTGTCGGTGCTCCAGGGGCCGCCGTCGAAGCGCAGGAACGAGGCCCCCGCGCTCTCCTCCCCGCCGAACCCGAAGCTGCCGTCCAGCAGGCCGTCCACGAACCACTTGAAGCCCACCGGCACCTCGCGCAGCGGCCTGCCCAGGCCGCCGGCCACGCGGTCTATCATGCTGCTCGAGACCGCGGTCTTGCCCACGGCCGCGTCCGGGCGCCATTTCGGCCTGTTGCGGAACAGGTACTGGATGGCCGCCGACAGGTAATGGTTGGGCGGCAGCAGGCCGGCCTTCGTCACTATGCCGTGGCGGTCGTAGTCGGTGTCGCAGCCGAAAGCCACGTCGTACTTGTCCTTCAGGCCGAGCAGCCGCTGCATAGCGTACGGGGAGGAAGGGTCCATGCGGATCTTGCCGTCCCAGTCAGCGGTCATGAACGAGAAGGACTTGTCCACCTTGTCGCTCACCACGTCGAGGTCCAGCCCGTAGGCCTCCGCGATGCGGCCCCAGTAGGCTACGCCGGAGCCGCCGAGCGGGTCTACACCCAGCTTGATGCCCGAGCCGCGGATGGCAGGCATGTCCACCACCCCGGCCAGCCCTTTGACGTACTCGCCGGCGTAATCGCAGCGCCTGGCGACCTCCCTGGCCGCGTCCCGGGGCAGGCGCTGAACGCCGCAGAGGCCGCGCTCCAGCAGCGTGTTGGCCAGCTGCTGTATCTTGCCTGTCATCTCGGGGCCGGCGGGGCCGCCGCTGGGCGGGTTGTACTTGAAGCCGCCGTCGGCCGGCGGGTTGTGCGAGGGGGTTATCAGTATGCCGTCCGCCAGTCCGTCCTTCCTGCCGGCGTTATGGGCCAGGATCGCCCGCGAGACCGCCGGCGTGGGGGTGTAGCCGTCGGCCGAGTCTATCGTAACCTGCACGCCGTTGGCGGCCAGCACCTCCAGCGCCGTATCGAAGGCGGGCGCCGAGAGCGCGTGGGTGTCCATGCCCAGGAACAGCGGGCCGGTTATGCCGGCTTCCCTGCGCCAGTCGCAGATGGCCTGCGTCACGGCCAGTATGTGGTTCTCGTTGAAGGTGGAGGCCAGGGAGCTGCCCCGGTGCCCGGAGGTGCCGAAGGAGACCCGTTGCGAGGGGTCCTTCGGGTCCGGCGCCTGCTTGTAATAGGCGTCCAGGAGCTTGGGAATATCGGTGAGCTTGTCCTTCGGCAGGTTCTTCCCGGCGTATTCGCTGATGGCCATCGTTTTCCCCTTGGCGGAGTTTTTTTAAATTCTAATTTTTAAGCCGGGGCATTTCAACCGTTTTTCAGAGCCGCCGGGAGTCGTAGGCCCAGTGCAGCAGGGCCTGGCGCTGCACCGGCCGGCAGGCCGCGTCGCCGGGCGCGCAGTGGCGGCGCAGCTGGGCGATATGGCGGCGTATGCCGAGCCAGCGGCGTATCTGCACGTCGTCCACGCCGGGAATGCGGCGGCCCAGGTAGTAGCGGCAGTACCATTGGAACCAGCCGCGCGGGTCCGCCGGGTGTATCCAGCCTTTGCGCCGCCATTCGGCCAGCGGCTGGCTGGCGTTGACCTTGAAATAGTTCAGCGCGGCCTCGTGCCGGCCCGTGGAGGAGAGCCTGGCGCCGCGGAACCAGGAGGCCGGGAATTCCCGGCGGCAGTCCGTCATGTACTTGCCGCCGAAGACGCCCAGCCGCAGCAGCTGCGCGGGCGTGAGCTCCGGCTTGAAGCGCGGGTCGAAGTCCCTGCCGGTGCGGGCCGCCAGCTCGTAGCGGTACCCCTTCTGCATGAGGTCCCGGACCACGATCACCCGCGGCCTGCGCATTATTTCCCCGCCGCCTTGTAGGTGATGGCCAGCGCGGCGTGGCCGTCGTCCCCGTAGGCCTTGGCCTGGTAGGGCCTGGCGGCCGAGTTGATGTAGGTCTCGAAAGCTATGGCCGTCTGCAGGGCCGTCATGCCCGGCTTGAGCGCCTGCGCTATGTTCCAGCCGGCCACGTGGTCCACCGTGCCGTCGGGGCGCGTGTACCGGAAGATCGAGAGCCAGACGTTGATGGTGCCCTCTATCCCCGGGCCTTTGCCGGTGGCCGTGCCCCTGAACTCCACCACGCCCTTCAGGCCGCCTATCGTGACCTTGCGGGCGGTGACCTCCACCCCCTGGGTCTTGTCGTAGGAAGAGGCCGAAAGTTCGGCGCCCTTCTTGAGCTCTATCTCCGGATCGTACCCGCCAGAACCTTTTTTCACGTTTCCCCCTCGCGCCGGCGCGCCTGGGGAAAGTCTACAATTTCCGCTGAAAAAAGTGAACTGCCCAGTCTCCGGCGCCGGGGGCGGGCAGGGTTCTACGGCAGCGCAGGCCGCTGCCAGCAGCAGGATGAGCATGCTGCCTCCCCGCGGGCCCCGCGCTCCCCCCGGCGCGCGGGGCCCGCCCCCCTATAGTTCTTCTCCGGCGTGGTCCGCCGCTTCGCCGTCAGGGGCGCCGCTGCGCTTCCTGGCGCCTTTCTTCCCGGTCCCGCCCCGGGCGGGGCCGTCCTCCGGCTTTTTCCCGCCCCCCAGGAATTCCAGCGAGTCCACGTAGACCAGTGTCTTGGAATGCTTCTTGCCGTCCTCCTTGCCGTCCCAGTGCTCCACGGCCAAATGGCCTTCCACGTAGACCTGCTGGCCCCTGTGCAGGTGCGCGGCGGCCAGGTCCGCCAGCTTGCGGCCGTGCTCGTGGTTGAAGGCCTTCAGGTCCATCCAGACCGGCACGTCCTCCCATTCCCCTGCGGCGTTCCTGCGGCGCTGGTTCACCGCGAAGCCCAGCTGGGCCACTTTCCCGCCGTTGGAGAACTCTTTCACCTCCGGGTCGCGCGTCAGGCGCCCTATCAGCATCACTTTGTTCAGGTTTCCCATATTCCCCCCTACCGCAAGTTCGCTACGGCAATAGCATAGCACCTCAACCCGACAAGGGCCTGTCGGGTTGTCCCGCGGAATTTCGGATATATATGGCGGGAGCCGGCTCAGAGCCGGTCGTACTTGGTGATGCGGCCGCGCGATCTGTCCACCGGGTACTTCCGGGCGTTCTTCACCAGTTTCCTGCGCACGGCGCGGACCGGGTCTATGCCCAGGTCGTGAGCCAGCACCAGCACCCAGTAGAGCACGTCGGCCAGCTCGTCGGAGACGTTCTCCTTCTCCGCCGCCAGGTGGGCCTTCACCTGCGCCGGGGTCTTCCACTGGAAATGTTCCAGCAGCTCGGCCGCCTCCAGCGCCAGCGAGATCGCCACGTCCTTCGGGTTATGGAACTGCTTCCAGTCCCGCTCGTCGCGGAACTTCAGCACGGCTCGCGTGAGCTCCTTTAGGTCTGACATGTCCCCTCCGCGGCCGGCTCTCCGTAAAGCAGGGAAACCGTGTTCTTCCTGAGCCAGCGCCTTATCTCCTTATAGCCGGGGCAGGCCGCGGCCACGTGCCACCAGAAGCGCCGGGAATGGTTCATCTCGCGCAGGTGGCAGAGCTCGTGTATCACGATATAGTCCAGCACCTCCGGCGGGGCGGAGGCCAGCCGCCAGTTGAAATTGAGGTTCCCCCGGCGCGAGCAGCTCGCCCACAGGGTGCGCTGGCTCTTGATGGCTATGCGGTTGTATTCCAGGCCG
>JAJZOZ010000164.1 GCA_021811405.1 bacterium | reverse complement strand
CCGATCTTCCTGGACTTCTACTTCCCCGGCACCAAGATCAGCCGCATCAAGTACGTGAAGAAGAACAAGTAACCGCGGTTATCCGCCGGTCCACAATGCGCGGGTCCTGGCAGCGGTTTGTCTAGTCAGGCACGGCGTCGCGAACACCGTTCGCGCGCCTCCTCACTCGGCCTCGTCGCTTACGCAAGCCTCGGCCTCCGCGAAGGCCTTCCTAGCCAAACCGCCGCCACCCGCGCACCCTCTCCGCCACAAAAAAGAGAAGCCCCGCAAAAACGGGGCTTCTCTTTTGTTGCTACCCTCTCAAGCCGGGCGCAGGGTCCGCGCAAGCAAAACCGTGCCGGGGTGGAGCGAAGCGACACTTTCTTCGCCCCGAGCTTGCATAGCGCGAGGGCCGGATGGCCGCGAAGCGGCCAGGTCTGCGCCGCGGAAAGCACGGTGGCCGCTTGATGCGCATAGCGCTTTATGCGGCACGGCCATAGGCCAGTGCGAGACCCTGGTTTTGCGCCGCGGCCCTGCGGCCGGCTTACTTCATCTCCCAGGCGTCGGGGCCGGTCAGCACCGCCTCGAGCTCGTGCTCCTTGGTGTCGCCCACGTGCTTTATCTGGTCGTAGTAGAGCTCCTCGTAGGCCGGCTTGCGCACGGCCCTGAACACGCCTATCGGCGTCGGGAACTCGGGATGCTTCAGCCCGCTGACCAGGTGGGCCATCTCGTCGTTGGTCTCGTCGTAGACGGCCACCTCGGCCGGCACCGCGCCGCTGAAGGTCACGATCTCGGCCTTCATGTTCTTTATCGCTATGCCCTTGTCCTTGTTCTTGCCGTACACGAGCGGCTTGCCGTGCTCGACGCGCAGGATCATGTCCTCTTTGGTGGCCGGGTCCTTCAGCCACTCGAACTCCTTGTCGGTGAACGGCACGCATTTCTGGTAGATCTCCACGAAGGCCGTGCCCACGTGCCTGGCCGCCCGCTCCAGCACCGCGGTGCTGCCGGCGATGTCGCTGTCTATGCAGCGCGCGACGAACGTGCAGTCCAGGCCCACCGCGAAGCGGGCCGGGTTGAACGGGTAGTCTATAGCGCCCAGCGGCGTGGTCTTGGTCTTCGAGCCCGGCAGCGTGGTGGGCGAGGCCTGGCCCTTCGTGAGGCCGTAGATGCGGTTGTTGAACAGCATTATCTTCAGGTCCATGTTCCTGCGGATGGCGTGCATCGTGTGGTTGCCGCCTATCGACAGGCCGTCGCCGTCGCCGGTGACGACCCAGACCGACAGCTCGGGGTTGGACAGCTTGACCCCGGAGGCCACCGCGCAGGCGCGGCCGTGCAGCGTGTGGAAGCCGTACGCGCTGACATAGTACGGGAAGCGGCTGGAGCAGCCGATGCCCGAGATGACCGCGAACTTCTCGCGGGGCAGCCCCATGTTGGCCATCGTCTTCTGCACCACGTTCAGGATGGCGAAGTCGCCGCAGCCGGGGCACCACTTGACGGGCAGCCCGGAAGAGAAGTCCTTGGCGGTGAGCTTGGTGTTTTCCATGTTATTTCCCTCCCAGCACTTCTTTGATCTTGGCGAGGACCTCGTCCGAGTTGAGCGGCTGGCCCTGCACCTTGTTCAGGCCGATGGGCTCGAACAGGTATTCCGAGCGGATCAGCATGCGCAGCTGGCCCAGGTTCTCCTCGGGTATCAGCACCTTGCGGAAGCGCTTCATGACCTTGCCCAGGTCCGGCGGCAGCGGCCAGACGTGGCGCAGGTGCACCGAGGAGACGTCCAGGCCCTCGGCCTCCGCTTCCGTCATGGCCGTGGAAATGGCGCCGTAGGTGGAACCCCAGCCCAGGACGAGTAGCTCGCCCTGGTCCTTGCCGCAGATCTTGGTCGGCGCGATGGACTCTGCCACCAGCCGCATCTTCTCCGAGCGGGCGGCGGTGAGCTTCTCGTGGTTGACCGGGTCGTAGCTGATCGCGCCGGTCTCCTCGGCCTTCTCGAGGCCGCCTATGCGGTGCTCGTAGCCCTTCAGGCCCGGCCAGGCCCACGGGCGGGCCATGGTCTTGGGGTCGCGGGAGTAGGGCTTGAACTGGTCAGGCGGCGGCAGCTTGGCCATCTCGAACTTGTGCAGTTCGGAGAGCTTCGGGATGCGGAACGGCTCGGAGCCGTTGGCCAGGTAAGAGTTGGTCAGCACGATGACCGGGGTCATGTGCTTGACCGCTATGCGGGCCGCGGCCAGCGTGGTGTAGAAGCAGTCGGCGGGGCTCGCCGCGGCCATCACGACCAGCGGCGACTCGCCGTGGCGGCCGTAGATGGCCTGCAGCAGGTCGGACTGCTCGGTCTTGGTCGGCAGGCCGGTCGAAGGCCCGCCGCGCTGCACGTTCACTATCACCATCGGCAGCTCGGCGATGACGCCCAGGCCCATGGATTCCAGCTTCAGCGAGAGGCCGGGGCCGCTGGTGCCGGTTGCGGAGAAGTTCCCGCCGAACGCGGCGCCCACGGTGGCGGCCATCGCGGCTATCTCGTCCTCGGCCTGGAACACCACCACGTCGGTGGCGCGGTGCTTGGCCAGGGTCTGCAGGATCTCGGAGGCCGGGGTTATCGGGTAGGAGCCGTAGAACAGCTTCTTCTTGAGCAGCTTGGCGGCGGTGAGCAGCGCGTAGGCGGCCGCCTCGTTGCCGGTCAGGTTGCGGTACTTGCCCGGGGTAACGGCGCTCTTGATGGTCTCGAAGCGGGCGTCGAAGATCTCGGTGGCCTCGGCGTAGGCGTAGCCGGAATCGAGGGCCTTCAGGTTGGCCTCGGCCACTGCCGGCACCTTCTTGAACTTGTTCTTGATCCAGCCCTTGGTGTCCTCGGTCTCGAGGCCGTACATCCAGAACAGGATGCCCAGCATGTAGAAGTTCTTGCACTTCATCACCTGGGGCTTCGCCAGGCCGGAATCGGCCAGCGCGGCCTCGGTCATCTCGGAAGCCGGCACGGCTATCACGCGGTAGTTGGAGAGCGACCCGTCCTCGAGAGGATTGGTCTTGTAGCCGGCCTTCTCCAGGCCCGCCTGGCTGAAGGCGTCGGAGTTGGCGATGATTATCGAGCCCTTGTCGACGTTCTTCAGGTTGACGGCCAGCGCGGCCGGGTTCATCACGACGAGCACCCCGGGCTTGTTGCCGGGGGTCTTTACCGTCTCGTCGCCGAAGCTGATCTGGAAGCCGCTGACGCCGGCCAGCGTGCCCGCGGGGGCGCGGATCTCGGCCGGGTAGTCAGGCAGGGTGCTCAGCTCGTTGCCGGCCACGGCCGTGGCGTTGGCGAACCTGGTGCCGACCAGCTGTATGCCGTCGCCGGAATCTCCGGCGAAGCGCACGGTGAAAGATTTGTTCTTGTTGATATTGACGGACTTGTTCTTTGCTTTGGTCATTTGGGGAACCTCTGTATGTTCGGGTGCGTAACTACCGTCCGCGGGGCTGGACTTGCTGTCACAAATTATACTACAAATTATATAACCGGGGTTCAAACCCGCGTCCTGGGCGCGCCGCGCGGCTGAAGCGGCGGGCGGCCGGCACGCGTTTGCGCCCGTCCGACGGGACCGCGGCAGGCCGCGGCCAGCCCAACAGACTCTGGAGGACTACTGATGAAGCTTCTCGAATACGAGGGAAAGGACGTTTTCGCCCGCTACGGCATACCGCTGCAGAAGCGCTGCGGGGTGATAAAGATAGGCGACAGCCTGGACAAGCTGGACCTGTCCGGCAAGGGGCCCTGGGTGGTGAAGGCCCAGGTGCTGGCGGGCGGCCGCGGCAAGGCCGGCGGCGTCAAGCTGGCCAAGACCGCCGCCGAGGCCCGGGAGCTGGCGGGCAAGATGCTCGGGATGAAGATGATCACGCACCAGACCCAGGGCAAGTCCCTGACCGTAGAGGAAGTGCTGGTCGACGAGGCCTGCGACATCGGCCGCGAGATCTACATCTCCGTGGTGCTCGACCGCAAGGCGGGCGCCCCCTCCATCATAGCTTCGGCCGAGGGCGGCATGAGCATCGAGGAGCTTGCCCATACCCACCCCGAGAAGATCATCCGCGTGCCGGTGGACGCCGAGGCCGGCCTGCTGGACTACCAGGCCAGGCAGCTCGCCTTCGACCTGAACATCCCGAAGAAGAACTTCTGCGATTTCACCGATTTCGCCAAGAGCCTCGTGAAGGTCTTCGTCGATAACGACGCCAGCCTGGTAGAGGTCAACCCGCTGGTGATCACCGGCGACGAGCGCCTGATAGCCATAGACTCCAAGATAGTCACCGACGACAACGCGCTGTTCCGCCACAAGGACCAGGCCGCCAGGCCGGACCACGAGGCTTCCGAGATAGAGAAGGAGGCCAAGGCCATCGGCATCAACCACATAGGCCTGGACGGCGACATCGGCTGCATGGTAAACGGCGCCGGCCTCGCGATGGCCACGCTCGACACCGTGAAGATGGCCGGCGGCGACGCGGCCAACTTCCTCGACGTCGGCGGCGGCGCCAACGTCGACCAGGTCACGAAGGCCTTCCAGATAATACTCAAGGACCCGAAGGTGAAGGCGATACTCGTCAACATCTTCGGCGGCATCATGAAGTGCGACAACATAGCCGCCGGCGTGGTGGAGGCCTCCAAGAAGGTGCAGATAAAGATGCCGCTGATAGTGCGGCTCGAGGGCACCCGCGTCAAGGAAGGCAAGGAGATACTCGCGAAGTCGGGCCTCAAGCTCGAGCAGGCCGATTCGCTCTGGGAGGCCGCGCAGAAGGCCGTGGCCGCCGCCAAAAGATAATTCACGGAGAACATATGTCCATACTTCTGAACAAGAACACCAAGCTCATCGTCCACGGCCTCACCGGGGCGCAGGGCTCTTTCCACGCCCAGCAATGCATAGAGTACGGCTCCAACGTGGTCGGCGGCATAACCCCCGGCAAGGGCGGCACCGAGCACCTCGGCAAGCCGATCTTCAACACGGTCCGCGACGCCGTCAAGGCCACCGGCGCCAACGCGTCGCTGATCTTCGTGCCCCCGCCGTACGCAGCCGACTCGATACTCGAGGCGGCGGACGGCGGCATCCCGGTCATCATCTGCATCACCGAGG
>JAJZOZ010000163.1 GCA_021811405.1 bacterium | reverse complement strand
CAGCCCTGCCGTTTCGTGGTGATAGACGAGCCCGCCCTCAAGGAGAAGTTCTGCTCCGCCGCCTTCGGGGGCGTGTACGCCGCGTGCAAGTTCGCGGCCAAGGCGCCCGCAATGGTCGCGGTGGTCTCGGACACCGGGAAGCTTACGGCCTGGCTGGGCAACCAGGTGCAGGACACCAATTTCAGGCTGGTCGACGTGGGCATAGCCGCCGAACATTTCGTGCTGGCCGCGGCCGAGCAGGGGCTGGGCACCTGCTGGCTGGGCTGGTTCAACGCCAGGGCGGCCGGCAAGGCGCTGGGCATAGGCCCCGGCCGCCGCATACAGGTGCTGATCTCGGTGGGCTATCCGGCGGAAAGCCCCGCCCCGCGGCCGCGCAAGACCAAAGAGCAGTTCTCCTCCTACAACAAGCCATGAAAACCGCGCTCCTGTTCGCCCTGCTGCTGCTCCCCCCCGCGCTGCGCGCCGCCGATCCCGGCTGCGCCAAGAGCGCAGACGCCTGCTCGGCCGGAAAAAAGCAGACCTCTCCTTTCGTCGCCGCCTCCCTGCGGGAGCCGTTCCCCCCCGCTACGTCCGCCGCCGGCAAGACCCGCGCGGCCATGAGGCAGGCGGAGCCTGAGCCGCGGAAAGAGGCCGACAAGGCCCCCGCTCCCGAGCCGGCCCCGGCTCCGGAGGCGCCGTCCTCCGGCGCGCCGGGCCTTTCCAACCCGCTCTGGCTGCTGTTCATAGGTTCCGGCATCTCGGGCCTGTATTTCTACCTGTCCGGGCCCAACCGGCGGGGAAAGCGGAAATGACGATAGATTACGCGGATTTCGCCTGGGCGTCCAGCCTGATACACGCCATACAGGGCGCGGCGCTGATCCTGCTCGGAGCGGCCGAGGCCTTTTCCCTGGACAACAAGGGGCGCGGCGCTTCTTTGGCCGCCGGCTTCGGGCTAGCCGTCTCCGGCGCGGCCATGCTGGCCGTCATGCTGGCCTATCCCGGCGGCGGCAGCCTGGAGCAGCTCTACGCCGCCCTTAACCTGCGCCGGGGCTTCTATCTTTTCATAGCTTTCGCCTGCCTCTTCAGCGGCGCGGGCCTGAGCCTGTTGACCAGGGTCTCCCTCGGGCGCGAAGGGGGCGGCTGGCAGGCCTCCTTCCTGGGGCTGCTGGCCTTCGCCGCGTGCCTGTACTTCATGATGGCCAGCCGGGTTAACGAGGCCGCCTGGCGCGAGGTGCTGGCCAGACATTCGGCCATCGGCGGGGCGCTGCTGCTGGCGGTGCTGGCCAAGGCCGCGCACGGCTTCAGGCCGAAGCGCGCGCTGCATATAGCCTGGGCCTCGCTGCTGCTGCTCGCCGGGCTGCAGCTGGCGGCTTACCGCGAGAGCGACGGCTCTTTCGGCCCGCGGCGGGTGACGATAGAAAGCTCCCCGGCCCCCGCCCCGGCCTCCCCCGGACCGGGCAGATGAGCCGGCTCCTGATAAAGAACGGGCTGTTGATCGATCCCGTCTCCGGCGAGAGGCGGGGCGACCTGCTGCTTTCTGGCTCCCGCATAGTCCGCGCCGGCGGCCGGATAAGCCCGCCCGCCGGCTGCCGGGAGTTCGACGCCTCCGGCCTCTGGGTATTCCCGGGCTTCGTGGACCTGCACGTGCACGCCAGGGAGCCCGGCGCCGAAGCGGCCGAGACGCTGGCCAGCGCCGCCGCGGCCGCCGCGGCCGGCGGCGTGACTTCGGCGCTGCTGATGCCGAACACCTCCCCGCCTATGGACTCGCCGGCCCTGCTGCGCGAATACGTCTCCAGGACCGCGGGCCTGCCGGCGAACCTCTATTTCTCCGCCGCCGCCACCACGGGCCGCGCCGGGCGCTCGCCTTCGCGCCTCGCGGCGCTGAAGAAGGCCGGGGCCGCCGCGTTCACCGACGACGGCTCGGCCATCCCGCCGCGGCTGCTGCCTGGGCTCATACGTTCAGCCGCCGCGCTCGGGACGCCGCTGCTGAACCACTCGGAGGATTTTTCCAGGACCGGGCAGGGCGTGATAAACGAAGGCCCGGCTTCGCGGCGGCTCGGCGTGCCCGGCATACCGCCGGCGGCCGAGCTGAACGCCGTGCTGGCCGACCTCCTGGCAGCTTCCTCGGCCGGGCCGCTGCACCTGCAGCACCTCAGCCTGGCCTCCTCCGTAGCCGCGCTGTGGGCGGCCAAGGCCTGCGGCTGGAAAGTCACCGGCGAGACCTGCCCGCATTATTTCACGCTGAGCGACGCGGACATAAGGAAGGACGACGCCTCCTTCAAGATGAAGCCGCCGCTGCGCTCCCCCGCCGACAGGGACGCGGTGCTCGCGGCCGTGCTCGACGGGACCATAGACGCCGTCGCCACGGACCACGCCCCGCACGAGGCCGCGCTGAAGGCCCGCGGTCTGGCCCGCGCGCCGTTCGGGATCATCGGTCTCGAGACGCTGGCGCCGCTGTGCGTCACGGTCCTCGTGCGCGCCAACGGCCTGCCGAAGAAGCGCCTGGCCGCGCTGACCTCTCTCAACCCGGCCCGGCTGCTCGGCCTGGAGCGCAAGGGCAGGCTGGCCGCCGGCTTCGACGCGGACGTGGCGGTGCTGGACCCGTCCTCGGCCAGGCGGGTGCCCGCGGCCTTCGTCTCGCGCTCCTCCAACTCCCCCTTCGTCGGCAGGAAGCTGACCGGCTGGCCGGTCCTGACCGTCCTCGCCGGAAAGACGGTCTTCTCTTCCCGCTGAAACGTTCCGGCCATTTGCTAGAATTGTAGGACTGCTATGGGATTCCTCTACCGGAAACTTGTAAGGCGCATCTTGTTCAGTCTCAATCCGGAGCTGGTCCACGACTCGCTCATCAGGACCGCGCGCTCGGCGCAGCACGTCGAGCTCTTCAACTCCGTGCTCCGCTTCCTGACGCGCTCGGCGGACCTGCCCGTACGCGCGGCCGGGCTGAAGTTCCGCAACCCGGTGGGGCTCGCCGCGGGCTTCGACAAGAACTGCGAGGCCGCCCGTTTCCTGGCCGGCCTCGGCTTCGGCTTCCTGGAGCTGGGCACCGTGACCCTGCGCCCCCAGCCCGGCAACCCCAAGCCGCGCCTGTTCAGGCTGCGCGAGGACGGGGCCATCATCAACCGGATGGGCTTCAACAACGCCGGCGCCTGGGCGGCCGCCAAGTCCCTCGAAAACCTGCTGCCGCTTCCCGTCCCGGTGGGCATCAGCGTGGGCAAGAACGCCGACTGCTCGCTCGAGGACGCCCCGAAGAACTACCTGGAGACGCTGAAGGTGATGTACGAGTTCGGCGACTACTTCGCCGTGAACATCAGCTCCCCCAACACCCTGCAGCTGCGCTCGCTGCACCGCGGCGAGAAGCTGCGCCGGCTCGTGGAGCCGATGCTCGACTTCGCGGCCGGCTGCAAGAAGACCAAGCCTTTCTTCGTGAAGATCGCCCCCGACGTGGAGGAAGCCGACCTGGAAGGCGCCGCCGCGCTGGCCGTGGAAAAGGGTTTCGGGTTGATAGCCACCAACACCACGGTGGACAGGTCGGCCGTCTCCCAGCGCTGGAAGGCGTACGAGGGCGGCCTCAGCGGCCGGCCGCTCAGGGAGCTGTCCAGCGCGGTGCTCGCCCGGACGGCCGGGCTGGTGAAGGGCCGCGTCCCGATCATCGGCTCCGGCGGCGTCCTGGACGGGCCGAGCGCGCTGGAGAAGCTGCGCCTGGGGGCGGACCTGGTGCAGGTCTACTCCGGCCTCGTCTACGAGGGGCCGTTCATAGTCAAGGAGATCCTAGACCATCTGCGCCGCGCCGGCTGGCGCCCCGGCTCCCGGGGTTAGCCGGCGGGGAGGCGGCCGATTTTATATAATAGAGCCGCTCCCCTATGCACAAGACCGAACTGATAGCCGCGCTGGACACGGACACGCTGAAGTCCGCGGAGAACCTCCTTAAGAAGCTCGAAGGCCGCGTAAAGTTCTTCAAGATAGGCTCTGTGCTGTTCACGGCGGAGGGACCCGCGGCGGTCGACCTCGTCCACAAGCACGGCGGCAAGGTCTTCCTGGACCTCAAGTTCCACGACATCCCGAACACGGTCAAGGGCGCGGTGCGCAACGCGGCCGCGATGGGCGTCTATTCCGTCTCGCTGCACCTCTCCGGGGGCGCGGAGATGGTGAAGGCCTGCGCGGAGCTCGAGAAGCGCCCGAAGCTCTGGGGCATCACGGTGCTGACCAGCTTCGACGAGTACGGCCTGTTCCGCGCCGGCTACCGCTGCGGCATAGCCAAGACCGTCAGGAACCTCGCCGCCCTGGGACTCGCGGCCGGGGCCGACGGCGTGGTCTGCTCGCCGCTGGAGGCCGCGGCGCTGAAGAAGGAGCACGGCCCGGGGCTCAAACTGATAACCCCCGGCATCAGGCCCCAGTCCCGCGGCGACGACCAGAAGCGGGCGGTCACGCCGGCGGCGGCCAGAGAGGCCGGTTCCGATTTCATAGTAGTCGGCAGGCCGATAATCGCGGCCGAAGACCCTGCGGAGGCGGCCGCGGCCATACTGGAGGACCTGAAATGATCGACGAGGAAGAACTCAGGAGCTATCTCGCGGCCTCCGGCGCCTTCCTCGAGGGGCATTTTCTGCTCTCCTCCGGGCTGCACAGCCCAAACTACGTCCAGTGCGCGCAGGCGCTCAAGAACCCGGCCTGGGCCGGGCGCATGGGGGCCGCGCTCGCGGCCGGCTGGAGCGGCGCCAGGCCCGACCTGGTGCTTTCCCCGGCGATGGGCGGCCTGATAATCGGCCACGAGGTGGCCCGCGCCTTCGGCGTGGATTTCATTTTCACGGAGCGGGAGAACAACGTGATGACGCTGCGCCGCGGGTTCAGGATACCCGCCGGGAAAAAGGTGGTCATCGTGGAGGACGTCTTCACCACCGGCAAGTCCACGCTGGAGACCGCGGCCTCGGCCGCCGCAGCCGGCGCCGAGATAGCGGGAGCCATGTCGGTGATCAACCGCATGGGCGAAAGGACCCTCCCGTTCCCCGCTCTCAGCCTGCTCAGGCTGGGCCTGACCACCTACCAGCCGGACAAGTGCCCGCTCTGCGCCGCCGGAACGCCGGTGGTTAAGCCCGGCTCCAGGAAGTTCTGAAACCTCAC
>JAJZOZ010000019.1 GCA_021811405.1 bacterium | reverse complement strand
GCCTCGCAAAACATCGGGGCCGTGACCATGAAGATGATGACCAGCACCAGGCAGACGTCCACCAGCGGGGCGACGTTTATGCCCGTCATCATCGTATCGTCGTTCTCTACCTTGAATCCCATATTTCTATCGAGGCTTCGCCTCCTATCGAGGTTTCGCCTCCTATTGAGGCGAAGCCTCGATAGGGGGTCAGTTCTTCATCAGGGCCATCTTCAGGGCGCCGGCCTGGCGGGCGTCGTCGAGCAGGGTCACCACCTGGCCGACGCGGTTGTCCGTGTCGGCCTTCACGATGACGAACTTGTCCGCGCTCCTGGCCAGGGCCTTCGCTATGGCCTCCGGGTAGCCCTCGCGCGTGACGGCGGCGCCGTTTAGCGTCAGCTTGCCGTCCCGCGACAGCTTCACCTGGACGCTCTCGGAGAGCGACACCTTGCCCACCTGCGCGCTGGCCTTGGACTGCAGCACCTTGATGCCGGCCTGCAGCGCGAACGGGGCCACGGCCATGAAGATGATGACGAGCACCAGCGAGACGTCCACGAGGGGCGTCAGGTTGATGTCCGTTATCGGCTCTTCGGAGCCGCCGGAGGAGACTCCCATGGGGCTACTTGGCCTCCAGCATGATCAGCAGGCGCGCGCTGAAGATCTCCAGCTCGCTGGTGATAACCTTGGTCTTGCGCATGAAATAGTTGTAGATGATGACGGCCGGGATGGCGACCGCGAGGCCGCCGGCGGTGGCGACGAGCGCCTCGGCTATGCCCTTGGCCACCACGGCCGGGCCGCCGGCGCCGGAGAGGGCCAGGTCGCGGAAGGCCTTGATGATGCCGACGACGGTGCCGAAGAGGCCGATGAACGGCGCGATGTTGCCCATGGTGCCGAGCACGCCGAGGTTGCGCTCCATGTTGAGGCGCTCCTCCTGGCGCTTGGTGGCCAGCAGCTCCTCCAGGTCGTGGCGGTTCATCTCGCGGTGCTGCAGCGCGTAGTGGAACAGGCGCCCCACCGGGGAATCTATCCTGGAGGTGTAGTCCAGGGCCTTGTCGGCCTCCCCCTTCTTGAGCAGGCCGCTGACGTGCGAGAGGAACTCGTCTATCTTCTTCTGGCGGGCCTTGCGGAAGTAGAACCAGCGCTCGAAGGCGAACGTGAACGACAAGAGCGAGCAGAACAAGAGTATGGCCAGCGTGAAGCTGTCCTTGAATATGGCGAGGTAGTTGATGTTTTCCATTTGTGCTCCTTTAATTCTGTCCGGCCGCGGGGGCGGCCTCGGGCTGCGCGGCCGGGGCGGGCGCGCTCTTCTTGACCCGGCGGACCTTCTTGCGGGCCGGGGCCCTGGCCGCCGGCTTCTCCTGGGCCTCCGGCTCCTCCACGGCGGCGCCGCCCATGCCGGGCAGCGCCTCCACCGCGGGCTTGGCGGCCGGCTTGGCGCCGGCGGGCTCGGCCTGCTGCCGGCCCATCGCGCGCAGGCTGCGGGCGCGCTCGGCCGCGGCGCGGGCCACTTCGGGCTTGGAGGAGTTCTTGGCGATGTCCTCGTAGACCCGCGCGGCCTCCTGGTAGTTCTTCTCGCCCTCGTAGATCTCGCCCAGCTTCACGAGGCCCTGCAGGCGCCACGCGCTGGAGGCCGGCTTCTGCTGGGCCAGGCGCTCCCAGTAGTCGCGGGCCTCGTCGGGCTGGTGGTTGTCGTAGTTGAGCTCGCCCATGTAGTACATGGCCTCCAGGCCGTCCTCGCGGCCCTCGCTCTCGCCGTAGATCTGCGTCAGCGTCTTCAGCGCGCCGGACAGGTCGCCGCGGGTCTTCTGGATGTTGAAGATCTCCCACAGCGCGCCGATGGCGTCGTCGCCCTTGCCGGTCATGTCGAAGTAGCGGCGGTAGGTCTCCTCGGCCTTGTCGGTCTCGCCGATGCTCTTGTAGCAGAGCGCCAGGTTGAACAGCGCCGGCTTGATGTACTCGCTCTGCGGGTACAGCTCGGCCAGGCGGGCGTAGGCGCGGGCGGCATCCTCGTACTTCTTCTCGTTATAGTAGGCGTTGCCCAGGCGGAACAGGGCCACCGGGTGCTCCTTGGAGTCCTGGTAGTTGGCGGCGAACCGCTCGAAGACGGAGGCCGCGTCCTCCATGTCGCCGGTCTGGAAGTAGGCCTCGCCCAGGTAGAACTGCGCGTCCTTGATGGACGGGTGGTCGATGTACTCCACGCTGAAGCGCTTGAGCGTGGCGATGGCGGAGGCGTACTCCTTCTTCTCGAACTGGCGGCGGCCCAGGCGGAAGAGCGCCTCGCCGGAGGTCTTGTCGGCGGGCTGGCGGGCGGCCAGCTCCTCGAACCACGCGCGGAAGTCCATGCCGGGGTTGCGGTCGAAGACCGCCTCGGCCAGGTCGAAGGCGTCGGCGGCCTCGGGCGCGTCGGGATAGCGGGCGACCACGGTCTTGGCCTGCTCCAGCGCCTGCGCGTCCTGCTTGAGGTTGTAGCGCACCTGCGCGATGCGCAGCCAGGCGAGCGGCAGCTTGCCGCTCTTGGGGTACTTGGCGATGATGCCCTCGTAGGCGGCGACGGCCTCGGCGTACTTCTGCGCGCGGAACCAGGTGTCGGCTATCTGGAAGTCGGCCAGCTCGGTCTCCGGGGCGTCGGGATAGGCGCGGCTGAGGCGGCCCCAGGTCTCGACGGCCTGCGTGTAGTAGCGCAGGCGGTAGAGCGCCAGGCCCGCGCGGTAGAGGGCCGTGGGGGCGTAGGCGTCGGCCGGGTGCTCGGAGGCGAAGGCCTCGTAGATCTGGTAGGCCTTCTCGAAGTCCTTGCGGTTGAAGTTGCCGTCGCCCAGCGCCATCGCGTCGGCGCCGGTGGGCTGCTCGGCGTCGGGGAACTGCGCGCGCAGGGTCTTGAGCTTCTCGCGGGCGCGGGCGGCGCCCTCGGTGTCGCCGGAGAGCGCGAGGCACCACACCAGGCCGTCCTGCGCGTACAGCGCGGAGACGTCGTTGGGGTAGATGCGGGCGATCGTCGTGTAGATGTTGCGGGCGTCGTCGGTCAGGTTCATGGCCATGTAGGCCTCGGCGACGTAGAGCAGGCTCAGCGCGCGCCACTTGGAGCCGGCGGGCGGCAGGTGCTTGAAGATGAACTGGTAGGACGTCAGGATGCTGTTGTAGCTGCCGCGCTCGTACTCGGTGCGCAGGATCATGAACAGCGCCTGCTCGGCGACCTCGCTGGAGGGCGCCAGGTCCACGGCGCTCTGGAAGGCGCGCATGGCCTCGTCGGGCTTATTGAGTTTGAGCAGCGCGGCGCCCTTGAGGTAATAGGCGCTCTTGGCCAGCGTGTTGGCCGGGTAGAGGATCAGGAAGCTGTCGAGCGAATGGACGGCCTGCTGGTAGTCGCCCAGCAGGTACTGGCACCACGCCAGCTTGTAGGCGCTCGCCGGGGCGACCGAGGACGACGGGTAGGCGGTGGTCACCTTGGTGTAGGCGAACAGCGCGTCGCGGGTCTGCTTGTTCTCCAGGTAGCTCTCGGCGATGAAGTACTGCGCGTACGGCGCGAAGAAGTCGCGCGGGCTGCGGTCGATGACGTTCTGGAAGTTGGAGCGGGCGCTGGGATAGTCCTTCTTGTTGAACTGGCTGGCGCCGATGCGGAAGACCGCGGCGCTGCGCAGCTTGGAATCCGGGTAGGCCTTGAGGAAGCCCTGGTACTTGGTGATGGCGCCGTCGTAGTCGCCGGCGTGGAAGAACGAGTCGGCGGCGAGGAAAGCGGCCTCCTCTATGAAGTCGGCGTCGGGATAGTCCTTCAGCAGCTTCTCGAAGACCGAGGCGGCCATGTAGGTCTTCCCCTCGTACAGGTAGGCCTTGCCCAGGAAGAAGCGCGCCTCGGGGGTGTCCAGCTGCAGGAACAGCTTCTGCGCGGACTGGTAGTTCTTGCGGTTGAGCTCGATGACGGCCTTGGCGAAGACGACGGAGGGCTCGCGCGCGTAAGGCAGGAAGGTCTCCTCCAGGCGGAACAGCGCGGCCTGCGCCTCGGCGTAGCGGCCCATCGCGATGTCGGCGTAGACCTCGCCGAGCAGGCTCTCGGGGACGATGTAGCTCTTGGGGTACTTGTCCTCGACCTTGCCGAACTCCTTGAGCGAGCGGTCCCAGGAGCCCATGTTGTAGAAGGCCTCGCCGACGCGGTACTGCGCGCTGGCCTCGAGGCCGCTCCTGGAATAGTCCTTGATGACCTCGCCGTAGGCCTTGACCGCGCCGTTGAGCTCGGCGATGGCGGCCGGGTTCATGCCGGCGAGCATCCTGTCGTCGGACTTGAGCTTGGAGAGCTTCTCCTGGCGCAGCAGCTCGAGGCCCTTGGCCATGTAGGCCTCGCCCTGCATGAAGCGCGCGTCGGGGGCGCGCTGGCTCTTGGGGTACTGCTTGATGAACTTCTGGAAGGCCTCGATGACCGCGGCGCGGTCGGTGGAGCTCTCGTAGAGCGCGGCCAGGCTGCGGAAAGCGGCCTCGTCCTCGCTGAGCTGCGACAACTGCAGCTGCGCCCCCGCCGGCGCCGCCGGCAGCAGTATAAATAATGACAATATCAAATTCTTCATGAGTCCCTAAATTTTATCAAATTATATAGATATCGTATGAAAAAGGGGACAGGCTACTTTTTTCCGGAAAAAGTAGCCTGTCCCCTTTTTTCAGACATAACCGTTTTTTTGGGGGCGGCCGCGGGGATGAAGTGTGGAGTCAAGGCCGAACTGCCCGGAAACGCTCAACTGCCAGGCCGGGTCCCCAAAAGGGGCCTGACGCGCAACACTTACCCTTACCTTTTCCAATTCATGGAGCGTCATCGGCGAATTCAGGTAACCTTTCCAATCCCCTGGGATCTCGATAGGCAATCTCGCAGTAAATCTTCTCGGGACCGCTCCAGCTGTCTCACGGTATGAGGACCACTCCCAATCGGATGCGGAAGCCACCAAAGCTGCCCGCAGAGGATTGGCTTCCACATATCGGGCGACGGTCAGCAAATGATCGTCGGTCTTAATGAGAAAACTTTTAAACCGCCCCTGCCAGATATGCCCCACGGTCCCATAATGAGCGTGGTATCTTCTTACATGGCTTGTCATAAGCCATTGCATCCAGGCGCTCAAACTCCCATCCTCTTCGGGGGAAACCACCAGATGAAAATGGTTCGGCATCAGGCAATAACAGAACAACCTGACCTTCGCGATTTCCCCGGCCCTGGCAACCAACTGCATGAACAAAACATAGTCTTCCGGTTTATGGAATACTTGAGCTTTATTATTTCCCCTGTTCAGCACATGATATATCTGTCCGGCAAACACCCCTCTGGATATCCTCGGCATACCCCCTCCCTGTTACCACATACAAATACCCTAGCATACGACCCCGTCAGCCTAGTGTCGGGATAAAAAAAGGGGACAGGCTACTTTTTCCGGGAAAAAGTAGCCTGTCCCCTTTTTTCTGAAGTGCTAGGCTTGGTAGGCCGAGGTTAGGGCGCGGGTTCGGGCTTCTTCGGCGGCTTTGGAGATGAACTCTTCGAGGTTCACGCCGAAGACGCTCTTGTTGCCGCGCAGGCGCAGGGTTACGGTGCCGGCGTCCTTCTCCTTCTTGCCGACCACCACGAGGTACGGGACCTTGTGGACGGCGGCGTCGCGCACCTTGGCGTTGATGGTGTCGTTGCGCAGGTCGGTCTTCACGCGGAAGCCGGCGGCCTTCAGTTTGGCCTCGACCTCCTTCGCGTAGCCCTCCTCCTCCGAGGTGATGTTGAGCACCTTCATCTGCACGGGCGCCAGCCACAGCGGGAAGTTGCCGGCGTAGTGCTCTATGATAATGCCGAAGAAGCGCTCCAGGGAGCCCATCAGCGCGCGGTGGATCATGTACGGGCGGTGCTTCTGCCCGTCGGAGCCGGTATACTCTATGCCGAAGCGCTCCGGCTCGTTGAAGTCGAACTGGATGGTGCTCATCTGCCACTCGCGGCCTATGGAGTCCTTGACCTTGAGGTCGATCTTGGGGCCGTAGAAGGCGCCGCCGCCCTCGTCGAGCTCCACCGGGACGCCTTCCTTCTCGGCGGCCGCGCGCAGGCTCTTCTGGGCGGCTTCCCAGAGGGCCGGTTCGCCCACGGCGCCCTCGGGGCGGGTGGCGAGGTAGGCCTTGATGTCCTTGAGGCCGAAGGTGCGCAGGATGTTCATGCTGAAACGCAGCACCTCTATGACCTCGGACTCCATCTGCTCCTGGGTGCAAATGAGGTGCGCGTCGTCCTGGGTGAAGCCGCGCACGCGCATCAGGCCGTGCAGCACGCCGGCCTTCTCGAAGCGGTACACCGTGCCGAGCTCGGCCCAGCGCAGCGGCAGGTCACGGTAGCTGTGCGAGTTGGCCTTGTAGATCTCGATGTGGAAAGGGCAGTTCATCGGCTTGGCATAGTACTCGATGTCGTCGATCTTCATCGGCGCGTACATGGACTCCTTGTAGAAGCCCAGGTGGCCAGACGTCTCCCACAGGTTGGCGCGGCCGATATGCGGCGTGTTGACCAGGTCGTAGCCGCCCTTGAAATGCTCCTCTTTCCAGAAGGTCTCGATCTCGTGGCGGATGCGCGCGCCGTTGGGGTGCCAGAGCACGAGGCCCGGCCCGACGGTCTCGTTGATACTGTAGAGGTCCAGCTGGCGGCCGAGCTTGCGGTGGTCGCGCTTGGCGGCCTCTTCCTGCAGTTTGACGTAGGCGTTAAGCTCGTCCTGGCTCTCGAAGGCCACGGCGTAGATACGCTGCAGCATCGGGTTCTTCTCGCTGCCGCGCCAGTAGGCGCCGGCCACGTGGGTAAGCTTGAAGGCCTTGAGCCTGCCGGTATGTTCGACGTGCGGGCCCTTGCAGAGGTCCTCGAAGGGACCGTTCTTATAGATGGAGATGACGCTGCCCTCGGGCAGGTCGTTGATCAGCTCCACCTTGTATTTCTCGCCCTTGGCCTCGAAGTGCTTGAGCGCCTCGGCGCGGGGCAGCTCGACGCGCTCGAACTTCTGCGCGGCGCCGATGATGTGCTTCATCTTCTTCTCGATGACGGGCAGGTCCTCGGGTGTGAAGTGGTGCTCGAGGTCGAAGTCGTAGTAGAAGCCGTTGTCGATGGCGGGGCCGATGCCGAACTTTACGCCGGGCCAGAGCTCGGCGACGGCCTGGGCCATCACGTGCGCCAGCGAGTGGCGCATCTTGTGCAGTTCTTCGTTCTCAATGTGATCTTCCGCCATGATGTCCTTTATAAAGGCCGGGCCCGATAGTTCCCGTCTCCGGGTTCTAACGGGCCCTGTCTGGTCAAATATGGTGCCCAGTATAGGATTTGAACCTATGACCTTTCCCATGTCAAGGGAACGCGCTACCACTGCGCCAACTGGGCCTAACGCATAAAATTATAGCAAAAAAAGGGGACAGGCTACTTTTTTTCAAAAAAAGCAGCCTGTCCCCTTTTTTTTACTTTCGGGCTTTGTGGGTGGCGGTTATTATGGAGCTGAGGCCGCCGCGCGGGGTGAAGTCGCCGGTGACGGTGCAGGACTTGGGCTTGACGGCCCTGACGACGTCGTCCAGTACGCGGTTGGCGATGTTCTCCATGAAGATGCCGCAGTTGCGGTACTGCAGGAAGTAGTATTTCAGCGACTTGAGCTCCAGGCAGAGCCGGTCCGGCACGTACTCGATGGTGACCGTGCCGAAGTCCGGCAGGCCGGTCTTGGGGCAGACGGAGGTGAACTCCGGGTGGACGATCTTTATCGTGTAGTCGCGGCGGTACTGGTTCTCCCAGGCCTCGATGTCGGGCAGCTTGATGCGCTTGACGCTCTGGGCCTGCCCGGTGGTGTAGCCGTACGAAGTGGTGGTCTGTTTCATGTTCTCTCCTTAGATCCTGGCGCGCCTGAGGCGCAGCGAGTTCATCACTACCGAAACCGAGCTGAGGGCCATCGCCCCGCCCGCGAAATAGGGCGGGATCACTATCCCCCACGCCGGGTAGAAGGCGCCGGCCGCCAGCGGGATCAGCACGATATTGTAGGCGAAGGCCCACGCGAGGTTCTGCGCGATCACGCGGCGGATGGCCTTGGAGATCCTGACCGCGGTGATGACGGAGCGCAGGTCGTTGTGCATCAGCGTGATGTCGCTGGCCTGGGCGGCCACGTCGGTGCCGGAGCGCATGGCCATGCCGATGTCCGCCTCGGAAAGGGCGGGCGCGTCGTTGAAACCGTCCCCGACCATGGCCGTACGCTTGCCCAGCGCCTTGTAGCGCATGACGAGCTGGCGCTTCTCCTCGGGGAAGACCTCGGCGTGAAAGGTCTTGATGCCTATGGCGGCGGCCGCGGCGGCGACCACGGCCTGCCTGTCGCCGGAAGCCAGCACCGGCTCGACGCCGGCCGCCTCCAGTTCCTTCACCAGCGCGGCGGCCTCGGGGCGCACCGCGTCGGCCAGGCGCGCGTAGCCCTTGAAGACGCCGTCCAGCGCGACCAGCAGCATGGAATCGGGCGAGGCGGCGATCTCGGCGCGGGCCTCGTCGGGCACGGCGACGGCGCGCTCGTCGAACCACTTGAGGCTGCCGGCCAGCACCTCGCCGGCGGCCACGCCGGCGCGCACGCCCTTGCCGGGCACGGCCTCGAAGAAGCGGGCGGGCGCGGGCGCCACACCCTCGGCGCGGGCGCGCTGGCGCACCGCCTCCGCGAAGGGGTGCTCGGAGCCCTCCTCGGCCGAGGCGAGCAGCTCCAGGAAGCCGCGCTCCGGCAGGCGCCAGGGCCGCAGCGCGGCCAGCCGCAGGCGGCCCTCGGTCACGGTGCCGGTCTTGTCGAAGATAACGACGTCCACGCCGGAAACGCGCTCGAGCACGTCGGCGTTGCGGATCAGGATGCCGGCGGAGGCGGCGCGGCCGAAACCGACGGCCACGGCCATCGGGACCGCCAGGCCCATCGCGCACGGACAGGCCACGGCCAGCACCGCGGCGAAGATGTTGACGGCGCGCTCCACGCCGTCGTAGCGCAGCCACAGGGCGCCGGCGGTCACGGCGGCCAGCAGCACGAAAGGCACGAACCACGCCGAAATGCGGTCCACGAGGTGCTGCACCGCGCCCTTCTCGGCCTGGCTCTCCTCGACCGCGCGGACTATCCGCATCAGCACGGTGCGCTCGCCCACGCCCTCGGCGCGGAACTCGAAGGCGCCGGTCTTGTTGACGGTGCCGGCGTAGACGCGGGCGCCAAGCGCCTTCTCCACGGGCACGGCCTCGCCGGTCAGCAGGCTCTCGTCCACGGCGGAGGCGCCGCCGGTGACGCGGCCGTCCACCGGCACCTGCTCTCCGGGCCGCAGGGCTATCAGGTCGCCGGGGACTATCTCGGAGACGGGCACGGTCTCCTCGCGGCCGTCCTTCAGGCGGCGCGCGAACTTGGGGGCTATCTTGAAAAGCCGCGCCACGGCCTCGCCGGCCGCGCTCTTGGAGCGGGCCTCCAGCCAGCGCCCGAGGTTGATGAACGTTACCAGCATCGCGACCTCGTGCCACTGCGCGTGGTAGCGCATCCCGTCGGACGGGAACACGGTCAGGTAGACGCCGTAGAGGAACATCACGCTGGTGGACAGCGAGACCAGCGTGTTCATGTCGGCGGTGCGGGCGCGCAGCGCGCGGACGAGGCCGCGGTGGAAGTGCTGCCCGGCGAACCACCAGGCCGCGCCGGCGGCCGCCATCATAGTATAGGAGGAGAACGAGAAGAAATAGTCGGTCAGCAGGAAGCCGGACAGGAACAGCGCCAGCAGGAAGCGGCGCAGGAACATGTTCTTCTCGCGGGTCAGCTCCGCCAGCGCGGTATTCTCCGCGGAGGCGGCGGACTCGGAGAAGGCGAGCGCCTTGTAGCCGAGCGCCTCGATCTTGCCGGTGATGGCCTCCTGCCCGGCCACCGCCGGGTCGTAGGAGAGGAAGGCGGTCTTGGACGGCAGGTTGACGGACACGCTCGCCACGCCGGGCAGCGCCCCGAGGCCATTCTCCAGGCGGGCCACGCACGAGGCGCAGTGCACGCCCTCCAGCGGGACGACGGCCTTCTTCAGCGCGGGTTCCTTATCCGCCATAGGTCAGCGCTCCACCTCGGCCAGCCACGCGCGCTCTACGTCGGCCAGGCTTTTCCAGACGCCGCCGTAGACCATCTCCACGGCCTTATCCACCGGCATCCCGTCGCGCAGGCGCGCCAGGAACAGCGAGAAGTTGAACGAACCGCCCTGCCTGATCATGAAGCCGACCACGGAGCCCACCTGGGCGTACCAGCGGTCCACGTTGCGCTGGCTTTCGTCCTGCGGGGCCAGGTTGACCATCTGCGAGAAGGGGATGGGGTTGCGGGAGACCGTGTCCGCCACGCGGCCGGCGTAATAGGCCGAGCTCTCCGGGTCGCAGCGGCCCTGCTCGTAGACGGCCACGCCCTCGTTGAGCCAGCGCAGCGAAGCGGCCTGCGAGAGGCCCATGAACTCGTTGAAGATCAGGTGGGCCATTTCGTGCGCCATCGAGGCCTTGAGGCCGGGCCCCTCGTAGAGCAGCAGCGCGTTGCCGTAGGCGGCGCCCCCGGACCAGGACGGCTGGCCGGTCTTGGCGCGGTACTCGTCGGCGTCGCGGTAGACGACGACGTTGTACGGGCGCGCCGGCACGAAGGAATAGAGGCCCAGGTCCTGCATGATGCGGGTGTAGTCCTCCTCGCACATGGCGGAGTAGAGCGCCGCGCCCGACGGGGAATAGGCCTCGAGCGAGAAATGCGCGCTCTCCACGGTCTTATAGCCGGGGTCGAGGCCCTTGAAAGGGCTGGACAGCGGCTGGGAGACCTCGGGAGCGGGCAATCCCCCCACCGGCACGTCGACGCAGGAGCACAGGCAGAGCAGCAGCGGCAGCGGGAGCAGCTTGTTCATCTATTTGAACTCCATCATCTGGCCGGCCAGCTTTACCTGCCCGACCCTGATGCCGTAAGGGTTGTCCGAGAAGTCGTAGCGGAAAGTGAAGAGGCGCAGCAGGTAGTCGGGGATGTCCACCGGCCCCAGCGAGAAGCCGACCGGCCGGGCCTCTATGGCGGTGCCGCCCGGCGCCGAGACGGCGAACTCCGCTTCCAGCTTGCGGCCCCTGGCGGAAGCGGACACCAGCAGCGTGCCGTCCAGCGAGACCTGGATCTCGGACAGGAACGGGAAGCGCTCGGCGAGGAACCGCTCCACCGCGTAGGCGCTTATCTTGGCGGAGCGCACAGTGATCCCGGAGACGCCCGCCGGCACGAAAGGGTCGGTGCCGGGGCCCGCCGCGGCCAGCCCGGAGATGTCGGCGGTAAGGCCGTAAACGTCTCCGCCTAAGGCCGAGGCGTAGGGCGCGAAGAGCTCCGCCCGGCCGTAGACGCCGGTGGCCGGGTCGAAGGCGCCGAGCGTCAGCGAGGCCTCGGGAACGCTGAGCGGCCCGAAACGCAGGTCGCGCACCTCGTGGCGGCCCTCGTCGAGGTAGCGCGCGTGGTCCGGCACCCTGACGTAGACCTCGGCGCGGGAGCTGTCCGGCAGGTCCAGGGCCGCCTTTTTTTCGAAGAGGACCGGGAACCAGGCGGCCTTCCTGAGCTCCAGGAAGGCGAGCGAGGAGGCGGAGGGCCGCTCGCCGAAGCGCGGGGATTTGTAGATGAAGGCCGAGGCGCAGGCGGGGCAAACAGGGTCGCCGGCGAACTTGAGCGCGCCGCCGCCGCGCGAGGAGGCGAAGCGCAGGCTGCCGGCGTTGAAGAACGCGTCGCCGCCGTAGACGCCGACCAGGCCGCCGCCGGAAGGCAGGCCGGAACGCAGGGCCGCGAGGATGGCGGGCGCCTTGTATTCCCCCGCCGGGGGCAGCGGCAGGCCCGCCAGCGGGTACCCGCCGGCCGATATCGGCCTGACCAGGCCGGACTGGTTCACCGCGCCGAGGGCCAGCACGAAGACCAGCACGTAGCGCCGCGCGGCGTGCGGGGTCATGACCGGCACGGCCACGGCGAAGGGGATCAGCGCCGGGTAGAGCAGCTCCGGGCGGCTGCCGCGCAGCAGCCAGGCCAACAGCAGGTACGGCACCCAGAACCAGGCGGCCACCACCTTCCTCTTCTCGTAAGGCATGAAGACCGAGAAGTACATCCAGGCGAGCGCCGCGGCGCCGAGCGTAAAGAGCGGCAGGCCGGCGGCCCGGGCGCCCAGCCCGAAGTAATGCCAGAAACCGAGATAGGGGCCCCACAGCGGCACCAGGCCGGCGGCGGCGGCCGCGCCGACGAACAGGTACCAGGGCAGGTTCACCACCACGGCGGGGAACAGCCCCTTGAACAGCTCGTCCCGGGCGTACGGGCTGGCCAGGCCGGCCCCGATGAAGGGGACCAGCGGCAGCAGGTAGAGCCAGAAGAAGCGGTGGGAATAGAACCCGAGGCCGACGCAGACCGCGAAGGCGAAGGTCCACTTGGGGTGCTCGAACTCGTCGGAGCGGATATAGCAGGCGTACATCGCGGCGGCGAGGGCCACCAGCGCCAGCTCCGGCGACGGGCGGCGGGCGGCCTCCTGCACGAAAGGCAGCGCCAGCGCGAAGGCGGCGCCCAGCCAGCCGGCCGCGTTGGGGCGGCTGCGCCGCACGGCGAGAAAGACCGCCAGCGCGAGGACCAGCAGGAAGAAGGAGTTCACCACGATCAGCGCGAGGTTCAGGTCGCGCGTGACGTAGTTCAGCACCGGGACGTAGGAAAGGTAGTAGAGCGGCGGGTTGAGCGAGAGGCCGGAGAACTCGGGCTTGATCAGCGCCCAGAAACCCTGGCCCTTGAGATAGGCCGCGTAGCGCAGCACGGCGTTGAAGCTCTCGGAGTCGGCCTGCGTGAAGAAGTAGCCGCGGCGCAGCGCCCACTGCGCCAGCAGCAGCGCGTTGAACAGCCAGACCGCCGCCGCGCCGAGCAGCCCCGTCGAGAGCTTCTCCTTCTGCGGCATGACAAGCTCCCTCTCGAAGAGGATGCTCTCGAAGGTCATCCGCGTGGCGAGGAATTTCTTGCGCCAGGAAGGCAGGTTCTCTTCTTCGGACATCGTCAGCCTCTCTTGTGGTTGCGCGCCTTGGCGCGGCGTTTTACGGCGGGCGCGGCGGGCCGCTCCAGCGCGGCGGCCCTGGCCTTATAGGCCGCGGCGTATGCCGGGGCCAGCGCGGCGGCCTTTGCGTAGTGCTCCTTCGCGGCGGGCAGGTCCTTCATGGCGGCGCAGACGTCGCCCAGCAGGCCTTCGGCCTGGTGCGACTCCGGCTTTAGCGCGGCCGCGCGCCCGGCGGCCTCGAACGCGGCGGGCAGGTCCCCGGCGCGGTAGAGCGACAGGGCCAGCCAGTAGGCGTAAGCGGGGTCCTCGGGCTTGAGGCCGGCCGCTTTGCGCAGCTCCACGGCGGCGCCGGCGTAGTCCTTCAGCGCGTAGAGCGCCTTCCCCTTCTCGAAGAGCGCCAGCGAGGCGGACGGGTCCAGGGCGAGCACGGCGTCCAGGTCGGAGAGCGCCGCGGGCAGGTTGCCGGCGTTGCGCGCGCACAGCGCGCGGTGATAGTACGCCAGCCCGAACTTGGGGTTAAGCTCCAGCGCGCGCGACAGGTCCAGCGTGGCGCCGCCGCAGTCGCCCAGCTTGTAGCGGGCCAGGCCGCGGTTGAGCAGCGCGTAAGGATAGCCCGGGCGCATCTCCAGCGCCGACGAGAGCAGCCTTACGGCCTCGGCGTAGTTCCCCCCGTCCATCAGCATGGCGGCCAGGTTGTTATAGGCGGGCAGGTAGGAGGAGTTGATCTCTATGGCCTTGCGGTAGTCGAGCCCGGCCTTCTGCCGGTCGCCCTGGCGCTCGTAGAGCATGCCGCGGGCCGTGTAGGCCTCGGGGAAGTCCCGCTTGAGCAGCAGCGCCTTGTTGTAGTTCTCCAGCGCGTCGGCCTCTTTGCCGCGGGCGAGCAGCGCGTTGGCGCGCCTGAAGTAGAAGTCCGGCGAGCGGTTGCAGCCCGCCAGCAGGAACGCGCAGGACGCCGCGACGAAAAGCAGTTTCCTCATAAGTCTCCCCTCACTCCCCGGGCCGCGGGCTTTTCTGTCCGGCTCGCTCCCGCATGCCCCACGCCATCAGCAGAGCCCCGACGGTGATCGCGCTGTCGGCGACGTTGAACACCGCGGGGAAGAACGAAAAGTCCAGGAAATCCACGACGTGGCCGTAGGCGATGCGGTCGTAGAGGTTGCCGAGCGCGCCGCCCAGCACCAGCGCCAGCCCGGCCTCCGCCAGGCGGCCGTGCGCGGCGATGCGCCGCCGCAGCGCCAGCAGCCCGGCCACGAGCGCCGCGCTGAAAGCGAGGAAAAAGAGGTTCTTGTCCCGGAACAGGCCGAACGAGACGCCGGTGTTCTCGGCGTAGGTAAGGCGGAAGAAAGGCGCGACCTCCACGGACCGGTGGAAGAGCCCCGCCAGGACGCGGGCCTTGGCGGCCCGGTCCAGCAGGAAGACGGCGGCTATCAGCGCCGGCGAGAGGAGGCGTCTCACCGCGCGGCGGCCTCCAGCGCGGCGGCGCAGCGGCCGCAGACCTCGGAGTGCTCGGGGTCGGCGCCGATGTCGACGCGCCACTGCCAGCAGCGCGGGCACTTGGAACCGCGGGCCTTCTCCACGCGGACCTCCAGGCCGGCGGCGGCCGGGTCGGCCTCGACGGCGGCCTCGGAGACTATCGCGACCTGCTGCCAGGCCACGGACCCCAGGAACTCGAGGGTCTCCTCCTTGGAGGCGCGCAGCGTTATACGCGCCTCGAGCGAGGAGCCCACCTCGCCGGCCTGGCGCTTGGCCTCGATGGCCTTGGTGATCTGCTCGCGCACGCCCATGATCCTCTCCCAGCGCGCGAGCAGGGCCTCGTCGGCCCAGGCGGCGGGGTACTTGGGATAGTCGGCGAGAAAGACGCTCTCCTCGAGGGCCGGGTCTATCTCGGCCCGGGCGGTGCGCCAGGCCTCCTCGGCGGTGAAGCTGAGCACCGGGGCCATCATCCTGGTCACGGCGAGCAGGATGTCGTGCAGGACGGTCTGCGCCGCGCGGCGCTCCGGCGAGTCGGGCGCGTAGGTGTAGAGCCGGTCCTTCAGCGAGTCCAGGTAGAAGGCCGACAGGTCCAGGATGCAGAAGTCCGCCACCGCGCGGATGGCCGGGCGGAACTGGAAGTTACGGTAGTGCTTCTCCACCGCCGCCGCCGTAACGGCGAGGCGGGCGCGCATGTAGCGGTCGGCCTCGGTCAGCTTGTCGTCGGCCGCGCGGTGTTCGGCCGGCTTGAAGTCGGCCAGGTTCCCGAGCAGGTAGCGCAGCGTGTTGCGGATCTTGCGGTAGGTGTCTATCGGGCCGGCCAGGATCTTCTCGGAGATGCGGACGTCCTCCGAGTAGTCGCACATGGCCACCCACAGGCGCAGGATCTCGGCGCCGTACTTGGAGATGATCTCCTGGGGGTCTATCGCGTTGCCGGCGGATTTGTGCATGGCGCGGCCCTTCTCGTCGAGGATCATGCCGTGCGTGATCACAGCCTTGAACGGCGGCTCGCCGCGCAGCGCCACGGACGGGATCAGCGAGGTCTGGAACCAGCCGCGGTGCTGGTCGGAGCCCTCCAGGTAGACGTCGGCCGGGAAGAACCTGCCGGGGCCGAGCATCCCCCCCTCGAGCACGGCGTACCAGCTCACGCCGGAATCCAGCCAGACGTCCATGATGTCCTTCTCCTTGACGAAGGACGAGGAGCCGCAGGAGCACCTGGCGCCCGGGGCCATCAGCTTCTCGACGGGCTCGGAGAACCAGAAGTCGCTGCCTTCCTTGAAGACGCGGTCCTCCATGCGCTTGAGGAAGGCGGGGTCCTCGTGCACCTTGCCGCAGTCCTTGCAGTAGACGGCTATGATCGGGGTGCCCCAGTAGCGCTGGCGCGACAGGCACCAGTCCGGGCGGGTCTTGAGCATGCCGACCATGCGCTCGTGGCCGCTGGCGGGCAGCCAGCGCACGCCGCCGGCCTTCTGTATCAGCTTCTCGCGCAGGCCGTCGAGGTCCACCTTCAGGAACCACTGCTCGGTGGCGCGGAAGATGACCGGCTGCTTGCAGCGCCAGCAGTGCGGGTAGCTGTGCTCTATCTTCTTCTGCGCGAGCAGCAGGCCGTCGGCGGTCAGCGTCTCGATGACCTTGGCGTTGGACTCGAAGACCTTCATGCCTTCGAAAATGCCCGCGTCGGCGTTGAACGTGCCGTCGGCCTTGACCGGGCAGAAGATGTCGATGCCGTGCTTCTTGCCGGCGTGGAAGTCCTCCTCGCCGTGGCCGGGCGCTATATGCACCACGCCGGTGCCGGTGCTCATGTCGACGAAGTCGGTGTCGATCACGCGGCGCGCGAAGCGGCGGCTCTCGGGCAGGTGCGGGGCCAGGCAGTGGGTGTATTCCAGGCCCACCAGCTTCGCGCCGGGGATCAGCGCGCCCTTGGCGGCCTCGAGGCCGACCGCCTGCAGGAAGGCGTCGGCCAGCTTGTCGGCCACTATCAGGAACTGCCCGCCGGTCTCGAGCACGCGGTAGTCCTCGTCCTTGGCCACGGCGGCGGCCATGTTGGACGGCAGCGTCCACGGGGTGGTGGTCCAGATCACTATCGAGGTGCGGTTCTTGCCCACCGCGGCGAGCTCCTCGGGCAGCGTGGCCAGCGGGAAGCGCACGTAGATGGACGGCGAGGTATGGTCGTGGTACTCCACCTCGGCGTCGGCGAGGGCCGTCTCGCAGGTGACGCACCAGTAGATGGTCTTCTTGTCGCGGTGGATGTGGCCTTTCTCGAGCAGCTCGCGGAAGGCCTTGATCACGGTGCCCTCGTACTCCTTGGTCATCGTGATATAGGGCTTCTCCCAGGCGCCGAGCACGCCGAGGCGCTTGAAACCCTGGCGCTGGATGTCCAGGAAGCGCATCGCGAAGTCGCGCGCCTTCTGCCGGAAGGCGGGGATGTCGTCGATGTGGCGCTTGCCCATCTTCATTTCCTTCAAGAGCGCCTGCTCGATCGGCAGGCCGTGACAGTCCCAGCCGGGCACGTAAGGAGTGTGGTGCCCCAGCAGCGCGTGGGACTTGACCACCATGTCCTTCAAGATCTTGTTGAGCGCGGTGCCGATGTGGATGGGGCCGTTGGCGTAGGGCGGGCCGTCGTGCAGCACGAAGGGCTCGGCGTTCCTGCGCTTCTCGAGCATCCTGCCGTAGAGGTCCGTCTTCTCCCAGTCGGCCAGCATCGCCGGCTCTTTCTTGACCAGGTCGCCCTTCATCGAGAAGGAGGTCCTGGGCAGGAAGACGGTCTTGGAGTAATCGGTGTTCTTGGTGGTCATTTTAGCGCGTCCTTAAATAAAAACAATATTAATTATACAAAACTCCTCCCTCCTTTTGGGACAGGCGGCCATAGTGCTACAATCTAACCATGTTCTACGAGAACGCCCACTGCCTGGTGACCGACACCCGCACCTCCCTGCCTGACGACGCCTCCCGGGCCGCCTACCTGGCGCTGCTGGAAAAGGCCAAGCTGGAGTTCGGGCTCAAGCTGCCCGCCTACGCGCTGCTGCCCGGGCGCGCGCTGCTCTATTTCGTCACGCCCGGCGCGGACCTGCGGGCCGTGCTGCGTACGCTGAGCCCCGCCGCCGCCGGTAAATATAAGCTGCTGCAGCCCGAGAAGTATTCGGTCCACCTGGCGCGGTTCATCCACCTGGAGCCTGTGAAAGAAGGCCTGGCGGCGAAGCCGGAGGATTACCGGTGGTCCAGCGCGGCGCAGTACCTGGGCGGGGCCGGCCCGGCGGACGCGGACCTGGTGCTGGGCCTGTTCGGGCCGGACGCGGCGCAGGCGCGGGCGAAATACCTGGCCTTCATGGCCGAGCCGGTGCCCGGCAAGTTCTGGCGCCCTTTCGACAAGAACCGCGACGCGGTCCTCGGCGACAGGGAATTCGTCGCGGCGCATTCCCCCCACGGCGAGCCGGGCGCCTGAAAATTTTATATACTTAAATTCTCGGAGCATTCTAGGGGAGCGATATGGAAACCATACTGACTGTTTGCGCGGTGATAGTGACGGTGGCCTTCGTGGCGCTGGTCGCCCAGGCGATAGTGACGCTGAGGCAGGTGCGTCACACGGCCAAGGCCGTCGAGTACCTGGCCCTCAACGCCGACGGCAAGCTGACGGCGCTGGACCCGGTGATCGGCGCGGTCAAGTCCGTGTCGGGCGCGGTCTCCTCGGGGTGGTTCAGGATGGCCAAGACCGTCTACGGGCTTTTCTCCAAGGAATAGATGGGCGTCTTCAACGTCTTCAACCGCCTCTACGACGAGGCGATCCTTTCCAAGCTGGATTTCCTGAAGGGCATCCGCCTCTTCGAGGGGATAAAGCGGCGCCAGCTGATCCACGTGCTGGAGAGCCTGCAGGAGCGCACCTACCTGAAAGGCGAGACCATCTTCGCGCAGGGCGACATCGGCCGGGCGCTGTTCATAGTCTTCTCCGGCAAGATAGCGCTGGCCCGCGTGGACGCCGCCACGCAGAAGAGCGAGGTCATAGCGGAGGTGCACCCCGGCGAGTTCTTCGGCGAGATGGCCCTGCTGGAGGAGATGCCCCGCACCGCCACCGCCTACGCGCTGGAAGAGACCAAGGTCTTCATGCTCTTCAAGATCAAGCTGGACTCGCTGCTGTTCTCGCGCCCTCACATCGGCGTGAACATAGCCGCGCAGCTGGCCAAGATCATGTCGGCCCGCCTGCGCGCCATGATGGAAAAGCCCGGCGAGAACTGACCCGATGGCCACCGACGCGCAGCCCCGGAAGAACTACACGCAGTTCCTGCTGCCGGCCTTCATAGGCCTGGCGCTGGTCTACTTCATCGTGCTGGCCAAGGGCGCGATCTTCCCCTTCATCCTGAGCGCGGCGCTGGCCTACGTGATCAGCCCGGTCATCAAGTACTTCGAGGTGCGCGGCATCAAGCGCACCTACGCCGTGGCGGGCCTCTACCTCGGCGCCGGCGTGCTGGTCTTCACGGTGTTCTACCTGCTGTTCCACTTCCTCTCGTTCGACCTGGAGTCGCTGCAGCAGTCCTGGCCCACCTACGCCGAGCGCATCCAGCAGTTCTTCCTCAACCTGAACGCCAAGATGACGCGCAACTATCCCTTCCTGGCCTCGCTCAAGATGGCCCAGAAGCTGGACCACCTGCTGGAGGCGGCGCCGCAGTTCATCCTGGGCCTGCTGCCGGCGGTGTCGCTGCTGTTCATCGTGCCGTTCATCACCTTCTTCATGCTGCTGGGCGGCTCCGGCATCATAGATTACGCGCTGGACCACATCCCGGCGCGCCACGCCGAGATCGTGCTGCACATCGCCTCGCGCATAGACGGGTCGCTGGGCAACTACCTGCGCGGCATCCTGACCGAGGCCTTCATCATCTTCCTGATAGCCTTCACCGGCCTGCTGCTCTTCGACCTGAACTACGCCTCGGTGATCGCCATCCTGATAGGCATCTCCAGCCTGGTGCCCTACCTCGGCGCCATCGTCGGGGCGGTGATCTCCTCCATCGTGGCCTACCTGCAGTTCGACAGCGTCGTGCCCGTGTTCAAGATCCTGCTGTTCTTCGCCGGCATCCGCTTCTTCGACGACTGGTTCCTGCAGCCCTACATCATGAAGAAGGCCGTGGCGCTGAACCCGGCCATCATCCTGCTGGCGCTGATGGCCGGCGGCGAGATAGGCGGCCTCTGGGGCGTGCTGTTCTCGATCCCGGTGACCTGCATAGTCAAGGAGATCCTGCAGATAGCCATAGAGCTGCAGGAGACCGAGTTCCGCTGGAAGCCCAAGCCCGAGCCGACCCGCATCAGCATCCCCTACACCTGACGCGCCCCCGCCCCGCAAAAGAAAAGGCGCCCCGCGGGGCGCCTTTTTGATGCCGCGGCCGGCGCTGTTACGCGGCCAGGGCCCGGGCGATCTCGTCGCGCAGGATGTTGACCGGGCACGGCTTATGAAGGAAGCCCTTCACGTTGGGCTCCTGCATGAAAACCCCCTCGGTGGACGGGTCGAAATGGCTGGCGGTCATGACCAATATCGGGATCTTGCGGACCTCCTCGTCGGAGAGCATCATGCGGATCAGCTCCAGGCCGGAGACGCGCGGCATCATGACGTCCATCAGGATGATGTCCGGTTTCTCCTTCCTGGCCTGGTCGAAGCCGTCCTGCCCGTCGGTGGCGGTAATGACCTCGTATTCCTCGGTGCCGAGCGCCAACTGCGCCAGCTGCAGGAAGTTTATGTTGTCGTCCACCACGAGCACGCGTATCTTGGCCATCGTGAGTTCCCCCTGAAAGCGGTTGGGCAAGGAGGGGCTCGAACCCTCATGATCCAGAGGACCACAGGTTTTTGAGACCTGCGCGTCTGCCAGTTCCGCCACTTGCCCGCCCGGCTATTCTACAAAATTTACCGCTTCGCCTCCGGCGCCGCGAGCCCGAGCAGCTCGTCCAGCCGCACCGGCTTGAGCCCCTTGCGCGCGGCCTCGTCGAGGACGGCGCCGACGAGGGCGAGGTCCTTCTCGTGGGCCTTGCCGCCGCCGTCGTGCATCAGCAGGATGGCGCCGGGCCTTACGGCCTTGACGTACTCGGCCGTCATCCGGGCCTCGGGGATCTTCGTCCAGTCGCTGCCGTAGGTCCAGTTGACGAGCGTGTAGCCCAGCCGGCGGGCCACGGCGCGCACCCAGGGCCTGTCGTAGCCGTTGGGCATGCGCAGGATGACCGGGCGCACCCCCGCGGCCTTCTCGATGGACTCGGCCGAGCGGCGCAGCTCCGCCTCCAGGACGGCCTCGTGGTCGGCCGCCCTGGCGGCCCTGACCCAGAGTTTGTGCGTGTCGGTATGGCTGCAGACCAGGTGCCCGGCCCGCGCCACGTCGCGCGCCCGCGCCGGGTAGGCGCGGGCGGAGGACCCGAGCATGAAGAACGAGGCCTTGACCCCGCGCGCGGCGAGCAGTTTGAGCAGGTCCTCGGTGACGTAGCCGGGCCCGTCGTCGAAGGTCAGCGCGAACTCGGGTTTCTTCGGGTCGCCGGAGGCGAAGAACTTCCCCGCGAAGGGGTTGCCGGCGGCGAAGGCGGCCCCGGCCAGGGCCAGGGCGGCGAGGGCGGCGAAAGCGGTTCTCTTGGTCATCGGTTGTCTCCTCACGGCAGCAGGTTCAGATCTCGTGGCGCTCCAGGCTGCGGCGGCCCATCTTCCACGGCACGTAGACCGCGGTGAAGTTCAGCACGACGAAGACCGCCGCGCAGAGCGCCACCGCGCGCGGGTCCCACGGGTTCTGCCGGCCGAAGCGCTCCGCGAAATGCATCTGCACCGGCCACGCCTCGACGGCCACCAGCAGCGCCAGGTAGCCCATGGCGCAGGCCATATAAAGGAAGCCGCCGTAGGAGGATTCCAGCTGGTGGATGTTCTCCAGACGGAAATCGGGGAAGGTCGCGCCCAGGCCTATGCCCATCGCCGAGATGACGGCCGCCGCGACGACGATGGTGAAGGCCGACAGCAGCGAAACGAAGAGGTCCGCGCCGAGCAGCCGGTTGGAGACCGCTATCAGCACCAGCCCTATGACCACCGACGGGACCAGGGACACGAGCAGCTTCTCGCGCATTATGGCCGACGTGGAGAGCGGCGCGGACCTTAGCAGCCAGTAGCTGCCCCCCTCCAGGCTGATGGACGGGAACGTGAAGCGCAGGCCGATGGCGGCCACGACGAAGCCGGCCACCCCGACGTTGAGGAAAGAGATCAGGCTCTTGAGGTCCGGCGTGTCGAGCGGCAGCTGGCGGATGCTGAAGAGGTAGACCGCGATCAGCGCGGCGATCAGGATGACCTGCGACCAGTAGCGCGCGTCGCGCGCCAGCGTGAGGCGGTCCTTCCAGCAGAGGGTCAGCGGCTCGCGCAGGGCCGGCCAGCGCAGCGCGAGGCGCTGTTCCGGAGCGTCGCCCCGGCCGCCGCGGAAGCGCGGCGCGCCCTGCGCCCCGCTGAAGCCGCGCATATAGAACCGCCCGGAGAGGAAATAGATCAGCCCGTAGACCGCGGCCGCGCCGAGGACCAGCGGCAGGGCGCCGGCCGCGAAATCCCCCCAGCGGCCCGCCGAGTAGGCCACCATGGCCTTGGTGACCCACGCCGACGGCATGTATGGGGCCGTGGGCGTCTGCAGGTAGCGGATGTACTGCGCCACGATCTCCAGCGAATCGGGGCGCAGCAGTTTCTCGGGACGGGAGAACCGGAAGACCACGTAGACGAAAGCCACCGACAGGCTGCCCAGCAGCCAGGTCACGTCGCGCGTCCGCGACGACGGGAACAGGTACATCACCGCCATGCTGAACAGGATGCCGAAGGCGCCCGCCAGCATAACGAACGGCACCATCAGCAGCGCGTAGCTCAGGTAGAAGCCGCCGCCCAGCCCCTTGATGCGCCCCAGCGCCACTATATAAGGAAGGATGGCCAGCACCAGCGTCCACGACGAGTAGAAGACGGTCTCCAGGGCCTTGTCCATGAAGACGGCGCGCAGGTCGATAGGGCAGGAGAAGAGGAACTTCAGGTCGAAAGAGTAATAGAGCGTCGTCATAGAGATGATCAGCGACGAGACGACGACCATCGAGAACGTCATCAGCAGCACCATCGAGGTCAGCTTCCAGGACAGCATCGGGCCTATCAGCTGGACCCCTTCCAGGTAGTTGAGCAGGCGCCAGAACCCGGCGTACAGCGCCCCCAGCATGGCCAGCCCCACCCCGGCGAACATCAGGTTCTTGGCCAGCTTCCAGCCGCGCAGCGTCAGCAGCGTGTTGAGGAAGGTGCGGGCCTTGCGGGCGAGGAGGATGCCGAGCATGGGGGCCTCAGTCGGTGAGCTCCAGGAAGACGTCCTCGAGGGAGCGCTCCCCGGCGGCCGCGGAAAGCTTCTTGACCTCGGCGACGCTGCCGCGGGCCACGAGGCGCCCGCGGTAGATGATGCCGACGCTGTGGCAGAGCTTCTCGGCCATGTCGAGGATGTGCGTGCACATGAAGACGGCCGCGCCCTCCCTGGCGATGTCGGCGAGCAGCGTCTTGAAGCGGCGGATGCTCTTGGGGTCCAGCCCCACCGTGGGCTCGTCGAAGAGCACGGCTTTCGGGCGGCGCAGCAGCACGCTGGCGATCAGCAGCTTCTGCTTCATGCCGTGGGAGTAGCCCTCCAGCAGCTCGCCGGCCTGGGCGGTCAGCTCGAAGGTCTCGAGCAGCTCGGGGATGCGGCGGCGCTGCTCGGCGGCGGGCACGGCGTAGAGGTCCCCGATGAAGCGCAGGAACTCCCAGCCGGTCAGCTTTGGGTAGACGAAGGGCTCGTCGGGGATATAGGCCAGCGCGCGCTTGGCGGCCAGCGGCTCCTTCTCCACGTCGAAGCCGGCCACGCTGACGCGCCCCGACGTGGGGCGCATGATGCCCGAGAGGATCTTGACGGTGGTGGTCTTGCCCGCGCCGTTGGGCCCGAGGAAGCCGAAGATCTCCCCCGGCTCCACGCGGAGGGTAAGCCCGTCCACGGCCTTGAAGGAGCCGAAGGTCTTGGTGAGGTTGTGTATCTCGATCATAAGAAAACGGGCAGGGCGGCGGCGCCGTCCCTGCCCGTCTCCGGCGGCGCCGGGGGTTCAGCGGCCCTGTTCGCGCTGCTCCAGGTAGCTCCTGATCTCCTGCCGCACCGTCAGCTGGCGCAGCAGGTAGTTGGCCAGGTCCGAGAACTTCTGGCGGGCGAGCTCGTCGGTGTACTTGGCGCGCTCCTTGTCGAAGCCCTTCAGGGTCTTGTTCTTGGCCATGTAGTAGGCGGCAGCCTCGGACGGCGTCACCTTCACGCTGGTGTAGAGGAACTGCTTGAACTTGGCCGCCATGCGGGCCTGCTTGCGCCAGGCCTCGTACTCCGTGGGCGACATCTGGAACTCGTTGTAGACCGTCTGGTAGTAGGCACGGGGGCTGAACTGGCCGTTCTCGCGGAACTGCGGGGTATTCTGCACCTCGACGGCCACCTCGAAGTCCGGCACGCGCATGCCCATTTTCTTGGCCTGCTGCGCGAGCAGCTCCTCGATGATCATCTCGCGGAAGACCTCCTGCTTGACGGTCTTGGCCATCACGTCGTTGACCTCGGTGTTGGAGTCCTTGAAGTTGGCCATCACGCGGTTGACCTGCGAGAGGAAGCGCTGGTACGGGATCTTGGTGCCGCCGACGTCGGCCACGGCGCCCATCGAGTCGCCGGTGAAGACGTAGGCGCCCAGGCCCACGAACACGCCGACGAGGAAGATGGAGACGGTGACGATGAAGACTATGCGGCGGTGCTTGGAGAAGAAGGAGATCATGGTTATTTAGCCTCGGTCCTGTCGGTCTTTTCGGTCTTTTCCGTCTTTTCGAGCTTTTCTATCTTCTCGGCCTTGTCGGCGTGGCCCTTGCGGGCCTGCTCCATCGAGCAGTTGCCGTTGAAGAGCGCCCCCTCCTCGAGCATGATGCGCGGGGCGCGCAGGTCGCCGTCGACGCGGGAGCCGGAGAGCACCTCGATGTGGTCGAGGGCGGTCACGTTGCCCTTCACCTCGCCGCAGAGGTAGCAGACCTCGCAGGAGATGTCGCCCTTGATCTTGCCGGATTTGCCGATGGTGACGATCTTGGCGTCGACGATGGAGCCGTCCACGCGGCCGTCGATGCGCAGCGACCCCTTGGCGGTCAGCGTGCCCTGGAAGTACGCCTCGTTGCCTATCACGGTGTCGCCGTTCTTGGACTCGAAGCTGATGTTGGTGTTCTTGAAGATAGCCATAGCTTTATCCCTCCCCTTAAACCCCGCCGAAGATGCCGTCGAACAGGCCGGCGACGCTGCCGGCCGCGGCGGGCTTGCCGGCGGCGTTCAGGTACTTCATCGGGTCGCGCGGCACGCCGCCCGTCCAGACCTCGTAATGCAGGTGGTTGCCGGTGGACGTGCCGGTGGAGCCCATGCGGCCGATGACCTGGCCGCGCCTGACGACCGAGCCTTCCTTGGCGACGATCTCGCTCATGTGCCCGTAGAGAGTGGTGTAGCCGAAGCCGTGGTCTATCACGACGCACATGCCGTAGCCCTGGGCCCAGCCGGCGTGGCGGACCACGCCGTCGGCCGCGGCGTCTATCGGCGTGCCGGCCTCGTTGGCGATGTCGACGCCGGTGTGGTACTCGCTGGCGAAGCGCAGCGGCGCTATGCGGTAGCCGAACGGCGAGGTGATGCGGCCCTGGGCAGGCCAGATGGCCGGCGTGGCGCGCGCGGAATTGTGGCGGTCGGTCAGGTAAAGCGTGATCTCGGTGTAGCTGGCGAGGCGGCGGCGGGACTCTTCCTGCATGCGCTGGATGGAATTGTTGAGCGTGGTCTCCTTGATCTCGGAGGCCTTGGCGTCCAGCAGCTTGCGGAACTCGGCCAGGTCGGAATCCTGCGGGCCACCGACGGCGTCCTCCCGCTCGAACATGCCGGGGTCCATGCCGAGGACCTTGCGCAGCTGCGAATCGGTGCGCTTGGTCATCTCGAGGTAGGCCAGGCCCTTCTCCACCTGATCGGAGACGTAGGCCATCTTGGTGCGCAGGATCTTGTTGTCGGCCTTGGTGACGTAATAGTCGAAGTGGCGGCCGGCGATATAGCCGGACCAGACCGTGAGCCCCGTCCAGGCGGCGCCGAACACCACCAGGAACAGCACCGGCAGGTTAAAGCGCAGCGACGGCATGCCGTTGTGAGGTATTATGAAGATACTCACGGGCTTGGCCGCGCTCTTTATGAAGCGTGCGAGGGACCTCAACCACATAACGCTTTATTAAACTTTATTATATTATTGGCTGTCAACCGGCGGAGGCACCCCGCCCTTGCGGGCCGGGGCGGGAGCCTCGGAAGAAGTCCCGCTGATAGCGGAGGTGTCGAGCATCATGGGGCCTTCCTCCTCAGCGGCGTTCTCACCGGCCCCCTCCCCCGCGGAGGCGGCGGGAACGGCCTGCGGCCCGGTCTGCGGCCGGGCGGCGCCGGGGGCCTGCGGCAGCTCCGGCGGCAGCCCGCCGGGCACCGCGGACATGAAAGGTTTGACCGCGGGGTCGCGCATCACTTCCATCATCAGGGCCAGGAACTCGGGGCGGGTGGCGTACTTGGCCATCATCTTTTCCAGGCTCTTGGAGCCGCGCATGGCGGCCAGCATGGACATGGGGTTGCCGCCTTTGGCGTTGGCCATGGCCTTGGCGCCGTCCGGGTCCTTCTTGAGGTCGGCGAGGAATTCCTTGACGATGGGGCGGTCGGCGTACTTGGAGAGAGCGTTGACGGCGCCGGCGGCCTGGGCCTCGCTGATGCCGCCCGGCTGGCCCTGCTCCCCGCCGCCGAGCGAGCCGGAGAACATCCCCAGGCTCGAAGCCGGCATGCCGGTGGAGGCGGCCACGCCGAAGCCGGTGCGCGGCAGCTGACCGCCCTCGGAGCCGTAGACCAGCGGCTGCGGGGTCCGGAAGGCCTCCTCGAGGGCTTCCGTGGTCTGCGAGATCTTGCGGTAGATGTAGAAAGCGGCGAACGCCACTACGATGAAGAGCACGGCCAGCACCGACGCGGCTATCTTGAGCAGCTTGTTGCGGGAGCGCGCGCGCTCGAGCTCGGCGCGGAGGGCGGCCTCGTCCTGGGCCGGCGGCGGCGCGGGCGGGACCTGCGGGCGCGGCGGCGGAGGCGGCGGCACGTTCTGCTGAGGCGGCTGAGGAGTCTCTTCCGGCATTTTTCCCCCGAAAACTGGCGTTCACGGCCCTGCTCCGCCGGTTTGACAGCCGACGGGCTAATTGGTAAACTATGATTCTACTAAATAAAAGCCGGTCCCAAGCCGGCTTTTCTTCGGTAGAAAAAGTTATTGCGCCCCCTTCGTCTAGCGGCCTAGGACATTGCCCTTTCAAGGCAGAGATCACGGGTTCGAATCCCGTAGGGGGCGCCAAATTTCCACTTAGTTACCCGATGAAGAAGGCTTCTCGGAAAAGACAAAACCGCGCCGTCAGAGGCGCGGTTTTAATTTCACACGTATTATCGTGAGAGACTAGCTACCCCCCGCCTGGCCTCCGGTCTCACCCAGACCGAAGTAGCCCTAAAACTAAAAAAGCCGCAGTCCTAGGTCTCCAAAATAGAGCGCGGCGAGCGGCGTATCGATGTAGTGGAATTAAAACACCTACGAAAGGTTTACAAAACAGGGCTTAAGGATTTTGCGGATTGACGCGATATTCAACACGAGCACGTATTTCAAACTAGTAGCCAACAATCCCCCCTATCGCTTCTTTGAGTCCCATTCAATTAAAGTTTTTTGCCCTTTGTCTTCTCTATTTATTATCTCAATCGCGGCAGGGCTGGAAGTAGAGAACGACACATCGAATTTTTTATAACCCTCAAATTGCCGGGCCAACTTAATATTCCCGGCATTATCCACAACCCGTATCTCACTGGCAGCACCTGGGCGCAGAAGAACATTACCGTTGTTGTCCACCGCAATACCCCATATGTTTGTGAATTTTAGCTTGCCGGGAATTATTTCAAAATCCTTCGTATACAGCTCTTTTCCGGATTGGTCCAAAAGCACGATTGTTTTAGGAGAATCCGCTAAGACGATATATCGACCATTATTTGAAATAGCCCCAAGAGATATTTCGCTGGCACCTGGTGATTTTTTTCGCTCCCACAAGACTTTGCCTTTTAAATCATATGCCCTAACGGCGTAATCGCGAACAACAAAGTAATCCTCGTTCGGCGACCACCTTCCGATTTCGCCCATCCCATATAAGAATAGTTCCTTGCCGGTCTTATCGATGACCACCACTTCGCTGTTTCCAGCAACGCCGGGTTCAGATCGCCTTACTACCCGGCACATAAAGTAATTGCCCTTCGGAGACAGGCCCCAGGAATCCGAAGAAGTATTGGAAATTTCCCAGCGCCCGATGAGTTTCCCGGCCCTATCGAAAAAATGCACCTTAACTCCAGTGCCGTCCAACTCATCATTGACCATTTTGGCCGTAATACTCTTATCCTCACTCTGCATCACATAAGTGTACTCCACAGGCTGAGAGGATTTCTCTTGTGCAGAAAGACTTGAGTTAGCCGCAAAAAATAAGATGAACGCTGCAATTCCAAAGATTAGATTTTTCATGCTTTTTATAGACCCCGCAATTACATCACTCGATTATAAATTCCTTGCCCCATCTTTCTCCGGGTCCCAGCCATGCGTCTTAAGCCTTTCCAATCTTTCCGTTTCCATCCGAAGCCCATCATCCAGAACATAAATCAAGTGTTCTGTAAAAGGGTCGGGTTTGTCTAGACCAGTTCTAGGCCATTGCTAAGGTTAAATTCTCTCCAGCTCTGACCGCGTTTTCCGCTCTCTCCGTTTCTCCGAAGTAAACCTGCGCCGGCTTCTTATAGTCC
>JAJZOZ010000162.1 GCA_021811405.1 bacterium | reverse complement strand
GGTAGGAGCTGTTCTTGGTGACCCACGCCTACCTGGCGATGGACAACGTCGGGGCCAGCGGCACCAACGTGGACTGGGGCATGAGGCTGATCAAGACGGCCACCAGCGGCAAGGGCTATTCCTACGACTCCGGCTCCGGCGGCCCGCTGGCACAGTTCCAGGCGGACCCGTATTACATCGGCAATAACACGTCCGGGAACATCATGTGGTACGCCCGCGAGAATTACGTGATAGGCAACGGCGGCGGCATCAAGACCGCCGACGACATCACCAATTCCTCGCAGGACCCGTTCACGCTGCTCAAGAGCCTGGCCGCCGAGACCGTGGTCTATGTGAAGACCTCGGACAACCAGTCCGCGGCTGCCATGACCGACAGCAACACCGCGTACAGCCACATTACATCCAGCGACCATATAGGCACCCGCAACATCGACGTGGTCTTCATACCCGACCTGATGGTCGCCGCGGTGCAGCGCATGCTGCCCGCCATCACGAATCTGGGGAACTGACAGGGGAAATTGATGAAAAGACTCATACTGATCCTCCTGGGGCTTTTTCTTATAAAGAGCTCCGCCTTCGCCGCCATAGACTGGGAATCGAAGGGAATGCAGATAGCCGGCGAGATCATCGCCAACCCCGCGGGGTTCTTCTACGACTTCCAGCAGGACCTGGAAGGGACCACCCCGCTGCCGCCAGGCAAGAGCTTCGGCATCCAGACGGGCCTGTTCCCGACCACGATACCGATGACCTACACCAACGTGTCGGGCAAACTGCGCCTGCACGCCGAGGGCCGCATAGCCCCGGGAGTGCCGCAGCTGGACCTGATAGGCGGCTACTGGGACATGCTGGCGGCCAAGATGGCCACCAAGAACTCCGACACGGTGGACGACGCCAAGTTCGGCGGCTACTACGTGGGCGGCATCCTGAGCACCTCGGTGAGCCCGCGCGTGCGGACGTTCTGGGGCTACAAGCACAGCGCCCTTAAGGCCAAGCTGGACTTCAAGGCCGGCCAGGAGCCCGAGCTGCTGGGCACCAAGGTGAACAGCTTCGACACCGGCTTCAAGGACGACTTCTTCATCGCCGGCATCGAGACCCCCAAGGGCGTGGGCAAGCTCTGGAGCATACAGCTCAACTACGGCATAAAGACCCAGACCTTCTCCAGCAAGGTCAGCTGGTACGGCAAGCTGTTCGAGCTGGGCTTGAACATCTACCCGGAGGGCGTGCTGGTGTTCCACCCCGTCTGGAACTTCCACCTTAACTTTTAAGGACCGAAAATGAAAAAGACGATATTAACTGCTCTCATAGCGGCGGCGGCGGCCGGCAGCGCCTTCGCCACCGTGGCCGAGGATTCCAAGATCTTCACGCCTTACTTCGACATGACGCTCTCCGAGGCGGCGTTCCTGCCTTCGGAAGGCAACATCTTCAGCGGCGGCAACATCAACACCCAGGTGGGGCTGCTCTCGAAGATCACGCAGAAGGACCACCTGTTCGGCTTGTACACGTTCAACTACACCGGCCAGGGCTTCACGCCGCAGGACTCGAAGCAGTTCACCGACCGCTCGATGTCGCACGGCTTCAACTTCGAGTACCGCAGGAGCCTGACCGACAGCCTCCGCGTGCGCCCCGGCATAGCCTTCAGCAAGGAATACCGCCGCACCGGCGCCAACGAGGCCTGGGACAACGGCCTGTACAACATGAACTCCTCCGGCGGCCAGCTGGCGCTGGACTACTCCTTCGACGGGGCCAGGAACGGCTACGTCACGCTGCAGTACCTGTTAAGGAACATCAAGTTCCCCAACTACACGGACCTGCTGCGCGAGTTCCAGAACGCCGGCAACACCGCCGAGACCTCCGGCGGCCTGCAGGACCAGACCATGGGCCAGGTCAGCCTGCGCCCGAACTGGAACAAGTTCTTCGGCGGCGTGACCTACACGGTGCAGAACTACAAGAACCAGAAGGTCGTGGCCGACACCGGCGTGTACGGGGACACCAAGCAGAAGGACACCGACACGGCGTTCGACTTCGGCTTCCACCACAGCCTGTGGATACTGGAGCTGTACCCGATGGTGTCCTACACCATGCACAAGTCCAACCAGAACTTCATGAAGTACAAGTTCCTCGGCGACACCGCGCCGGAGTTCGCCAAGGACTACTACAGCTTCAAGGAGTTCGCGCTCAGCGTGCCGCTGGACCTGAACATCACCAGCAAGTGGGCCATCGGCGGCGCCTTCAACCTGCAGCGCCGCGCCTACGACAGCCGCTTCGCCCGCAACGAGAACAACGACTTCACCACGACGAAGCAGGTGAACACGATGACCACGCTGACGGGCTCCATCCGCAAGCGCATCAACGAGGTGGCGATGGTCCGGCTGTTCGGCTCGGTCATAGTGGCCAGCTCCAACAACAAGTTCGAGAAGTACATGCCGTATAACTACACCGGCAACAGCTTCGGCATAGCCTACAACCTGTCGTACTGAGCGGGGCCGAGGCCGCAGGCGGGGCCCGGGCGCGAACTCCCGGGCCCCGTCCTTTTACGACAGCCGGCGCGCGGTTTTAATATAATGGTTCAGGGCGGGTAGCCGCCAGAGACGATGAAACTGCTTGAACTGGGAACGCTGCTGCTGCTGGCCGCGCCCGCCTGCGCGGGAGGGCCTGGCACCACCGCGGCCAACTTCCTGAAGATACCGGTGGGGGCCCGTGAGACGGCGCTCGGCGGCGCCTTCACGGCCGTGGCGGAGGGACCGGACGCGGTCTTCTACAACCCGGCCGGGCTCTCACAGCTCGACGTGATGGAGCTGGGCTATTCCTATAACAACTATTTTTCCGGCATCTCGCAGCACACGGCCTCCGCGGCCATGCCGCGCGGCCGCGGCGCCTGGGGGCTGGGGCTGAACTATTTCCAGGTGGGGGCCTTCGACTCCTACGACGCGGCGGACAACAGGACCGGCAGCGTGTCCGCCTACGGGGCCGAGGTGGTCCTGGGTTACGGGGCCGAGCTGCGCACCGGCCTGCCCGCCGTTCCCTCGCTGCGCTGCGGCGCGGCCGCCAAGTACGTGCTTGAGAGCCTGGACGACAAGAGCGCCGACGGCGCCGCGCTGGACGCCGGCCTGCTGCTGCAGGCGGGCCTGCCCGGGCTGGGCTTCGGCGCGGCGGTGCAGAACGCGGCGGCCAGCAGGCTGGATTTCTACGGTTCCGGGGCCAGGCCGGCCCGCACGCTGAAGACCGGCCTCTCCTACCGCGCCGGCCGCGGGCAGGTCTCGGGGCTGATCAGCGCCGAGCTGGCCTACCCGGAGGACGGCAAGGACTATTTCTCCGCCGGTCTCGAGGGCCGGCTTTACGGCGCCGTCTACCTGCGCGCCGGCTATACCTCCTACGGCGACGTCTCCGGCGGGCTCACCTTCGGGGCCGGCATAGACATGCCCGAGCGCCTGGGCCGCGGAATGCGTTTCGACTATTCCTTCGGCTCCACCTACGACCTCGGCAACATACACCGCTTCGGCCTGACCTACCGCTTCGACAAACTGCCCGGAGGAGCGCTGACCGAGGCCCTGGTGCGGGAGCCCGCCCCCAAAGACCCGGCTGCCGTGCCGCCTTCGAAGCTGGACGACCTCTACGGTTACGACCTGGACAAGTCCATTGCCGCCGCGGAGGCCCTTGCGGCCGACTGTACGCCGAGGGTGCTGCAGCATTTCTCCTCCCTGCTGGGCTCGGGCCGCCCGGAGTGGAAGAAGGCCGCCCTGCGCGGCCTGGCGGTATGCGGCGCCCCAGGGGCGGCGGACCTGCTCAAGACCGGTCTGCGCGACCAGGACCCCGGAGTGCGCGCCCAGGCCGCCGCGGCCCTGGGCGCGAAAGGGGGCGCCGGCAGCGCAGCCGCGCTGCAGGAGGCCCTTAAGGACGAGGAGTCCGACGAGGTGAAGGGGGCCATACTGGAGGCCCTGGGGAAGGCGCAGAAATAATATGAGGATACTGCTCAGCTCCCTTTTGCTGGCGGCCGCCGGCGTCACGCCGGCCTTCGCCGCCATGACGGGCGGAGTCTTCAGCGTGCCGCTGGTGGCGCCGCTTTCCGGCGGAGGCCCGGCTTCCGGCGGGGCGTACTCGGTCTCCTCCAGCGTAGGCGCGCCCGCCTATTCGGCCGCGTCGCCTTCAGGCGGGGCCTTCAGCCTTTATTCCGGAGGCGGCTCGGCCCTGCTGGTCATAGCCGTAACCGCCAGGGGCGACCTCGGGGCGGCGCACTGCTACCCCGTGCCGTTCAAGAGCGCCCTCGGACATACGAAGATAACCTTCACCGGCCTAACCCGCTCCGCGGTGGTGAGGATCTACACGGTCAGCGGCGAGCTGGTGAGCACGCTGGAGAAGAACGATATAGGCGAGACGCTGGACTGGGACCTGCGGAACTCGCGCGGCCAGCAGGTGGCCAGCGGGGTCTACGTCTACGTGGTCAAGAGCGGTTCCCAGAAGAACAGCGGCAAACTGATGGTCATCTGGTAGGGATAGCGGAGACAATATGAAGAACAGAGCGTCATACATTAAGTTCCTGGTACTGGCCGCGCTGCTGGCGGCGCCGCAGGCGCGCGCCGGGGCGCCGCTGAAGCTGAACTTCCAGGGGCGCCTGGACCAGAGCGGCCAGCCCGCCGAGGGCAGCAAGACCTTCCTCTTCAAGATCTACGACGCCGTTTCGGGCGGCAATCTGAAATGGACCAGCGCGTCGCAGGCCATAGACGTCTCCGGCGGCCTTTTCAGCGCCGTGCTCTCCACCGGCACCCCGGCGGACCTTTCCACCGCCACCTTCTCCGGCGCGCGCTTCATCGAGATAACAGTGGACGGCGTGCCGCTCTCCCCGCGCCAGGAGCTGGTCTCCGCGCCGTACGCGCTGGTGGCGCAGGCCCTGGCGCCCGACGCCGAACTGCCCCCGGCGGTCATAGCGGACGGCTCGGTCACCGACGCCAAGGTGCTGCTGACCACGGCCGCGATCAGCTCCGGCAAGTTCGGGGACGACCGGGTGGCCATAACCGCGGCGGCGATCACCGGCACTTTCGGGGACTCCAGCGTGGCCATAACCACCGGGGCGGTGACGTCCGGCAAGTTCGGGGACGACCGGGTAGCCATATCCACGGGCGTCATCTCCGGTCTGGGAACTCTGGCCCAGTCCAACTCCGAGGCC
>JAJZOZ010000161.1 GCA_021811405.1 bacterium | reverse complement strand
CCGACGATACGCCACTGCATCAAGTTCGTCATAGAGTCCAAAGGCGGAGCCGCCCCGGCGGCCGTTGCGCCGGTACAGGCCGCTGCACCCGTCGTTCAGGCTGCGCCGGCTCCGGCCGCCGCTCCCGCTTCCGGCGGCGTCTCCGAAGACGCCGTGCGCGAGAACATCCTGGGCATGATAACCGAGAAGACCGGCTATCCCAAGGACATGCTCGAGCTCGACCTCGACATGGAAGCGGACCTCGGCATAGACACAGTCAAGCAGGCCGAGCTCTTCGCCGCCATCCGCGAGCATTACGACATTCCCCGCAGGGACAATGTCTCCCTCAAGGATTACCCGACGATACGCCACTGCATCAAGTTCGTGCTCGAGTCCAAAGGCGGGGCCGCCCCGGCGGTCGCGCCAGCATCGACCGGGGACACCATTCGGCATGATGTCCCCGTACCGCCGGCCCCCGTCCCCGCATCAGCCGGGGACACCATTCGGCATGATGTCCCCGTACCTCCGGCTCCCGCTTCCGGCGGCGTCTCCGAAGACGCCGTGCGCGAGAACATCCTGGGCATGATAGCCGAGAAGACCGGCTACCCCAAGGACATGCTCGAGCTCGACCTCGACATGGAGGCGGACCTCGGCATAGACACAGTCAAGCAGGCCGAGCTTTTCGCGGCCATCCGCGAGCATTACGACATACCCCGCCGGGACAACGTCTCGCTCAAGGACTACCCGACGATACGCCACTGCATCAAGTTCGTGCTCGAGTCCAAAGGCGGGGCCGCCCCGGCGGTAGCGCCAGCATCGACCGGGGACACCATTCGGCATGATGTCCCCGTACCTGTCCAGGAGGCCCCGGCGCCGGCCAGACGCCGGCAGAAGCCCGAGCAGCCTGAGCTGCTGGACCTCACCGCGAAAGAGGAGCCTAAGCCGGCCGAAGAGCCCAGGGCGGCCAGGCAGGAGCTACCCAAGCGTCACATCCGCCACGTGCCGGTCATAGTCCCGGCGCCGGTGGAACAGGAGATCATAAAGAAACTGTCCCCCAAGCGCCCCGTGGCGATCTTCTCCGAGGACCTGGACCTGGCGAAGGCTTTCCGGGCGGAGCTCAACAAGCACCGCGCGGATTCCTATATCTTCACGCCGGCCAAGACCAAGCTGAAGGACTCCATAACGGTGGACTTCAAGGACATCCCGGCCATGGAGAAGGCCCTGCAGGACTTCGCCGCCGCGCACCCGGACACCCAGGGCGTAGTGTACCTGCCCGGCTGCATGGTAAAGTCCCTCTCCAAGGACACCGATGCGTTCGGCGACCTTAAGCGCTACGCGCTGCCGCTGTTCCTGGCCACGAAGTACCTGTCCGCAGGCCTCAACAAGGCGGACTCCGGCTGCACCACGTTCATGGCGGTGGTCACCACGCTGGACGGCGGCTTCGGCTACCGCACCAAGGACGCCTACGACCCGGTCTACGGCGCCATCCACGGCCCCACGCTGTGCATCCGCAAGGAGCTCGAGAACAGCGCCGTGAAGCTGCTGGACTTCGAGCCCAGCTCCTCCAACCAGCTGATCGTGCAGAAGACCTTCTACGAGATACTGTACTCGGACAAGCGGTTGGCGATAGGCTACGCCGACGGCAAGCGCTGGACGCTGGTGGGCAAGCCGCAGGCGCTGGACAAGTCCAAGGCCGCTACGCAGCTGGAAGGCAAGAACGTCCTCGTGACCGGCGCCGGCCGCGGCCTGGGAGCCATGTTCTCCAGGATGCTGGCGGAGCAGCACAAGGCCAACATCCTGATCATAGACCTGATGGAGATCGGCGACAAGGCCAAGCGCCTGACCAAGATGAGCGAGGCCGAACTGAAGGCCTGGAAGATGGGCGAGCTCTGGAACGAGCTGAAGAACGGCCCGGAGAAGGCCACCCCGGCGCTGCTCGAAAAGGAATACACGCGCCTCAAGGACGCCGCCGACATGCACAGGAACATGGAGGCGATACGCGCCCTCGGCGTGAAAGTGACCTACTACCGCTGCAACCTCACCGACCAGGCCGCCTTCGACAGGACGATGGAGAGCATCAAGGCCGACTTCGGCCAGATAGACGGCGTGGTGCACTTCGCCGGCCTGGAGCGCTCCAAGCTGGTGGTGGACAAGGCCGTGGAGGAGTTCAACCTGATCTTCAACGTGAAGGCCGACTCCGCCATCCGGCTCTGGAAATCCGGCATCGTCAAGGAGAAGGGCTTCTGGGCTATGGCCTCGTCCATCGCCGGCAAGTTCGGCAACCTGGGCCAGAGCGACTACGCGGCCGCCAACGACTACGTGGCCAAGTTCTGCGTGAGCCAGCAGAACCGCGGCGTGCGCGCCGTCAGCATAGACATGACCGGCTACGCGCAGATAGGCATGGGCGCCAGGCCGGGCGTCGAGGCCTTCCTCAAGTCGCAGGAGATGGAATTCCTGTACCCCGAGGAGGGGATGCAGGCCTTCGTGGACGAGATAGCTTACGGCAAGGTGCCGGAGATAATCCTCTCCGGCAGCCTCGGGAAGCTTGACTGGGATAAGCAGCTGCAGTACGAGCCCAACTTCTCCCCGTCGGCCTCCACCGGCTTCCACTTCGTGCCGAAGCTTTCGGACCTGCTGAAGGGAGAGATGCTGGCCGGAGTGAAGGACTTCTCGCTGGCCGCGGACCCCTACCTCGCGGACCACTCCATCAACGGCACCCCGTACGTGCCCGGCGTGATGGGCCTCGAGACCTTCGCCGAGGCCGCGGCTCTGGTGACCGGCAAGCCTCCAAAGGCCCTTACCGCCGTGCGCTTCGCCGTGCCGATAAAGCTGCTGCGCAACCGCGACGCCGAGGTGCGGATAAAGGCCGAGGCCTCCGGCGGGGCCGTCGACATGCGGCTGGAGTCCGACTTCATCAGCCCCAAGGGGCAGAGGCTGGGTCAGACCAGGACCCACTTCAAGGCCGTTTCCGCCGAGGACGCCCCTTCTGCCTGGAACACCGGCATGCGCCCGCGCCTGCCGAAGACCAGGAAATACAAGACCGAGGCCCCGGCGATCTACCAGACCTACTTCCACGGCCCGAGCTTCCAGGTGCTCGACGGGATACTCGCGCTGGATAAGGGCTCGGTGCTGGCCGTCTTCAAGCGGCCCCAGGCGCCTCTCTGGAAGCAAGGTTCCCAGAAGCTCGTCTTCCACCCGCTGGTGTTCGAGGCCATGTTCCAGGCCTGCGGCTGGAGGGACATACAGTTCGACAGGACGATGGCCCTGCCCGACGCCATAGGCGCCGCCATCGCCTACGACCACGAGCCGCTCGACCCGGAGACCCTGTTCCTGTACGGAGTCTTCAAGGGCAGGACCGAGGACAACAGGAGCCTCTACGACGCGTGGGCTTTCGACGGCGAGTACAACCTGTTCGCCGAGCTGCGGGACTACGCGATGATCCCGACGCCCATCTGATGACGGCGGCGATGCGCGAGGCCGGGGAGGTCTGGCCGGGCACCGGCGCCAGCGTGCTGTACCTCCCGGTCGAGGGACAGGTCCCCGGCGGGGCCCTCTCCGACAGGGAGAGCGCGGTCTACGCCGCTTTCCGGCTGGAGAAGCGGCGCCGCGAGTGGCTGGCGGGCCGCCTGGCCGCCAAGGCGCTGCTCTCCGCGGACGGGCCCGCCCCGGCGGCCTGCGACATAGGCATGGACAAGTTCGGCCGCCCCTGCTGCGGGCAGGCCCTGGTATCCATCTCACATTCCAACGGGTGGGCGCTGGCCGCCGTCAAGCCCGGCTCCCAATTCCTGGGCGCCGACCTGGAGAAGATAGAAGAGCGCCACCCGGCCTGGTACAGCGACTATTTCCACCCGGCCGAGCTCGCCTCCCGCGACCCGTCGGAAGCCACGCGGCTGTGGACGGTTAAAGAGGCCCTGCTCAAGGCGCTGGGGCTGGGGCTGATGGCCGATCCGCTCGACATACGGACAGGCGAAAGGGTGATGCTTTCCGGGAAGGCCCTCGAGCGCTACAGGGAAATGGGCAGCCCCCGTTATTCCGTGGAGACCCGGAACTATCCCGCGGGCTTCTGGACCGCCGTGGCCGCATGATGTCCGGCAGGAAAAGACCCGGCCCCAAGCCGCCCGCCCCGACCGCTCAATACATACTCGGCATCTCTTCCTCAGAGGACGGCTCGGCCGCCGCCATGCTGCGCGACGGCAAAGTTATCTTCAGCGCGCTCGAGCCGCCGCCGGCCTATTTCCCCGTCGAAGCCGTGAGGGCCGCTCTTGAAAAGGCCTCCGAGCAGGAGGGGGCGATCGTCGGCGTCTCCGACCTGGCCGCGGTGGCCTTCTGCGGCAAGCCGCTGCGGGAATTCGCCAGGCTGGATACCGAATGGAGGGCCGGGGCTCCCGGGACCTACCCTTATTTCATGCGCACCGCCCCGGCGGCCTTCGCCAAGCGCCGGCTCGGCCTCGGCAGGCTGGAGTCCAGGCTGGCCTCGGCCTCCTGGGGAGAGAAGCCCCGCCAGCTGCTGTACCCGGAACACCAGCTCTCCTGCGCCGCCTCAGCGTTCTTCCAGTCCCCGTTCGAGGACTCCGCCATACTGGTCCTGGACGGCCCCGGGGACGGCGCCGCCGCTTCCGTTGCTCTCGGGTCGGGGGAGAAGGTCAAGCTGATCAGGGAGCTGGCCGATACCGATTCGCCGCAGGCCTTTTCCGGGGCCCTAGCGGCGTACGCCGGCTTCCCGGGCGAGTCGTCCTGGGAGCTGTTCACCGTCCCGCCGGCCGCGGACAGGAAAAGGTCCGAGGACATATACTACCGGATGATCTCGAAGCTGGCCGAACTGAAGGAGGACGGCTCTCTCAGGCTGTTCCCGGAATACTTCAGCTACCGCAACGGCATGGCGCCGGTACTTTCGGCCTGGGAAAAACTCTTCGGCATAGCCCCCCGCGGCGGGTCTCCGCTGGAGGGCCCCTTCCTGGACTTCGCGGCGGCGGCGCGGGAGGCCCTGGAGGAGCTGATGCTGCGGCTGGGGACCCACGCCAAGAAATTCACCTTCTCCAATAATCTCTGCCTCAGCGCGCCGGTGGAACTCAAACTGGCCGCGGAGGGGAAGCTGAAGGACGCCGGCCTTTTCGTCAACATCTGGTCCCAGCCGTATTCCGCGCCCGAAAGCAAGGCCGCCGGGGCCGCGCTGGCCGCCAGGCACGTCCATTTCGGCG
>JAJZOZ010000160.1 GCA_021811405.1 bacterium | reverse complement strand
CCGGTCCGGCGGCGAATGGCTGACGGTGGACGCCTGCGGTCCCGACGTCCTGAACGTCTCCAGGGACCTGTCGGGAGGAGAGCCGTCAGAAAAGCTCCCGTACCGCGTGGCCGAGCCCTCCAAAGTGCTCAAGAAACTGGCCGCGGAAGGGCTGTTCAAGCCCGAACCGGACCCGTACGGCCGCAGCGTGCTGATGCGTGCGGCGGTGCTCCCCGCAGGAGACGGGCGCCCGGCCGGCTGCTACTGGCGCGTCTCGCAGGGCAAAGCGGCGGCCCTGGCGGACTGCTCCGCCGAAAAGGCCTGGAAGCTGTCCGCGGCCGCCCCTAAGGCGAAGGCCCAGGCCGGGCCCGAGGGACCGGCGACGAAAGGCCGCGACACGGCGGGCAGGTACGCCTCCCTGGCCGTGGCGGAGATCCGCAAGAAGGTCCCCGACGCCGGCCTGCTGTTCGTGGAGGCCCTGGCGGACAGGACCGGGAGCGCCAGATGCGTGGCCCCGGAGGACGGCTGGAGCTTCGTTTTCGGCTCGCGCTCCATGGGGTCGCAGCAGGCCTTCGGCGGCTGCGCCGGGAAGACCTCCTCGCAGTTCGTGACCTTCGACGGCAAAGGCACTTCGGACCTGGCGCGCCTCGACCCGGTCACGCTGCCCTTCAAGGACAGCGACCACGCCGTCTCGCGGCTGCCCAAAGGGGCGCTGGGCGGCTGCTCCACCGTCTCGATGAAGCTGAAGAACTTCAAGCCCGCGTACGCCCCGGCGGCGGGCCACTCCCAGGTCTGGATCATAGACTGCGGCTCCCGCCGCTACCTGGTGGACGCCCGGACCGGCAGCTACCTGGGCCCGGGCAAGAAATAGGAACAGGGGGGAACGCATGAAGAACCTGAACGCGAACGACGGCGGGGCAGCGCTGCGGGAAGTCGTGGCGCTTGTAGAGGAGCGCACCGCCCTGCGGCGCTCCACGATAGCCATCTTCGACCTCGACGGGACCCTGTTCGACAACAGGACCCGCACGATGTTCATCCTCCGGGAAATATCCGAGAAGTTCGACTCGAAATGCCCCGCCCTGTCCGCCGCGTTCACGCGCTTCCAGGACCTTGCCGTGATAGATTACAGCCTGGACGTCACGCTGCGCCGCCTGCGCGTGAAGGGCCCGGCCGAGGTGCGGCTGATCGAGCAGGAATGGGCCCGCCGCTTCTTCTCCGACGAATACCAGAAGTACGACATGCCGCTGCCGGGAGCCAAGGCTTACGTGGACAAGGTACACAGGGCCGGGGCCACCGTTATCTACCTGACGGGCAGGGACGTGGGGCGCATGCTGGTGGGGACCACCGAAGTCCTGCGCCTCTACGGCTTTCCGGTGGGCGTGGCGGGCACGATGACCATAGTGAAGAAGGAATCCGCGCAGGACGACGAGCTCTTCAAAAAGGAGGTCAGCGGCTATATAGACCGGCTGGGCGAGGTGGTGGCCGTATTCGAGAACGAGCCGGCCAACTCCAACATCCTGCAGGCCCGCTTTCCCGGCGCCGCCTCCTTCTTCGTAGAGACCCAGCACCGTCCCGGGGCGCCGCGCCTGAGACCCGGCATACGCAGGATCCCCGACTTCCTGCCGGCGGGCCGCAGATGAACGTCAGGATAATCCTGGTAGCCCCCAGGAACCCGGACAACATCGGAGCGGCGGCCCGCGCGATGGCCAACTTCGGCCTGGGGGAGCTGGCGCTGGTGCGCGCCTTTCCCAACGACTGGGGCGAGGTGGCGAGGACCTGGCGCGAGGAGGCCTCCGTCTCCGCCGTCGGCGCCATGGACGTGGTGCGGTCGGCGCGCCTCTGCGGCTCCATCCCCGAGGCGGCGGAAGGCTGCGACCTGCTGCTGGGCACGTCCTCCCTGCACTTCATAAATCCCGAGCGCGACGTGGTCCTGCTCAAGGACGCCCCCGCCTACGCGGCCGGGCGCGGGGCCTCGCGGGTGGGGTTGCTGTTCGGCGGCGAGAAGAGCGGGCTCAGCAGGGAGGACCTCTCCTTCTGCGGCGCCGTGGCGACTATCCCGACCCTCCCGGCCCAGCCGTCCATGAACCTGGGCCAGGCCGTCGCCGTGGCCTGCTACGAACTGGCCGCCCGGGCTTCCGGCGAGCCGCTGCGCGGCCGCAGGCCCCACCCGCCGGCAGAAGCCTCGGAAATAGCCAGGATGGCGGAACAGATCGCCGGGTCCCTGGGCGGACACTGGAAGGGGAAAGCCCAGCTGCGCGAGATACGCCAGGCCCTGCTCGACGCCCGCCTGACGAAGGGCGCCATGGCGGCCCTGCGGCTGCTGCTCAGACGCTGACGCGTTTTTTGACCACAGTCAATCCCCCGGTTGATTATAAGCAATTTACAAGTTAACCGGATTTGTATAGAATTTAAATAATGCGCGAATATCTGGCGGTACTGATGGCGGCCGGTTTCGGCCTCGCTGTGGCGGCGGGGATGGTGGCCGCGTCCGTCCTTTTCGGGCCGAAGAAGCGCACGCCCGTCAAGCAGGAACCCTTCGAGTGCGGCATGCCTCCGGCGACGGAGCCGCGCGGCCTGGCCAGGGTCAACTTCTACCTGGTAGCCGTCCTGTTCGTGATGTTCGACCTGGAGATCGTCTTCCTCTACCCGTGGGCCGTCTCTTTCCGCGCCCTCGGCCACGGTGCTTTCTACGCGATGGCCGGCTTCCTGGCGGTGCTCTTCGCAGGCCTGGCCTACGCCTGGAAGAAAGGGGCTCTCGAATGGGATTAGAAACGCTTTTCGGCCACACCTATCTTACGACCCGCCTCGACGAGGCGGTCAACTGGGCCCGCAAGTATTCCTTCTTCCAGTACCCTTTCGTGACCGCCTGCTGCGGCATGGAGTTCATGTCGGCCTGGGCCTCGACCTACGACATAGCCCGCTTCGGCGCCGAGTATCCGCGCTTCTCGCCCCGCCAGGCGGACGTGCTGTTCGTGGTCGGCACGGTCAACGAGAAGCTGGCCCCGGTGCTCAAGCGCGTCTACGACCAGATGTGCGAGCCCAAATGGGTGGTCTCCTTCGGGGTCTGCGCCACCTCCGGAGGCTTCTACGACAACTACGCCACGGTGCAGGGGATAGACAAGATCATACCGGTGGACATCTACATCCCGGGCTGCCCGCCGCGGCCCGAGGCCGTGCTGGACGGCCTGCTGAAGCTGCAGGAGAAAGTCTCCAAGGAGTCGGTCCTGGACCGCAAATACAGATGACCAGCTACCTGCTCGACGAGATAAAGGCCAAGTTCCCGCAGGACGTACTGGAGACGCATTCCTTCCGCGGCGACGAGACCGCCGTGGTGCGCCGCGAGGCGCTGGGCGACGTCGCGCTGTTCCTGCGCGACGGGCTCGGCTTCGACATCCTGATGGACCTGACCGCTGCGGACTACCTGCCGCGGGAGCCCCGCTACGAGCTGGTCTGCCATTTCTATTCCACCGGCCACAACTACCGCCTGCGCCTCAAGTGCCCCGTGCCGGCCGAGACCCCTTCGGTGAAGTCCCTGACCTCCGTCTGGCCGGGGGCCAACTGGCTCGAGCGCGAGGTCTACGACATGTTCGGGATAAGCTTCGAGGGCCATCCCGACCTCAGGCGCATACTGATGTACGACGGCTTCGAGGGCCATCCCCTCAGGAAGGACTACCCGCTGAAGAAGAGGCAGCCGCGCATAGCGCACCGGGACTGACCCCGGCGGTAAGGCAAAGACAGGATGCAGACCAAACATCAAGACCTCCCGAAGAACTGGGAACTGGAAAAGCTGGAAGACGGGCGCCTGGCGCTCAACATGGGCCCGTCCCATCCGGCCATGCACGGCATCGTCCGCGTCCTGCTGACCGTGCAGGGCGAGCGCGTCGCCGACAGCGACATAGAGATAGGCTACCTCCACCGCGGCTTCGAGAAGACCTGCGAGAACGTCACCTGGAACCAGTGCGTGCCGTACACCGACCGCCTGAACTACGTCTCGCCCTTCATCAACAACGCCGGCTTCGCGCTGGCCGTGGAGAAGCTGATGGGGATCGAGGCCACCCCGCGCTGCCAGTACATCCGGGTGATAATGAGCGAGCTCTCGCGCCTCACCGACCATCTCACCTGCATCGGCGCCAACGCGATGGAGCTCGGCGCCTTCACCGTCTATTTCTACCTTATCAACGCCAGGGAAGCCCTGTACAAGCTGACCGATTCCGTCGCCGGCGGCCGCGTGACCCCGGCGTACGCGCGCGTAGGCGGCCTCACCCGGGACCTGCCACCTGACTTCGGGCAGCGTACCGACGAGGTCCTCAAGGTGGTCCGCAAGAACCTGGACGACGCCGACCGCCTGCTGACCAGGAACCGGATCTTCTACGACAGGCTGCACGGCACCGGGACCGTCTCCAAGGAGGACGCGCTGGCGCATTCCTTCACCGGCCCGGTCCTGCGCTCGACCGGCGTGCCGCTCGACGTACGCAAGGCGACGCCCTACCTGGTCTACGACCGCTTCGATTTCGACATACCCGTAGGCTCCAACGGGGACAACTACGACCGCTACCTGGTCCGCATGGAGGAGATGCGCCAGAGCATGCGCATCGTAGAGCAGGCCCTGGCCCAACTGCCCGAAGGCCCCATCGACCTCCCGGATTTCGGCGTCACGCTGCCTCCCAAGGAGCAGGTCTACGGCAACATCGAGGCGCTGATGGCCCATTTCAAGCTTACCTTCGAGGGCGTCAAGCCCCCGGCGGGCGAGGTCTACCAGGCCGTGGAGGGCGGCAACGGCGAGCTGGGCTTCTACATAGTCAGCGACGGTACCGGCAACCCCTGGCGCGTCCGCGTCCGCCCGCCCTGCTTCACGCTGACCGGCGGCCTTTCGAAGATGATCAACGGCGGCTACATCGCCGACATCATCTCCACTTTCGGGCAGATCAACATGATAGGCGGGGAGCTGGAGCGCTGACGATGGCTTTCAAGCTGACCAACGAGTTCAAGGCTAAGGCGGAGGCGGTCTGCGCGCGCTTCCCGCGCCGCGACGCCGCCCTGATACCGCTGCTGCACGAGGTGCAGAAGGAGACCGGCTACGTCGCCGAAGAGGCGATGGACGAGCTGGCCGCGCTGCTCGGACTGCCTTACTCGCGGGTCAAGGCCGTGGTCACTTTCTACACGATGTTCAACCGCGAGCCGGTAGGCAAGTACCACCTCCAGCTCTGCCGCAACATCTCGTGCCACATGGCCGGCGCCCCCGACCTGCTGAAACGCCTCAAGGACAAGA
>JAJZOZ010000159.1 GCA_021811405.1 bacterium | reverse complement strand
CGACCTCAGCCGCGCCGCCTCCGACGCGCTGGGTGCCGGCGAGCTCTCCGTGGAGGCGGACCTGTTCCCGGACCTGAAGCCGGAAAAGTTCTACGGCCTGATGACGGAACGCGCCGAGGCCTTTAAAGGCCGGCCGCTGCGCCATTTCGCCTGCGGCCTGCATAACGAGAAGCTGCTGAAGGCCGCCGCCTCGCGCTGCGGCCTGCCCTGGGACGCGCCGCTGTCCGCGGATGGGGCGCTCGAACTGGCCGCCCTGCTCAAGGGGTTCCCCGTGAAGGTGACCGGCACGCTCGGCTTCGGCGACGCGATGGTGGCCGCCGGCGGCTGCGCCCTCCGGGAGGTGGACCCGGCGACCTTCGCCTCGAAGAACCTGAAAGGCCTTTATATCACCGGGGAGCTGCTGGACCTGGACGGGGATTCCGGCGGGTACAACCTGCACCTGGCCTGGACCAGCGGCATCCTGGCCGGCAGGGCCGCGGCGCGCCGGTAGCGCCCGCAAAAAAGAGAAGAGCCGCCTCTTCCCGGGGCGGCTCTTCTTTCGGGCGCGGCAGGCGCTAGCCGTGCTTGACGAGGATGGCCTCTATCACCTTGGCCACGTGCTCGCAGGTGTCGAGCGTCGCCTCGGCGGCCTCGTAGATCTCCTTCCACTTGATGACCATGATCGGGTCCTTCTCGGTGTCGAACAGCCGGCCGATGGCCTTCTCGCGGATCTGGTCTCCCATGTTCTCCAGGCGGTTGACCTCGATGCAGTAGTCCAGCACGCGGCGGGCGCGCTTGGTGTCGTGCATGTGCTTGACGGCGTTGGCCAGGGCCTGGGCCGACTGGTCTATGGTTTCGGCGAACTGGACCATGTGGTCGTCGGAAGCGTCCAGCTTGTAGAGGCGGATGCGGCCGGACATGGAGTTGACCATGTCGATGATGTCGTCGAGGATGTTGGCGAGCGAGTAGATGTCCTCGCGGTCTATCGGGGTGATGAAGGTGCGGTTGAGCATGTCCACGATCTCGTGGGCCAGCGTGTCGCCCTCGTGCTCGAAATTCTTGATCTTCTTGACGGTCTCCTCGTCGAAAGAGCCTTTCTTCACGGCGTGCTTGAAGCAGTCCGCGGCCTTGACGATGTTCTCGGCCTGCATGTTCAGGTAGTCGAAGAACTTTACTTCCTTGGGCATGAAGCTGATGGACATGGCGTCTCCTTGAAGCGGGGAATATAATAATTATATCCTTTTTGGGACCTACGACGCAGGAGGAACCCGATGGACCTGAAGACCGCCCTATACGAACGGCTGGACCGCTACGCCAGGATCGACACGCAGAGCGACGACAAGTCGGCTGCGTTCCCGTCCACCGCGAAGCAGCTGACGCTGGCCAGGCTGCTGGCCGCCGAACTGAAGCGCATAGGCGCGAAGAAGGTGAAACTGGACGGGCACGGCTACGTGACGGCCGAGCTCCCCGCCACCGTGAAGGGGAAGAAGCCCGTCATCGGCCTGCTGGCCCACATGGACACCGCTCCGGACGCTTCCGGCAAAGGGGTCAGGCCGCAGCTTCACCGGGCCTGGAAGGGCGGCGATATCGTCATCAGCCGCAAGCTCGGCGTGATCCTCAACGAGAAGAACTGCCCCGAGCTCGCCCTCTGCCGCGGGGAGGACATCGTGACCGCCTCCGGCGACACGCTGCTGGGCGCCGACGACAAGGCCGGCCTCGCGATCATCATGACGGCCGCGGAGCACCTGATCAAGCACCCGGAGATACCGCACGGCGTCCTGAAGATAGGCTTCACCCCCGACGAAGAGGTCGGCCAGGGCGTGAAGTTCTTCAACGTGAAGGCTTTCGGCGCCGACTGCGCCTACACCTTCGACGGGGACCTGGCCGGCGCGGTGGAGGAGGAGACCTTCAACGCCGACGCCGTGGAGATAAAGGTGCAGGGCAAGAGCGTGCACCCGGGCTCGGCCAAGAACGCGATGGCCAACGCCTCGCGCATCGCCGCCGAGATAGTCTCGTCCTGGCCGGAGAACATGGTGCCGGAGACCACCTCCGGGCGCGAAGGTTTCATCATGTTCATGGACATCGCCGGCGAGACAGAGAAAGCCTCCGTCTCCGGCATCGTGCGCGACCACGACCTGAAGAAGCTCAAGGCCATGGAGCGCCAGCTGGAGGCCATCGTCGCCGCCAAGCGGCTCAAGTACCCTCTCGCGAAGATCGAGCTCTCCTTCAAGGAGCAGTACCGCAACATGAAGGGAGTGATCGCCGGGCGCCCGGAGGTGATGCGCAAGCTGCTCGCCGCGGTCAGGCGCGCGGGCCTGGAGCCGCGCATCAAGCCGGTGCGCGGCGGCACGGACGGCTCGCGGCTGTCGTTCATGGGCCTGCCCACGCCCAACGTCTTCACCGGCGGCTATAACTACCACGGCCGCTACGAATGGGTCTCGCTGGACGGGATGAACAAGTCCGCCGAGGTGCTGATCAACCTGGCCCGCGGCTGGGCCGAATAAGGGGGGGCGGTGGTAAGCCGGAGACTGCTGGACCTCTTCCTCGAGCTGGCCCGCATAGACGGGCTGCCGGGCAGGGAAGGCGCCGTCGCCAAGCGGGTCTTCGCCTTCCTGCGCGGCCTGGGGCTGCAGCCGGCGATGGACGGCTCAGCGGCGGCCGCCCTGTCCGACACCAGCAACGTGGTCTGCCCGGTGGGAGGGGGCGGCGCTTTCGTGCTGCTCGCCCATATGGACACTGCCGCCTACACCTCCTCCGCCAGGCAGGTAGTGGGGGCCGACCGCGTCTCCACCGACGGCCGGGCCCCGCTCGGCGCCGACGGCCGGGCCGGGATGGCCGCCATCCTCTACGCGCTGGAGCGCGCGGTACACACCAACCTCCCGCTCAAGCCCTTCACCATGGCCTTCACCACGCGCGGCCGCGGCAACATGGCCGGGGTCAGGAACCTGGCGCTGCCCGCCGGCGTGCGCTGCGGCTTCGTGCTGGATTCCCCGCTGCCGCCCGGTTCCTACGCGGCCTCCTCTCACGGCATAGCCCTCTTCTCCGCCGACGTGCTGGGCCGTTCCGCCGACGCCTCCCTCGAGCCGGAGAAAGGCGTCTCCGCCATAGGGATAGCGGCCGCGGCCCTGGCCGGGCTGAAACTGGGCCGCCACGGGGCCGGTACAGCCTCCAACGTGGGCACCATCTCCGGCGGCTCCGCCCCGGGCGCGGTCCCGCTGGCCGCCATGGTCCGGGGGCAGGTGCGCGCCGACAGCCAGGAGGACGCCCTGCCCGTGCTCGAGTCGGTCAAGGCCGCCTTCGAAGAGGCGGCGAAAGCCGCCGGCGGGGCGGTCTCCTTCAAGTGGTGGTGGGATTTCGCTCCCTACTCGCACGAGCCGGGCAGCGAGGTGCGCCGCCTGGCGGAAGAGGCCGTTATCGCGGCCGGCCTGCGGCCCGCCGGCGTCGCCGCGGCCCGCGGCAGCGAGGCCAACGCGCTCAACGCGAGGGGGATAGCCGCCGTCAATTTCGGGGTGGGGATAGGCAACCCGCTCGCCAACTCGGAATACATCCCGCTCGAAGCGCTCTCCAAGGCTTCCGAGATAGTCTCCCGGCTGATCTCGAAGTAGCCGCCCCGCGTTCCGCGCGCGGTCCTTTTATGCTATCATAATGACCAGGCGGTCATTATGAAACCACTTACCGATTCACAGAAACGCGAAAGGGAACTGGCGATCCAGCGGGCGGCCACGCGCGTCCTCGCGGCCAAAGGCTTCGAGGCCCTGACGATGGAAGAGGTCGCCCGCGAGGCCGGCGTCGCCAAGGGGACGCTCTTCCTTTATTATAAAGGCAAGGAGGAGCTGGTCCAGGCCGTCTTCTCCGCCATGGCAGAGGCCTTCGGCGCCGAACTGAGGGGGCTCGCCGCCTCCGGCGGAGCCCCTGAGGACCTGCTCGACAGGACCATCCTGGCCCTGCTGCTCCATTTCGACCGCAAGCGCGACATCACCGGCTATTCAGGCGGCCTGCCGCTGGCAGGCCCGCGCCGCGAGGCCCTGCGGGAACTCTTCGCCGGCAATATGCAGGCTATCGCCGGCATCCTGCGCCTCTGCGCGGAAGGGGGGCTCCTGGACCTGGAGGACCCGCTCTTCGCGGCGTCGGCGCTGTTCGGCCTGTGCCGCGGCTCCAACAGCTACGCCCGCGCCGCAGGCAGGAAGCTGCCTGTCGACGAGCGGGCGCGGCGGATAAAGGGCATATTCCTGAACGGCATGAGGAAGATCCAATGAAGACCATAGTATTACTGTCCATAACGCTGCTGGCCGCCCCCCTGGGGGCCCAGGAACTTTCCACCGCGACGATGCGGCAGATAAAGCTGGGGGAGGCCTACGACCTGGCCCTGGTCCGCAGCGAGGCCCTGGCCCGCCAGGACGAGGGTATAAAGCAGCTGGAGGCCGCCGAGCGCCTTATCTCCGCCGCGTTCCGGCCTTCCGTGGACCTGAACGCCTCGCAGTCCAAACAGCAGAACTCGCCTTCCGCCACCCGGGGCTACGTCACCGGCAGCTACCGCCTCTTCGCCGGCATGCGGGATTACATCTCCGCCAAGGCCGCGGCCGCCGGTACCGGCGCCGCCCGGCTGAACCTGGAGCGCGCCCGCCAGCAGCTCTACCTGGACACGGCGCAGGCCTACCTCGACCTGCTCGGCGCCCAGCAGGAGGCCGCCATCCGCCGGGACCAGATGGGCGTCACGGAGAGACGCATAGCGGAGCTCGAGGCGCGCGCCGATATCGGCCGCTCGCGCAAGAGCGAGGTGGCCGCCGCCAGGGCGCAGCTGGCGCAGGACAAGGCCAGCTACCTGGCCTCGCTCTCCTCGGAACGCCTGGCCCAGCAGGCCCTCAAGTTCCTGACCGGCCTGGACGCGGACCTGGCGCCGGCCGATTTTTCCCTGACCAGGGACAATACGCTGGACGAATACCTGAAGCTGGCCCTGCGCCGCCCGGACCTGGCCGCGGCCCGCAAGTCGGCGGAGGCCTACGATTACCTGGCTGACCTGCAGGACCATAACCTCTGGCCCACGGTGGACCTGTCCGCGGACTATTACGCGGTGCGGCGCCCTATGCCGGCGCCGGCCAGCCGCTGGGACGGAGCCATCGCGCTTAACCTGCCGCTCTATACCGGCGGCGCGGCGGCCGCCCAGCGGGAGTCCGCCTACGCCGCGCGGCGCGCGGCCGCGCTGGCCCTGCAGCAGGCCGAGCGCCAGGCCCTGAGCGACGTGCGCGCCGCCTACGACGGGCACCGCTACGCCGGCCTGCAGGCCGACA
>JAJZOZ010000018.1 GCA_021811405.1 bacterium | reverse complement strand
CAGCAGCAAGCCGGCTAGAAGCCCCTGAATTCGTGACCCCGTAAGGCAGACATGGATATAACGGCCGCGGTCCTTGCATCTTTCGGCGAAGCCTGGCTGGCGGGCGGTGCCCTGCGCGACGCGCTGTTGGGCCGCGTCTTCGGGGATATAGACCTGGCGGTACCGCCCTCCCGGGGCTTCGAGGCCGCGCTGGGGCGCCTGGCCCGCAGGTTGGGCGCCTCCTGCTTCCCGCTCGACGAGGTGAACAAGGTATACCGGCTCACCGCCCCCGGCTCGCCGCCGCTGCAGCTGGACATCATGCCGTTCGTGGGCGGTACGCTCGCGGCCGACCTGGCCAGGCGCGACTTCACCATCAACGCCATGGCCCTGCGCCTTGAGCCCGGCATGAAGTTCTCCCCGAAGCTGAAGGCAGGCGGGTTCGCTTTCAGGCCTGACAGGGACAAAGTAGAAGACCCCTTCTGCGGTCTCGCGGACCTCCGCGCCGGTAGGATACGCCCCGTCTCTTCCGGCATATTCCGTGAGGACCCGGTGCGGCTGCTGAGGGCCTTCCGTCTCGGCGCCGGACTCGGATTTACCCTCCAGCCGGCCGCCCTGAAGACCATAAAGGCGCAGGCCGCCCTCATCGGGAACACCTCCCCGGAACGCGTCCGGGAAGAGCTGATGCGCCTGCTGGAAAGCCCGGTTTCCCACGAGTGGCTCGCGCTGATGCACCGCTGCGGCCTTCTCTGCGCCGTCTTTCCGGACCTGGCGGCCCAGGAGAAATGCGCCGTCTCTTATTACGGGAAAGGCGGCGTCCTCACCCATACCCTCCGGGTGGTGGAGCGCTGCGACCACCTTTTCACCGACCCTGCGTCCTATCTGCCGTGCTACGAGAAAGCGGCGCCGCTGCTGCCCCGGCCCCGCCTGATGAAGCTGGCGGCCCTGCTGCACGACATAGCCAAGCCGGCCAAGGCGGCCATGGTGAAGGGCCGGCTGCGCTTCTTCGGCCACGAGGAGCACGGCGCGGAAATGGCGGAAAAGGTCATGGAGGGACTCCGCTTCTCCCGGGCGGAGATCAGGCTGGTAACGGCGATAATCGGCACCCACCTGCGCCCCGGCAACCTGGCGGCCAACGACGTGATCTCCGACCGGGCGATGTTCCGCTTCTTCCGGTCGCTGGGGGAATACACGGTGCCGCTGCTGGCCCTGTCCTGGGCGGACCACGCCAGCTACGTGACCGAAGTCCAGCTGAAAAGAATGAAGAAGAAGCTTAAAGAGGAGCCGAACCCGCTGCCCCCGGGCCTGCCCTACAATTCCCCCAGGAAGACCCTGCGCTATATGCAGGTGCTGGGCCAGCTGCTCTGCGTCTACCTTAAAAAGGACCTCCCGTCCCGCGCCGCCCGCCTGGTGAACGGCAACGACGTGATAAAGGCGCTGCGCATCCCGGAAAGCCCGAGGATCGGCGAGATACTGGAGAGGATACAGCTGCTGCAGTTCGAGGGCAGGATAAAGACCAGGGAGCAGGCCTTGAAAGCCCTCAAGGGCATGAAATAGCGCCCCCGGCCGCCGCGTACCGACCCAAAGGGCCTACTTTACGGTAGGCCCTTTGCCTTGCCGGGGCACGGCTGATGGGCCCGTGTATCCCCGTTCCGGTAAAGCTACACTATAGCGTACGCAACGGAGGACCCGGAATATGAAAAACAGACTGTTCGTTTCTGCCGCGCTCATCTTCCTCGCCGGCGCTGTTCCCGCCCTGGCAGGGTCCAAAGAAGCTTCGGCCCAGGCCGCGCCCGCTGTCTCCGCGGAGGACGCCAGGACCAGGGAATTCAAGGACATCCTCTTCAAGCTGGTGCGCCAGGACGAATACCTCGACGAGGCCGTAGAGATGCTCGACACCTCCACCGGCCGCCCGGGAGCCCAGGACCTCGCCGCCCTGGGCGTCAGCCTCAGGACCATTTCCAACAATCTCAAGCACGTCGCGGCCCTCAACAAGGCCGAGTTCGCCTCCGTACAGCCCGGCTCGCAGTACGCCAGGTACACCAACGCCATCCTCAGCTACAGCAGGAAGGTGGACCGCAAGGCCGTCCAGGTGAGCGGGCTCATCTCCAAGCTGGCCGCCGGCAGCAAGAAGGCCGTCATGCGCGACGCGGTCTCCTCGAAGAAGGGGGGCAGGAAGGCCCGCGGCCGCTCCCTCGACCAGATCCTCGCCGAGCAGAAGGCGATGCAGAAGCTCGCTTCCGACGCCAGGGGCCTGCGCGTCGCCTCCCGCAATCTCAGCGCCACCAGCAAGTGGCTCTACATAGCCTCCAAGTAGCTCCCCGGCCGGCTCTTCCGCCGAAGTCCCCCGCCTCCAGGTCGGGGGATTTTTTGTAGAATTGTATCCATGAAAGACCCCATCGAAGCCGCAGCGCTCGGCATTATAAAAGCCATTGGCGAGGATCCCGCCAGGGAAGGGCTCAGGAAAACTCCTCGGAGAGTGGCGCGCGCGCTGCGCGAGATAACCGCCGGCTACGGGGCCGACATCGACAAGGTCTTCAACGGAGCCTTCTTCAAGACCAACTACCGGGAAATGGTCATCGTCAAGGACATAGCCTTCTACTCCCTTTGCGAACACCACATGCTGCCGTTCTTCGGCAAGGCCCACGTGGCCTACATCCCGAACGGCCGCATCGTGGGCCTTTCCAAATTGCCCCGCCTGGTAGAGGCTTTCGCCCGCCGCCTGCAGGTGCAGGAACGCCTGACCGGCGAAATAGCCCGCACCCTGTTCCAAAAGCTGAAGCCCAGGGGGGTCGGCGTGGTCATGGAAGCCGAGCACCTGTGCGTCAGCATGCGCGGAGTGAAGAACGAAACCTCCTTCGCGACCACCAGCGCCATGGTCGGGGTGTTCCAGACCGACAGCCGGGTCCGGCAGGAGTTCCTCGACCTGATAAAGAGATAATAATATTATTGAAAAATGGCCGGGGTTTTAAGTAGAATCTAGACGTATTAGTTCTTTTAGAATAGACAGAACAGGCGCGGGCGTAGTTCAATGGTAGAACGAGAGCTTCCCAAGCTTTAGACGTGGGTTCGATTCCCATCGCCCGCTGTTTTAATTCACTCAGGCGCGTCGCGTATTATCGGGGAGAATTGCACGTATCCGGAAACCCTAAAACAGCGGGCGATGGGAATCGTTCCTTATAAAACAGCTCGCTGACGCTCGCTAGTCGCCCGCTTTCCGTTCTCATGCTGCAGTGCACCGCAATTCGATTTCTGCCTACAAACCTCCACACACCCTTTAACAATATGACGAAATCAAAAACCTTCTGGGCCGCCGCCGGGCTGATCAGCCTGGCCCTGATGGCCTTCGCCGGCTTTTCCATCTACGAGCGCATCACCCTCCATTTCTCCGGCGACACCATAGAGGTCCATCCCGTCCCGATGCCGCCGCCGCAGGAAGCGGAAGCCGCGGAAGAGGAGACGCAGGAGAAGGAACCCCAGCCGGAGAAGAAAGAAGAGAAGAAGGAAGAGCCTAAGGCAGTCAAAGCCGCGGCCGAGCCGGCCAGGACCGAGCCGCAGCGGGTCAAAGCGGTGAAGACGGCGTTCAGCTACAAGGACGCAAAGGCCAAGTCGGTGGAGATCGCCGGCAGCTTCACTTCCTGGAAGCCCAAGAAGATGGCGAAGAAGAACGGGGCCTGGGAAGCGTCGGTCTACATACTGCCCGGCACCTATCCGTACCACTTCATAGTTGACGGCAAGCAGAAGACGGACCCCGGCAAGCCCAAGGCCCCCACCGGCGACTCGCTGGTCAAAGTGGAAAGCCCGAATTAAAATTTCGTTAACAATCCTGTAACAGGTTTCAGCTAGACTATACCGGGTTAAGTTATGGATTTCAGAAAGCTCCAGGCCCTCCTACTGCTGTCCGCGGCGCTGCTCGCGCCGCGCCCGGCCGCCGCGGCGTTCACCGCCAGGCACAGCCACGCCGTCACGCTGCTGCCCGACGGCAACATCCTAGTGACCGGCGGCCGCACCGGCGCCAATACCGCCACCGACAGCGTGCAGTCGTACGACATGGCCACCAACACCTATATCGACTGGACCGCCGGGGGGGGAGGCGACGGCGGTCTCGTGGTGGCGCGCTCGTCCCATACCGCCACCCTGATGTCCGACGGCCGCGTGCTGATAGCAGGCGGCTTCGGCAGCAACGGCCAGCCAGTGCCGGTGGCCAGCTCCTACGAGATCTGCGACCCCAAGGCCAGGTCCTGCGCCGCCGCCGGCGTCAGCGCCAAGTCCCTCAGGGGCGGCCACACGGCCACCCTGCTCACTACCGGCCCCAACGCCGGCAAGGTCCTCCTGTGCGGAGGCCAGTCCGGCTCCGCGATGACCACTATCACCGACACCTGCGAGACCTTCAGCCCCGCCTCGGCCGTCGCCTGGGCCGGCTCCATGGTCTCCCAGCGCGAGGGCCACACCGCCACGCTGCTGCACGGCGGCCGCATCTTCGCCGCGGGCGGCAGGCGTTACAGCGGCGGCTGGATCTACGAGCCGATGAACGAGATGTACGACCCCTCGTCCGACACCTGGACCCCGGTCTCCTCCCTGCTGCAGGGCAGGATCAACCATACGGCCACCGTACTCAACAACGGCACCGTGCTGATAGCCGGCGGCTACCAGGGAGTCAATTCGCTGTACTGCCAGGCCACCGACGAGAACAGCCTGGAGGACGACTGCTGGTACATCCGCAACGCCGTGCTCGACCAGGACGACGGCACGCACGGTTTCGTGGACGGCGCGGAGTACTTCGACCAGAACGGCGCCCGAGTGGCCATACAGGAGAAGAACTACGGCGAGATGCCCTACCGCGTAGCCTCCCAATCGGCCGTGCTGGAGACAGACGGCCGCGCGCGCCTGCACGGCGGGTACGGCAACCTCTTCCCCACCTTTTTCCAGGCCTCTCCTTCGCTGGACGCCACCAGCGTCATCTACCTCACACGCGTCGGCCCCAGTTCAGCCACCGTCAACAGCGGCACCAGCAACATCAGCTTCCCGCTGCAGTTCAGCCTGGTAAGGCCGGTCTCGGGCCGCCTGACGGACGCCGACATCTTCGTCTCCGCCCCCAAGGACTCCACCAGTTCCTCCTTCAGCTTCGACAACGTCAAGTTCACCCTGAGCAGGTCCACGGTGCAGGCCGACGGCCTGGCCGTGGGCACGTTGCTGGGCACCGGCTACAAGCCCGGCGACTTCTCCAGCACTGTGGCCCTGCTGAACCCCAACGGCGTCGCACAGTTCTCGCCGCTGAACGTGACCTCCGGCGGTGCGGACAACCCGACCAATGCGGTGACCTCCACGCTCACCATCACCGGCGGCCAGGTGACCCCCGGCCAAAGCGCCAACGTCAGCGGCAGCATTTACACCAACGTCTCCTTCCTGCTGCCCGATATCTACCGTGGCGGCATAGAGGGCACGGCCTCCGTACAGTCCGGCTCCATCCTCAACGACACCAGCAAGAACTTCTCGATAGAGTTCGACAAGGCGGGCAGCGCCTATTTCATCATGGCGGCGCCCTCCTCCTGCGACTCCGCCCAGCAGATCTGCGAATTCACCGGCCAGCTGACCTTCAGCGGTCTCACAGGCAAGGTTACCAACAACAACGCCCTCGACACCTATACCACCTTCTATTCGCCCATAGGCGTCTCCCTGGTGGGCGGCGAGAAGACCTCCCTAGGATTGAAACTGGACTTCACAGCCAACGAGGTGGACGTCCTGCAGCGCGCCCCCACCTACAATTTCGACAGGTCGTCCGCGGTGGTCCGCGGCATGATCTTCAACTCCGAGTACGCCTATTCCCCGAAGGACAACAAGTGGGGGGACCTCACCAAGACCGCGGAGAACCCCACCCTGGGAGCCCCGGTCTTCAACCATACGGCCCTTTACACTCCCGCGGCCGATACGCCCATCCTGGGCGGCAGGAACTGCGAGGCCGCCCCCGGCACGGACTGCAAGCGCGGCGCCTATAATTTCCAGGCGGTCTCCGGCGGTGGGGTGTTCATCCCGGTCTACGTCGGCGTCGACGGCACCACCGCCTGGCCTTCGGGTCCGAAACTGACCACCCAGAGGGCCTTCCACACCAGCACGCTGCTGCCCGACGGGAAGATACTGACCTGCGGCGGCTCGGACGGCTCAAGGCCGCTCTCCAGCTGCGAACTGCTGGACCCGGTCGCAAGGACCTCCACCGCCACCGCCGCCATGAACATGGCCCGGGCCAACCACACAGCCACCCTGCTGCCCAACGGCAACGTGCTCGTGGCCGGCGGCGTCTCCCCGATGGGCGTGGCGCTCAGCTCGGCCGAGATCTTCTACCCGGACACCCAGCGCTGGGTGCCCACCAGCTCCATGGCCTACCCGCGGCAGCTGCACACCGCCACGCTGATGCCGGACGGCAACGTGCTCGTGGCCGGCGGCGCCACCTCCAGCACTTATTCGGCCACGGCCGAGATATATATAACCTCCACCTCTTACTGGATCCCCGTCGGCGGCCTCGCCAACGGGCGCTCCGAACACACGGCCACGCTGCTCAAGAACGGCAACGTGCTCGTGGCCGGCGGCGTGAACGGCTTCGGCCCGATGAAGACCACCGAGGTCTTCAGCTACACGGCGAGGACCTTCTCGGCCGGACCCGACCTCAACTACGCCCGCTACGACCACACCGCCACGCTCCTCAGGGACGGCAACGTGCTGGTGGCCGGCGGCTCGAACGCCTCCGACGCGCTCGCCAAGAGCGAGATATACAACGGGGCCTCCTGGGCCAACGGTCCGGACCTGAACTACAACCGCTCCAGCCACAGGGCCCTGCTGCTGCCCAACGGCAAGGTGATGGTCACCGGCGGCGAGATGCGCGGCACTGCGCAGACCACCCCGGAAAGCTTCGACCCCGACTTCCGCGACTGGAGCAAGCAGGGCTCGCTGAGCGCCGGCAGGATACACCACACCTCCGTGCTCACCAGGGACAACAATATCGTCGACATAGGCGGCTGGAGCGGCGGCGGCTTCCTGGACACCACCGAAGTGATACCGTTCAATTTCACCCCGGACATGTTCGGCATCCCGGCCGAGACCGACCGCCGCCCCACCATCTCCACCGGCACCGCTTATTTCGACCGCGGCGGCTACGCCACGCTGCTCAGCAACACCTCCAACTTCCATGGCATCACCGAGGCTTCCGGCGGCGGGTCCGGCCCGATGAACTCCTCCTACAGCAACCCGCGCGTCTATATGCAGCAGCTGGACAATCCCAGCGGCTTCATGATAGACCTCTCGACCAATATCTACAGCTACTACGGCGGTCCCAACTCGGGCTGGGAGAAGACCCTCTCCTCCATAACGATAATAACCCCCAGCCTCCCCGGCGTGATGCCGCACGGCTGGTACAGCATGCGCGTGGCCGCCAACGGGTCGTTCTCCGACGGCTACACGGTGCAGGTGACCACCCCGCGCCCCAACGGCACGCCCGCCAATCTCCTCGGGACCGTCCTGGGCGCCAGTTCCATCACCTGGTCGTGGGACCGCGGCGACATCCCGGTAGGCGGGGCCGACGGCTACAACATCTACTCCGCCAGCAACAGCGTCTTCATAGCCACCGCCTCCTTCAACGGCGGCAACCCGGTGACCTACACGCAGACGGGTATGCAGCCCAACACGAAGGCCTCCATAATGGTCTCCGCCTACAACGTGGGCGGTCGCGGTTCGCTGGGCTATTCGGCGACGTACTACACCCTCGCGGCGCCTCCGTCCTCGCTGAAGGTCAATTCTGCCAGCTTCGAAACGGCGAACCTCGAATGGTCCGGCAGCGGCAATTCCGCCCTGACGACCTACGAGGTCTCGATGTCGCCGAACAAGAGCCCCCAGTTCTCGGACCCGCTGGTCATCTCCACCCCGGTGCCGTTCAGCGTGAACTATCTCAGCACCTCCACGGAGATAACCTCGCTGTCCGCCAACCAGATCTACGACTTCCGCGTCAGGGCCAAGAACGGGGCCGGCATAGTGACCGCCTTCTCCAACTACGCCTCCACCATAACGGTGAGCGCCGTCAACAACTTCACCGGCCAGGCCCTCAGCAGCTCCACCATCAACTGGTCCTGGGACGACTCCCTCGGCGCCACCTACTACGAGGTCTACGACGTCTCAGGCGGCACCGAGACACTCCCGGTCTTCATAGGCTCCACCACGGCCAGCAATTATTCCCAGACCGGGCTGCTGGCCAACCACCAGTACGTCTCGGCGGTAGCCGCCGTCAACGACACCTCCGGCTTCGGGCCCATACGCGGCCCCATCTCGGGCTCGGTCCCCGTCTACACGCTGACCGTCCAGCCGCTGCCCGGCGTGCCCAACGTGTTCACCAACGTCACCACCGGCACCATAACCGCCAACTGGATAACCAACGGCAACTCCACCTGGACGGTCTACAACGTCTACCTGTCCACTTCGGCGGCGCTGGACGCCTCCACCGGGACGGCCAACCAGACCACCTATTCCGGCTCGGCCACCTTCGCCACGCTCCTGCCCAACATGCAGTACCACTGCACGCTGGTGCCGGTCAACGGCGACGGGATAGAGGGGACCGCGATGGACCTGGGCGCCAAATACACCCTCGCCAGGGTGCCGGCCAGCCTGACGCCCGACTCCATCTCGATGTCCGGCATACACCTGACCTGGGACCCGGTGGACAACTCGACCGGCACCACCTACGAACTGCGCAGTTCCACCAGCGAGGTCTTCGCGGACCCGGTGGTAACGCACATACCTTTCGCCTACTACTACAAGGACACCTCGGCGCTGGTCAGCGGCCTGCTGACCGCCACCAGCTACTACTTCGACGTGGCCGCCCGCAACGGCGAGAACGTCACCACCGCCCGCAAGCGCGCCGTGGTGGCCTACACCACAGCCGGGCCTTCCGGGGCCCCTTCGGGCTCCATAGGCGGCACCAGCGATCCGGCCAGCGCCTCCACGATATCGGGCACGCTGCCGGACAACAGGGCCGTCTCGCTGGCCATCCCGGCGGGGGCCTTCCCCGCGGCGACCGCCATCGCCATCTCCTCATCCGTGAAGAACCCCTGCGGCTACCAGCCCGGCGGGCAGTCCGTGGCCGTGGAGGTCTTCTCGCAGAACGGGGCGCAGCCGATGGAACCGGTCACGCTGACCCTCTGGTTCAATAACGACCCGGGCAAGAACACCATCATCTCCGACCAGGCCAAGCTGGTGCTGGCCCGCTACAACCCGGACTCGGGGCAGTGCCTGCCGCTGGAGACCAGCGTCAACGTCGGGGCCCGCACCATCACGGCGACCCTGAACCACTTCAGCCTCTTCCAGCTGATCCTGCGCACGGCCGCCTCCGGCCTGAGCAACGTGCTGGTCTACCCGAACCCCTTCTATCCCAACAGGGGGCAGGGCTTCGTCACGATAGACCGCATCCCGGCCAGCTCCAAGGTGCGCGTCTACACCCTTTCCGGCGAGAAGGTCTGGGACGCCACCGCCGGCAGCACCGGCGTGGTGATCTGGAAGGGCCTCAACAAGTCCGGCAACCTGGTGGCCAGCGGCATCTACCTGGCCGTGATAGATTCCAGCGCCGGCAAGAAAGTGCTCAAGATAGCGGTGGAAAGGTAAGTTATGAGAACGGCCCACGCCATCAGAACTCTCTCCGCCCTGGCCCTGCTGCTCGCCGCCGGCGCCGCCCCGCTGCGCGCGCTGGAGGACCCCCGCTATTTCTCCAAGAAGGCCGCCGGCACCACCACCGCGGACTTCCTCAACCTCTCCGTGGGCGCCCGCGCCGCGGCCATGGCCGGGGCCTACTCGGCCGTCAGCGAGGAAGCCTCCGCCGTGTACTGGAACCCGGCGGGCCTGGTGCAGATACCCAAGCTCTCCGCGGTCTTCATGCGCGCGCAGTACCTGGAGGACGTCAGCTACCAGTACGCCGCCTACGCCCACCGCCTTTCCTACGATTCCGTGCTCGCCGGCTCCATCATGCTCACGGACATCGGCTCCATAACCGAGACCGACATCTCCGGCAACACGCTGGGCAGCTTCACCCCCAAGGACCAGGCCTTCACCCTCTCCTACAGCAAGGCGATCCTGGAGTTCTCCGACAAGGACATCGACGTCTCAGTCGGCGTCTCCGCCAAGTACATCCGTTCCGAGATCGTTCACTCCGCCAAGGCCTACGCCGGGGACCTCGGCATCATGACCTACAATTTCTCGGACATCCCGTACCGCCTCGCGGTGACCGCCACCAACATGGGCGGCGGCCTCTCTTTCGACCAGGAATCCAACCCGATACCGCTCACCTTCAAGATGGGCGCGGCCGTCAACCCGTTCCGCAACTTCCTGGTGGCGACCGATTTCGTGATGCCCAAGCACAACTCGCCCAGCATGCGCCTCGGCGCCGAGCTGGCCACCACCCCCAACGAGCTGACGCGCCTCTGCGTGCGCGCGGGCCTCGACACCCAGCGCCTGCGCGACGGCCTCGGCGGCTTCACGATGGGCGTCGGCGCGACGCTGCACTTCTTCAGCCTGGACTACGCGTTCGTCCCGATGGGGGAGCTGGGCTCCACCCACAGGATCTCGCTCACCTTCGACTTCCCGTTCCGCAGCCCCATCTTCCAGCGGCGCGACCGCACCATCTTCACGAAGATGAAGGGCATCTCCTTCAAATAGCGGCGCGGCAGGTCCGCGGAAAAGGGGCCCGGGAAGGCCCCTTTTTTCACGCCTTTCCGCCCGTTGACACGCAAGGGCGAATAATATAGATTATTAGGCCGGAAAAATCATGAAGGCGCTCGGACAACATCTGGTACTGGAACTCTACGGCTGCAACGCCGGGACGCTCTCGTCGGTACCGCACGTACAGGAAGCCATGGTGAAGGCGGCCAGGGCGGCCGACGCCACCATCATAGACTCCATCTTCCACCATTTCAAGCCTCACGGCGTCTCCGGGGTAGTGGTCATAGCGGAATCCCATTTCGCGATACACACCTGGCCCGAGCACTCCTACGCCTCCGTAGACCTCTACACCTGCGGCGCGAAGACGAGGCCCTGGGAGGCTTTCAAGGTCCTCAAGAAGCTCTTCAAGTCCACGCACTTCAGCGTGATGAAACTGGAAAGGGGGCTGCTGCCCGGCTAGCCGGGCGCTTCGCCATGACCCGGAAGTTCGACTGGTTAAAGACCTCGGGCCGCGTGCTCCCGAAAGGGAAATGGTTCGTGGAGTTCTTCACTCCCGGGGAGCTGCACGCCCACCGCTCGCTGGAGGTCCTGGAGACCTCTTCCACCGCCTTCCAGGACGCCGCGCTGATAAGGACGCACACTTTCGGCAAGGTGCTGGTGCTCGACGGCGAGACGCAGTCGAGCGAGTACGACGAGGCCTTCTACCACGAATCGCTGGTCTACCCGGCCCTGCTCGCCAGCAGGGCCCCCCGCACGGCGCTGATACTGGGCGGGGGGGAAGGCGCCACCGCCAGGGACATCCTCAACGACCGCGGCATCCGCCTGGTGGTCATGGCCGACATCGACTACAACATCCTCCGCTTCGCGGCCGAGCACCTGGAGCCCTGGCACCGGGGCTCGTTCTCGGACCCCCGCCTGCGCCTGCTCGCGCAGGACGCCAGGAAATACGTGCTGTCCACCTCGACGAAGTTCGATCTGATCTACTCCGACCTGCCCAGCCCGGTGGAAGGCGGCCCGGCGGTGGCGCTCTACACGCTGGAGTTCTACCGCTCCCTCAAGAAGATACTGAAGCCCGGCGGCGTCTTCACGGTGCAGGCGGGGCCCGGCACGCCGCTGCAGTTCGAACTGCACCCGGCCATACGCAACACCGCGGCCCGGGTCTTCCGCCACGTGGGCAGCTATTCCACTTTCGTCCCCTCCTACGACATGCCCTGGACCTTCCTCTACTGCACGGACGACCCGGCCAAGGCGCCGGCCAGGCTGTCGGCCGCCGAGCTGGACAGGGCCGCCGCCGCGCGCCTGCGCAGGCCGCTCAGATACTCGGACGGGGAGACGATAACAGGAGCCTTCAGCCTGCCCAGGTACTACAGGGACAGGATCGAGGCCAGCCGCGCGGTGATAACGAAAGCGCGCCCGGTGTTCTTCAGCACCTCGCAGCGCTGAGATCCAAGTCCACTAAGAAGCGACGGAGAACGATATGAAAAAAACCAAGAAACCAGAGAAAAAAGCGCCGGCGAAGAAACCGGCCGCGAAGAAGCCGGCGGCCGCGAAGACCGCCCCCAGGACAAAGGCGCGCCCCGCCGCCGCCAAAACCCAGCCGGCCGCGGAGGCCCTGACGCGCCAGGAGCTGGCCGAGATAGCGGCTTCCCTGAACGAGATGAAGACAGACATCTCCAAGAACGTCGAGGACAAGAGGAACATGGACCTCCTCGAGCCGGAGGTAGGGGATTCCATAGACCAGGCCAGCCAGAGCCTGGACAAGGAGATCCTTTTCGAGCTGTCGGACAACGAGCGCCGCATCCTGCGGGACATAGACGCGGCCCTGCGCAAGATGGAGAAGGGCACTTACGGCCTCTGCGAGCACTGCAAGAAGCCTATACAGAAGAAGCGCATCAAGGCGCTGCCCTCCGCCAGGTACTGCATGGCCTGCCAGAGCGGCTCCGAGCGCAGCGGTTCCTGAAGCCGTACCGGCCTAAAAAAAAGCCCCGCGGAAGCGGGGCTTTTTTCATGCTCCTGGTCCTGCGCCTAGGGCATAATGCCCGGCGGCGGCGGGGCGTCCACCTTGGAGACCACCTTCACCTCCGTCTTGCGCCAGTTCCTGGCCTTGGCCGTGATTATGAAGCGCCTGCCGTTCGAAGAGATCACCAGTGACTCCGGGGTCAGGTTCTGGTACAACTCGGCCCGCACCGCGTTGACGTTGCCGGTCAGGTCCGCGAGGCGGCCGAGGTCCTCGGTATAACGGCCGTTCTGCTTCATGTAGATATGCTCGAGCATGGCCAGCTTGGAGATGGTGGTGCGCGCGGCGCGTATCTGCTTCATCTCCGCCGGGGTCACCTTCAGCAGCGTGCTGTTGAGCCAGGTGCCCATCAGGATGACGAGCAGGCCCCAGGAGAAGGCCAGCACCAGGCCCTCGCCCAGGTCTCCGCGGCGCTTTATGCTGACCACCCTGCTGCCCGCCACGTAATCGTGCAGGGCCCGTTTCTCCCGGGTGAACAGCGCCATCAGGTAGCCTATATTGAAAAGGGCCGAACTGAGGAAGTAGGCGCAGGCCCTTACCAGGGCCTTGTAAAACGAAAGATCGGAGCCGTCCGCGGCCCTGACCCTGATATTCAGGAAGTACTTGCCCAGCGTGGCCCTGCCTCCGCTGGAGAAGACCGCCTCGTAAATTATGTAAAGGCCCATCCAGAGGAACTTCCAGAGCCACTCGTTGCCGCTGGTGTAAGGGAACAGGCCCGCCCGCACGGCCATCTTCAGCGTGACGAAGGTCAGCAGGACGAAAGGCAGCGCGTCGATGACGTAGGCTACGAAGCGCTCGTTGAAGCCGGCGGGCGCCGGCCCGCTTTCCGGCGGAGCCTGAACGTCGTCCCCCGCGCCCGGGATGGGGGGAAGCGGCTTGAACTCGAAGTCCTTGTATTCCATCTGGCTAGCTCTCCGGTCAAAGGCGTTCTGCCGCCGCGGCGGCCTGCCATTATTATATATAAACTTACCGGCCGTTTGAATAGCGCCTGAAAAATTGTTTAAATATCCACTTGATATGTGCCGCATAACGGCAGTCATCTCTTCCTCCCCGGCCTCACCGGCTGACCTCCTCTGCGTCTCCGCCAGGAGCCTGCTGGCCCAGGCCGGCGCGGTAAAAGGCCGCTTCCAGGACGACGGCTGGGGAATAGGCCATTACCGCCGCGGCGCACCCGCGGTGACCAAGAGCCCGCGCCCCGCCAGGCTGGAGGCGCGCGCCTTCTCCGCCGCGGCCGCGAAGGCCGTCTCGGCGGTGACGCTGGCCCACGTCCGCTACGCCTCAGCGCCGGGCGTCCCGCAGTCCGCCCAGCGCACCCGCGAGAACACCCAGCCTTTTTCCGCCGGCGGCTACCTCTTCGCCCATAACGGCACCCTTTTCATCAAGGACGAGGTCCGCTCGCTGCTCGGCGGGTACGCCTCCAGGGTGCGCGGCACCGGGGATTCCGAGGTCATCTTCTGGCAGGTGATGAAGATGCTCGACGCCTACGGCACCCCCGAAGCCGCGCTGGCGGCGGCCGCGGACGAGATCCGCACCATCTGGGTCTCGTGCCGCGGAGCGAAGCCGGGAAGGAAGCTGCCCTACACTTCTCTCAACCTCTTCCTGGCCTCGAAAGATTCCCTCACGGTACTGTGCCACGCGCCCCGCGGCGACGCCAGGACCGCCCTCGCCACCCCCGGCTGGGAATACGGCCGGATAGCCTGGCGCCGGGAAAAGGGCCGCGTCGTTTTCTCCAGCGAGCCGGCCGACTCCGGGCCGGGCTGGAGGAAGATGAGCGACCCGGAAATAGCCTCGGCCTCGGTCAAGGACGGAAAGCTCAGCCTCTCGTTCAAAAGGATCTTGCTATGAAATGGTTCCTGATGCTCCTCATCTTCGTCGCCGGCATCTATTACCTGGTCAACCAGAAGAAGGAGGCCGCCCGCCAGCAGGCGCTCGTAGAGGAGGCCAAGAAAGGGCAGGCCGCAGTGCTGAAGGACCCCGACCTACCCATCAAGCCGGAAAAGACCTATCTGATAAAGTTCTCGATGGCCACTCTGAAGACCCTGCACACCCTCACCGAGGACGCCAACGCCAAGGTCCGCTTCGCCTCCGCCGAGCTGCTCTGGCAGCTGCAGGACGAGCAGGCCCCGGCCGTCATCAAGAACATGCTCGAGAACGAGACCGACCCCATGGTCAAGAACCAGCTGATAGACATGCTGGCCAAGGACAAGAGCAAGCTCAGCCTGGCCCTGCTAACCGAGGCGCTCAAGGATTACGACAGGGACATCCGCCTGCACGCGGTCAAAGCCATAGGCACTTTCTCCAACAAGGAAGCCATCCCCGCCCTGGACAGGGCCCTGCAGGACTACGACGAGGAAGTCCGCCTGAACGCCATCCAGGCCGTCAACGCCATCCGCAAGGACATAGAGGCCCACAAGGAGCAGCAGCTCCGCGAGCTGGAAGCCAAGAAGCCCCTTTTCCGCATAGAGTGACCCCCGGCGGACGCCAACGCGGGTACGCGCGCGGCCTCCGGGAGGGCCGCGCAACCGTTTTTACCAAAGGAGCGTATATATAATATGGACTCTGAAATCTCGAAGCTGAACCAGAAGATACAGCAGGACTCGCTGTTCATCCAGGACCTCCGCCGCGAAATGGCCAAGGTGGTAGTAGGCCAGGAGGACCTGATAAACAGCCTGCTCGTGGGCCTGATAGCCAACGGGCACGTGCTCGTGGAAGGCGTCCCCGGCCTGGCCAAGACGCTCACGGTTAAAACGCTGGCCTCGGCCATGAACGCCGCCTTCCAGCGCATCCAGTTCACCCCGGACCTGCTGCCGGCGGACATCGTCGGCACGCTGGTCTTCAACCCCAAGGAGAACACCTTCGCCGTGCGCAAGGGGCCCATCTTCGCCAACATCGTCCTCGCCGACGAGATCAACCGCGCCCCGGCCAAGGTGCAGAGCGCGCTGCTCGAAGGCATGCAGGAGCGCCAGGTCACCATCTCAGACTCCACGTTCAAGCTGCCGGACCTCTTCATGGTGCTGGCCACCGAGAACCCCATAGAGCAGGAGGGCACCTACCCGCTGCCGGAGGCCCAGGTGGACCGCTTCATGCTGAAGGTCAACATCACCTACCCGACCAAGCAGGAGGAGGCCAAGGTGCTCGAGTTGATGGCCACGCAGAACCTGCCGCAGGCCTCCAAGGCGGTCACCGTGGAGCAGGTGCTGCAGGCCCGCCGCACGGCCGACCTGATCTACGTGGACGACAAGATCAAGAACTACGTGCTGGACCTCGTCATCGCCACGCGCGAGCCGGAGAAGCACGGCCTGCCGAAGATAAAGCCGTGGATCAACTACGGCGCCAGCCCGCGCGCGACCATCTTCATGATACAGGCCGCCAAGGCCTACGCGTTCATCAACGGCCGCGGCTACGTCACCCCGGAGGACATCAAGGCCGTCGGCCTGGACGTGCTCCGCCACCGCGTGCTGCTTACCTACGAGGCCGAGGCCGAGAACATCGGCTCGGAGGACATCGTAAAGAGCATCTTCGAGGCGGTCGAGGTACCGTAAGCGCCCCGCCGGACCGCTATGAACACCGCGGAGATCCTCAAGAAGGTCAGGAACATAGAGATCACGACCGGAAGGCTGGTCAGCGAGACCTTCGCGGGCCAGTACCAGAGCGTGTTCAAAGGCCGCGGCATAGAGTTCTCCGAGGTGCGCGAATACGTGCCCGGCGACGACGTGCGCTCGATAGACTGGAACGTCACCGCCCGCGCCCGCAAGCCCTTCGTCAAGCAGTACATAGAGGAGCGCGAGCTGACGCTGATGATACTCTGCGACGTCTCGGCCTCGCAGGCCTTCGGCTCCTCGGCCAAGCCCAAGAGCGAGGCCGCCGCCGAACTGGCCGCGATGTTCGCCTTCTCCGCGCTGAAGAATTCCGACAAGAGCGGCCTGCTGCTGTTCTCGGACAAGCCGGAGCTCTACATCCCGCCGCGCAAGGGCCGCAACCACAGCCTGCGCATCATCCGCGAGCTGCTGGCCTTCACGCCGAAGAGCCGCGGCACCGACGTGGCCATGGCGCTGAAGATGGCCAACCGCGTGATGAAGCGGCGCGGCATCATCATCCTGATCTCGGACTTCGACTCGCCCGACTACACGAAGGAGGTGCGCCTCACCTCCACCAGGCACGACCTGATACCGGTGGTCATCACGGACCGCTTCGAGAAGGAGCTCCCGCCGGCCGGAGCGCTGCTGGTCTCCGAGGGGCTGGAGAGCGGCGCGGACTTCACGGCCGACCTCGCCAGCCCGGCCTACCGGGCCCTCTACGCCCGGCAGGCAGCCTCGCGCCGCTCGGAGCTGGAGGCCGTGCTGCGCTCTGCCGGGGCCGACTGGATAGACATAGACCCGGCGCTGCCGGTGCACGGCCCGGTGGTGAAATTCTTCCGCCAGAGGAGGAAGACGTTCAGGCTGTTATGAGTCTAGCGCTGCTCCTGCTGCTGGCCCTGGCGCCCCGCCCCGCGGCCGCCGAAGACACGGTCTCGCTCACCGTGACGCCGCCCGCAGGGGAGGTGCGCCTTGCCGGGGAGTTCAAACTGAAAGTGGACGCCTCGCTGCCGGAGGGCTTCTCCATACGCCCGGATACCGCGGCCGCCGGCGGAGACGATTTCGAGCTCCTCTCCTTCACGAGGACCGCCGACCAGAAGTCCGCGGGCCGGAGGAAGGAGACCTTCGAGGTCCGCGCCAGGGCCTTCACTATAGGCTCCAGCACCTTTCCCGCCATCTCCTGGAGGCTGTCCGGAGAGGGCGTGCCTGCCGGCACGCTGGTAAAGAGCAGCACCTTTACGCTGGCCGTCTCGCCCGCCTTCCGGACCAAGGAGGGGGAGGACATCAGGGACATCTACCAGCCTTACGGTTATTTCCCCTGGCCCTGGGCCATAGCCGGCGTAGCCGCGGTACTGCTGGCGGCCTGGCTGCTCTCCCGCCGCCGGGGCGCCGCCGCCGCGGCTTCCGCCGCCTGGTCCGACCCGCGCGACCCCTACCAGCGGGCGAGGGACAGGCTGAGCGGGCTGGGGAAGTCCAGGCTCCTCGGCGACGGGAGGCTCAAGGAGTACTACATCGGCCTCACCTCCATCCTGCGGCTCTACCTGCGCGAGGAGTTCGCCATCGATGCCGTGCAGATGACCACGGGCGACCTGGGCCGCGAGCTAAAAAGGACCGGGGCGCCGCTTGCCACCGCGCTCAAGGCCAGGGAACTGCTGCAGAGGTCCGACCTGGTGAAGTTCGCCAGGATGAAGCCCGAGAACGCTTCGGACGACTCCGAGGCGCTCGTCGGCCTGCTGATGGACTTCCACCGCACGGCCGAGAACGCCAGGGCCCTGGCCGCCGAAAAGGCCGCGCAGGCCGCCGGCACCAAAGTTCCGCCGGCGGGAGGCCGCTTATGAACGGCTTCAAATATCCCGGCGCGCTGCTGCTGCTGCCGCTGCTCGGGCTCCTGGCTGGGTTCGCACATTCCCAGCGCGCGCGCCGCAACCGGGCCGTCGGGGTTCCGGTCGCGCTGCCCGCTCTCAGGACCGCGCGGACCCGCCTGTTCGCCATAGTCCCCTTCTGGGGCCGCGTGACGGCCCTGGCGCTGCTGGTCCTGGCGCTGGCCCGCCCGCAGCAGGCCACCCGCGGGGACGTGCCTCCCGCCGAAGGCATAGACATAATGCTGGCCCTCGACACCTCCTACAGCATGGCCGCGGAGGACTTCCAGCCGTACACCCGCCTCGACGCGGCCAAGAAGGCGGCGGCGGATTTCGTCAAGAAGCGCCGCAACGACCGCATAGGCGTGGTGGTGTTCGGCGGGGCCGCGATGCTCTCCTGCCCGCTGACGCTGGACTACCAGTCCGTGCTGGACATGATAGACGCTTCCTACCTCAACATGACGCGCGCCGAGGGCACCGCCATAGGCGACGCCATAGTCACGGCCGTGAACCACCTGAAGGAGAGCAAGGCCAAGAGCAAGGTCATCGTGCTGCTCACCGACGGGCGCTCCAACACCGGCATGGTGACAGACCTCGCGCTGGCGGCCAGGACCGCGAAGGCCTTCGACATAAAGATCTACACCATAGGCACGGCCGGCAAGGGCCGCGCGGCCATCAGCACCGGCGACCCGCTGCAGCCCGTCGCCTACATCGACGACGACCTGGACGAGCCGGCGCTGCGCGAGATAGCCGGCCTGACCGGCGGGGAGTTCTACCGGGCCAAGAACTACGCCGAGCTCGAGAACATCTACGACCGGATAGACTCCCTGGAGAAAACGAAGTTCGAGACGAAGAGTTTCACGGAGTACTCGGACAAATACCTCTACTTCCTCTGGCCGGCGCTGGCGCTGCTGGCGCTGGTCGTGGCGCTTGAGAAGACGTACCTGAGGTCCATACCGTAATATGGAACTGTTCCGCTCGCCCATCACCCTCGCCTGGCTGGCCGCCGCCTTCGCCGCGCTGCTGGTCTTCCGCTACAAGGCGGAGGAGAAGCGCCTGGCCGCGGCCCGCGCGGCGCTGGGGCCGGCGTTCGACGCCTACGCCGCCGGGCCGGAGGCCGCCCGCCGCCGGCTGCGCGGCGCGCTTTACTTCACGGCGCTGGCGCTGCTCTGCGTGGCCGCCGCCGGGCCGCAGTGGGGCGTGGAGCTCACGCCGGTGACCGACCTGAAAGGCAACATCGTGGTCGCGGTGGACACCTCGCTCTCGATGGGGGCCCGAGACCTGAAGCCCGACCGCCTCTCCAACGCCCGCCTGCTGCTTGCCGCGATAGCCGAGAAGTTCGCGGACTACCGCGTCGGCGTGGTGGCCTTCGCCGGCGACGCCTACATCCAGTGCCCCCTGACCACCGACCAGGACGCGCTGACCTATTTTGCCTCCGGCCTGCGCCCCGGCATGCTGCCGGTGCAGGGCACCGACTTCTCGGCCGCGATCGACACCGTGCTCGGCATGCTGTCGCGCTACGGAGGCCAGAAGGTGATGGTGCTGGTGACCGACGGGGAGGACCATTCCACCACGCTCGACACCGTGCTGAAGGACGCCGAGGCCCAGAACCTTAAGATCTTCACTATCGGCATCGGCAGCCCCGACGGGGAGCTGATCCCGATGACGGACTCCGCCGGCAACACGATGGAGTACAAGAAGGACAGCCACGGCAAGACCGTGGTCAGCCGGCTCGGGGAAGCCGCGCTCATCAAGATCGCCAGCCGCACCGGGGCCGCCTATATCCGCTACTCCGGCCCCGACTCGGCCGCCGACGCCGTGCGCTCGGCCGTCTCGGCGCTGGACCTCCAGAAGAGCAAGGGCAAGGGGCGCTCCGGCTACAAGAACCGCTACCAGTGGCCTCTGGCTTTGGCCCTGCTGCTGCTTTTGATAGAATTGCTGGTGATGGAGAAGGGCTTCCGCTTCATCCTGCGCCTGCCGTCCGCGAGGCTGTTCGGGAAGTTCGGGAAGTCCGGGGCGGCCGCGCTGCTCCTGTTGCTGGCGGGTTCCGCCAGGGCGGGCGGCGCCGCCGAGGCCAGGAAGGGCAACTACGCCTACCGGGACTCGGACTGGCAGCGCGCGATAGAACATTACAACCGGGCCCTCTCGGCGGACCCCGCCGACAAGCGCCTGAACTTCAACGCCGGGGACGCCTATTACCGGCAGGAAGAGTACGACAAAGCGGCCGAATCCTTCTCGCAGGCGGCAGCCGCGCCCAAGGTGGCGGCCAAGGCCGAATATAACCGCGGCAACGCGCTGTACCGCCAGGGCGACCTGGCCGGGGCGATAGCCGCCTACAGGAGCGCGCTCGACAAGGACCCGGATAACCAGGACGCCCTGTTCAACCTGCAGAAGGCGCTGGAGCAGAAGCAGAAGAAGTCCTGCCCCAACCCGCAGGACAAGAAGAACGACAAGGACAAGAAAGACCAGGACAAGAAGGACCAGGGCAAGAAGGACCAGGACAAGAAGGACGGCAAGCAGGACCAGAAGCAGGGCGGGGACGACGACAAGCAACAGCAGCAGAGCGAGCAGGAAAAGCGCAAGGCGGAAGCCAGGGAGCGCAGCAGGCAGATACTCGAGATGATGAAGGAACGCGAGAAATCCGCGGCCCGGGACCCGGAATCCATACGCCAGGCCGCCATGCGGCAGGGCAAGCCCGAGCAGCAGAAGCGCCTGGAGGACTGGTGAAGAGGACGCTGGCGGCGGCGGCCTGCGCCGCGCTTTTCGCCGCGGCGCTCTGCGCGCCCGCGGCGGCCATGCTCTCCGTGAACGCGGAGACCGACCGCGACACGGTGGAGATAGACGGCAACCTCTACCTGACGGTCACGGTGGCGGGGGACTCGGCGAACGTGCCCGAGCCCAAGCTGCCGAACATGCAGAACTTCAACGTCTACTCCTCCGGGCGCAGCCAGAGCATCTCCATAATCAACGGCAAGATAACCACCTCGGTCTCTTTCTCCTACATCCTCACGCCGCGCTTCATCGGCGTGCAGACCATCCCTTCCATCTCGGTCTTCAACGGCCGGGAGAAGGCCGTAACCCCGGAGCTGAAGATAAACGTGGTCAAGGCGGCCCAGCAGCCCAAGCAGGCGCAGCAGCCGGCCCAGGCCCAGCAGCCGCGCCAGCGGCCCACCAGGGCGGCCAGGGCCGCGGCGGACAAGGGGGAGCAGATCTTCCTGAAGGCCGAGACCGACAAGAAGACCGCGTACCCCGGCGAGCAGATAGACATCAGCATCAGGTTCTACACCTCGGTCCCGCTTTCCTCCAACCCGCAGTACGTGCCGCCGTCCTTCACCAACCTAATCTCCGAGGACCTGCCCCCGGTGCGCAACGGCGAGACCGACATAGGCGGGGTCCGCTACGCCTACAGCGAGATCAAGGCGGCGCTGTTCGCGCTGGCGCCAGGCACCGCCGAGATCAAGTCCGCCAAGGTGATAGCGCAGGTCCCGTCCACCGACCCTATAGACCCCTTCGACCCGAATTTTTTCCAGAAGTTCATGTCGATGAGCGGCGCGCAGGGCCGGAGCCTCGAGTTCAACACCGACCCGCTCAAGCTGACGATAAAGCCGCTGCCCCCCGGGGCCCCGGCCGGCTTCGACGGGGCCGTGGGCAGCTACTCGATATCCGCTTCGGCCGACCGGCGCGACGCCAAGGTGGGTGAAGCGGTCAACTTCTCGCTCACGCTCTCCGGCAGGGGCAACCTGAAGGCCGTGGTGGCCCCCAAGTTCCCCGACCTGCCCGACTTCAAGGTCTTCGACACGATGAGCTCGCTGGACATCAACAAGGAACAGGACGTCATCGGCGGGAAGAAGACCTTCACCTACATCCTGGTGCCGCGCGGCGAGGGGAAAAAGACCGTCCCGCCCATCAAGTTCTCCTATTTCGACCCGAAAGCCGGCGCCTACCGCGAACTGCAGACGGACGCGGTCACGCTCAACGTGGAGAAGGGCGACCTCGGCGGCAAGAACCTGAATTTCGGCGCCCCGGGCCCGGCCGCGCCGGTCACGGCCTCGGGCTCCGACATCCGTTACGTCAGCGACCGCACCTCCGGCAGCGCCCTGCCGCTGCTGGCGGCCTCCGTGCTGGAGCTGCCGTGGTGGGTGCACGCTTTCCCCGCCGCGCTGCTGCTGCTCTCGTTCTGGATGGCGCGCGCCAACCGCTTCAAGCTGGCCAACCCGCTGCTCTTCAGGGCGCGCCAGGCGCGCAGCGAGGCGGCCAAGGACCTGGAGGAGGCCGAGGGGCTGATCAAGGCCGGCAGGACCAACGACGCCGTCTCGCTGCTCTACGACTCCTTCCTGGATTACCTCTCCGACAAGTGCGGAGTAAAGGTCAGCGCCCTTACGATCAGGAAGGCCTCCACGCTCATCAAGGAGCGCTTCCCCAAAGTAAGCGAGCGTTCATTGGGCGAGATAAAGGAGCTCTGGGAGGCGCTGGAACTGCGCCATTATTCGCCCGGCGCCGCCGACGCTGAGGGGACCTCCGATCTTGCCAAGAAATATTTCCTGCTGATGGAGCTGCTGGAAAAGGAGCTGAGATGAAGAAGTTGCTGCTGGCCTTTCTTCTCTGCCTGCCGGCCGCGGCCGGAGCAGTGGACCCCGGCGAGCTGGCCGAGCTGAACGACCTGTACCGCAGCGGCCAGTACCAGGAGGCGCTAGACGGCTACAACAGGATCATCGCCCGCGAGCCGGCCAACGAGTGGGCCTGGTACAACGCCGGCAACGCCCTTTTCAGGCTGAACAGGATGGGCCCCGCCGTCCACTGTTACGCGAAGGCCTTCCTGCTGGACCCGCGCTCGCAGGACATCAGGGCTAACCTGGACTTCGCGCTGAGGCAGACAGGACAGTCGCTGGTGCCGGAGGGGGCGCCGGCGGCCCTGCACTACGCCTACTACCTGCTTTCCGAGCCGGAGCTAAAGGCGCTCGCGCTGCTGCTGTTCTGGCTGGCCTGCCTGGCCGGCGCCGCGTCGTTCCTGCTCGACGGCAACAAGTGGAGCCCCGCCGCGGGCCGGACCGCGGCGGCCGCGGGCGCGCTGCTGCTGCTCACGGCCGCCTGGCTCGGGGCGCGCCGCGCAGCGTCGCCGTTCAGTTCCGCGGGCGTGGTGGTGAAGGCCGGCGGCACGCGCATGCTGAGCGGCCCGGGCGAGAACTTCAAGACCTACGCCTCTGCCCCGGAAGGCCGCCTGGTGAAGATACTCGACACCGGGGATATCTCCTATTACGAGATCGGCCTGCCGACGGAAGGCATAAAGGGCTGGGCCCTCAAGAGCGACATAGAGAAGCTCTGACCAAGGAGAACACGATGAAGATAGCTCTAGCCAGCGACCACGCGGGATTCCCTCTGAAGAAAGCCCTGGCCGTCCACCTGAAGGCCATAGGCCACGAGGTGCTGGACCTGGGCACGGACTCCGAGGACAAGCCCGTGGACTACCCCGACTTCGCCGAGAAGGCCTGCAGGGAAGTGACCTCGGGCCGCGCGGAAAGGGCGGTGGTGGTCTGCGGCTCCGGCGTTGGCGCCTGCGTCGCGGCCAACAAGATAAACGGCATCCGCGCCGGGCTCTGCCACGACACCTACTCCGCGCACCAGGGCGTGGAGCACGACGACATCAACGTCCTCTGCCTCGGCGCCAGGATAATAGGCCAGGCCCTCGCTTTCGAGATAGTTTCCGCCTTCGCCGGCGCCCGCTTCTCCGGCGAGGAAAGACACCAGCGCCGCCTGGACAAGGTAATAAGACTCGAGAAGTCCCATTAACCGGCTCCGCCGGCTTCTTTTCTTGACCCGCCCGCCGGCAAAAGGTATAATATCCTCAGGGGTAGAGTATAGATACCACGGCTTTTTCAAGGACACCGACCCCGGGACCTCAGGGCCCCGGGCGCGGCCGTCCCCGGAAACAGCCGTATCGCCCGGCAGAAGCCGCGCGGAGCGCGGCCCCGCAGAGCGGGCAGCCCTGGTCCGAAGGACCGGGCTCAACAGTGGAGGGAAGCGAAATGCTTAAGCTAGCCGTGAAAAATAACGCGAAGAACGCCAGGACCGCCAAGAGGACCAAGATGGACAACGCCACGGAGTACGTGGTAGTGGATTATCCCAAGAACCTGGAGACCATAACCGCCCGCCATTACGCCGTGCGCGTAGGCGCCAGCGAGTGCACCGGCGTCGACATCTCCGTCGACGACCAGCCCTGGCAGCCCTGCAGGCACGCCGTGGGTTACTGGTGGTACGACTGGAACAACTACCAGCCGGGCACGCACCAGATCGTCGCCCGCATGCACAAGCACAACGGCGAGTACCTGATCTCCAAGCGCCGCCGCTGCAAGATAGCCTAACTCGACCGGCGCGGATACAGGCCGTCTTCAGGAGCCCCTGGCGGGGCCCCTGGAGGCGGCCGTTCGCTTTGCAGGCCCCGCGTCACTTGATAGAATGTCAGCATGACCAAGATACCGCGCGTACCGAGGACGAAGATACTGGCCACCCTCGGCCCGGCCAGCTCCGCGCCGGCCGTCATTAGAAGGCTGTTCGCCGCCGGGCTCGACGCCGTGCGCCTGAACTTCTCCCACGGCGAGCACGCCGACCACGCCGCCAGGGCGGCGCAGGTCAGGGCCCTCAACGCCAGGCTGCGCAGGCGCGTCGCCGTGCTGCAGGACCTCAAGGGCAACCGCATCCGCGTCGGGGACCTGAAGGCGCCGGTGGCGCTGGCCAGGAGGCAGCGCGTGCGCCTGTTGCAGGCCGACGCGGCCGGCAAAGCGGGGGAGATACCGTTCGACTACCGCGGCGCGCTCTCGGTGGTTAAGAGGGGCCACTTCGTCTACATAGACGACGGCAACATCGCGCTCGAGGTGAAAGCCGTGGGCCGCGACTCGCTGTCCTGCGAGGTGGCCGCGGGGGGGCTCCTGAAGCCCCGGAAAGGCGTCAACATCCCGCTGGCCCACCTGGATTTTCCCAGGCTCTCCGAAGAGGACCGCGCCGACATAGAGTTCGGCCTCACGCTGAAGCCGGACTTCGTAGCCCAGTCCTTCGTGCGCTCGGCGGAGGACGTCCGCGCGGTGGCCCGCCTGGTGAAGCCCGCCCTGCCCGGCTGCCGCATTGTGGCCAAGATAGAGGCCCGGGAGGCCATCCGCCGTCTGGAGGAGATCGTAGACGCCTCCGACGCGGTCATGGTGGCCAGGGGGGACCTCGGCGTGATGTTCCCCATCTGGGAAGTGCCGATGCTGCAGAAGCGTATCATCCGGATGTGCCGCCGCCTGGGCAAGCCGGTCATCACCGCCACCCAGATGCTCGAGAGCATGACCGAGCACCCCGTGCCCACCCGCGCTGAGGTCTCCGACGTCGCCAACGCCGTGCTGGACGGCACGGACTACGTCATGCTTTCCGCCGAGACCGCCTCCGGTAAATACCCCGCCGAAGCGGTGCGCATGATGAACCAGGTGGTGAAGTACACCGAAGCCTGGAAAGACCGCGTCTGACCGCGCCGGCCGCCTGCCCGAAAGGCCCAGGCAATGACTGGGCCTTTCGCCTCTGCCGGGGGCCATGGCCTCATTCATATAATAGGATTGATATCCGTCAACGCTCCCGCGCCGGCAAAGCCGCGCGGGGCGGCGACCATGTTTCGGCGGGGCCGCTGCCCCGGACCGGAGGACAACGTGAAGAACTACGCAAAACCGCTCGCAGCCATTCTCCTGCTCTCGCTCGCCGGCCGCCTCAGCGCCGCCGCCGTGGACGAACTGCAGACCCTGGCCACCTCGGCCCCGCAGGACTACGGCCGGGTCTTCGACAAGGACCTCGCCTCCGCCACCGCTGGCGCCCAGCCGCAGGTGACCGAAGCCCAGCTCAAGCAGATGATGCTTTCCGACCTGGACTCCATCCGCTCCATGATAGCCGCGCGCTACGCGCCCGCCGGCTGGAAGAAGGAACAGTACGGCTGGGACCTGGACGCGGAGATCCGGAAGGCCAAGGACGAAGTGAACGCCTCTGAGAACTTCGGCGTCAAGGACTACCAGAACCTGGTCAAGCGCCTGCTCAACTCCATGAAGGACTACCACGTCTCGGTCTCCTTCTATTCCACCGAGATGGCCTACCTTCCGCTCAGCCTCACCGAGGCCGGCGGCCGCTACTTCATCTCCGGCATCAACCGCAAGGCCCTGCCCGAGGACGTCTTCCCGTTCAAGGTCGGCGACGAGATCACAGCCTTCGACGGCAAGCCGGTGGCCGAGGCCGTGGCCGAGCTTAAGAGGAAGTCGGGCGTGGACGACGTGCAGCAGACCGACGCCGCGATGGCCGCGATGTTCCTCACCTTCCGCGCCGGCGCCTCCGGGGACGCCGTGCCGCAGGGCCCCGTCTCCATAGGCATAAAGCCCGCCGGCGCCGCCGAGCCTGTGACCTACCCGATGAAATGGCTCTACGTCCCGGAGCTGATAGCCCCGCAGCCCTACGTCAGCAAGGGCGCCCCCGGCCTTAAAATACCCATGTCCTGGCTGGGCATGATGATGGTGCAGGTGTCCGCCGCCCCCGGCTACGACCAGGCTTCGTACGGCCTGGGCAACAAGGACGGCTTCCTGCCCGACTTCGGCGAGAAGACCTGGACGGCCCCCGCCGACAACTCCTTCCGCGCCTACGTCTACAAGTCCCCGTCCACCGGCCGGAGCATAGGCTTCGTGCGCATCCCCACCTACGCCGTGGAGGACCCGGAGAAGTCCGCCAAGGACTTCGCCGCGCTGGTGCCGGAGCTCCAGGACCGCACGGACGCCCTCGTCATAGACGAAACCAACAACCCCGGCGGCATAGTCTTCTACCTCTACGCGCTGGCGGGCATGCTGACGGACAGGCCGCTGGCCGTGCCCACGCATTACATCTCGCTGACGCAGTCAGACGTCTCCGAGGCCATCAAGTTCCTGCAGCAGACCGCTTCGGCCAAGACCGAGGAGGACGCGCTCAGCCTGCTCGGCCCCGACATGGCCGGCTACCCCGTCAGCCTGGAGCTGCTGAACGACTGGAAGGCCTTCTACGCCTCCACGATAAAGCAGTGGAGCGAGGGCAGGACCGTCACCAGCCCGCTGCCGGTGTACGGCATCGCCGCGGTGCGGCCGGACCCGAAGGTCCGCTACACCAAGCCGCTGCTGGTGCTGACCAACCCGATGGACTTCTCCGGGGGCGATTTCTTCCCGGCCATCCTGCAGGACAACAGGCGCGCGGCCATCTTCGGCGAGCGCACCGCCGGCGCCGGAGGCGTGGTGAAGGACTACAAGCGCGAGAACAACCTGCTCGGCGTGGAGGCCATACACCTGACCGCCACCATAGCGCAGCGCGCGGGCGGCGAGCCGATAGAGAACCTGGGCGTCTCCCCGGACGTCCCGTACCGGGTCACGCCCGAAGACGTGCAGGGGAACTACGCCGGCTATATCAAGGCGGCCGACGCCGCCGTCAACGCGCTGCTCAGGTAGCGCGCGGCGCCCCGGCCGGGGCAAAGACCGCGGGCCTTGCGCCCGCGGTCTTTTTATTTCATAATCGTTCAAGGAGGAAAGCGTACATGAAGAAGGCACTTTTTTGCCTGCCGCTGCTGGCGGCGGCCGCGGCGCCCGCGCAGGAGCCTAAGAGCTGGAAGGACTCGGCCGAGCTTTCCTACGTGCAGACCTCCGGCAACTCCAGGACGTCCACCACGGCCGCCAAGAACCTCTTCAATTACGACTGGCGCAAGGCGGCCCTGGAGCTGGCGGCCTCGGGCCTGGGCACCGATAGCAAAGGCACGGTAACGGCCGAGCAGTACGGGGCTTCCGGGAAGGTCAGCCTGAAGCTCGAGGGAAAGAACTACGCCTTCGAGAAGACCGCCTGGAACAAGGACCGCTTCGCCGGCATCCGGGACCGCTGGGACCTTTCGCTCGGCTTGGGGCGCCACCTGCTGGACTCGCCCGACGACAAGCTCTCCGTGGAGGCCGGCGGCGGCTACATCTTCGAGGACCGCCTGCGCGCCGCCAACCAGAGCTTCGGCACCTACCGCGGCTACGCCAAGTACGCGCGCACCCTCTCGCCCACAGCCAGCGCCAGCCAGGACCTGGAATACCTCGGCAACCTCAAGGACTCGAAAGGCTACCGCATGAACGCCGAGACCGCGCTGACCGCCTCTATAAACAGCCATTTCTCGCTGAAGGCGTCCTACCTGTGGAAGTTCGTCAACAGCCCCACGCCGGGCTTCAAGAAGACCGACGCCACCACCTCGGTGGCGGTGATAGTCAACTACTGAGCGCCCGCGGCGCTCGTATAAGGAGGGGGCATGCTCAGGGATTTCAAGGAGTTCATACTTCGGGGCAACGTGGTGGACATGGCCGTCGGCGTCATCATAGGCGGCGCCTTCGGCAAGATAGTCTCCTCGCTGGTGAACGACGTCATCATGCCGCCGATCGGGAAGCTTACCGGCGGCGTGGACTTCTCCAGCCTCTATATAAACCTCTCGGGCGCCCCCTACGCCAGCCTGGCCGAGGCGCAGAAGGCCGGCGCCGCCGTCATCAAGTACGGCGTCTTCCTGAACACCGTGATAGACTTCCTGATAGTGGCCAGCGCGATGTTCCTGGTGGTCAGCCAGATGAACGCGCTGAAGCGGCGCTTCGAGAAACCGCACCCGGAAGCCGCCCCCGCCACGAAGGAATGCCCGCTGTGCCTGTCCGTCATACCGGTAAAGGCCGTGAAGTGCGCCCACTGCGCCTCCGACCTGGAGTGACCGTTTTCGGGGGAAAAGTAAAAGGAGGGGGAAATGAAGAAAGTATCGATGCTGACAGCGGTGATGGCGTTAGCCGCCGGAGCCGCGCTGGCGCAGCTGCCGGGCGCGGACGCGCTCAAGCAGAAGGCGGCCGGCGCGGGCGGGGCGGCCTACGCGGCGGCCAGGACGGCCTTCAACAAGGCGGTAAAGGACATACCTTTCGCCTACAACTCCGCCGGGCTGAACCTCGACGACCCGAAGTACAAGGTCGCGGGGGTCAACGTAGGCGAGTTCATGAAGAGGACCGTGATCCCGGCGCTGGTGAAGGCCGTGGAGCTCGCGCCCGCCGACAAGCAGGTGACCGTGACCGGCCACGCCTCCAAGCGCGGCACGGAGGAGCC
>JAJZOZ010000158.1 GCA_021811405.1 bacterium | reverse complement strand
CCCGCCGGCGAGGCGCAGCTGGCGCTGGACGGCGGCCAGGGGGCCGGCCCGGGAGATACCGTGCTGGTGCTGGACGAGGGCGGCTCGGCCCGCAAGATACTCAAGAATTCCAAGGCGCCGGTGCGCACGGTGATCGCCGGCATAGTGGACAAGGTGCATTTAGGAGACTAGTCATGAACGACGAGGACATAAAGAAGATAGCCGCGGAAGTGGCCAGGATCATGAAGGAAAAGGAGGGCGGGGCGCCGGCCAGGAAGATGCCGGGCGATTCCGTCTCCATCGGCACGGCCGGCAAGGTGTTCCAGCATCCGCTGGTGAACAGGCCCGGCGGCTCCGAGGGCAAGAAGCAGTGCTCCGGCGGCGACTGCCGGATCGAGGAAAATACCTGCAGCTCCTCCTGCCAGAGCTGCAACCCGCTGAACAGCTACACGCCGCAGCAGATAAAGGCCAGCGCGGACCGGGTCAGCTTCTGCAACCCCAACGAGGCCAGCACCTCCATAGCCGGCATGATAGACCACACCCTGCTGAAGGCGAACGCGACCCAGGAGGAGATCGGCAAGCTCTGCGAGGAAGCGCGCAAGTACCGCTTCGCCTCGGTCTGCGTGAACCCCGGCTACGTGGCCCTGGCGTCCAGGCTGCTGCGCGGTTCCTGCGTGAAGGTCTGCACCGTCATCGGCTTCCCGCTGGGGTCCACCACCCCGACGGTAAAGGCCATCGAGGCCCGCGACGCCATGGCCAACGGGGCGGACGAGATCGATATGGTCATAAACATCGGCGCCCTCAAGAGCGGCAACGACCAGCTGGTGCTGGACGACATCAAGGCCGTGCGCGAGGCGACCCGCGGCAAATGCCTGAAGGTCATCCTCGAGACGTCCTACCTGACCAACGACGAGAAGGTCCGCGCCTGCAGGATGTCGAAGCAGGCCCAGGCCGACTTCGTGAAGACCTCCACCGGCTTCGGCTCCGGCGGCGCGACCCCCGAGGACGTGGCGCTGATGCGCCAGACCGTGGGCCCGGAGATGGGCGTGAAGGCCTCCGGCGGCATCAAGAACGCCGAGGTCGCCGCGGCCATGGTGAAAGCCGGGGCTACCCGCCTCGGCACGAGCGCCAGCATCGCTATAGTTTCCGGCGGCGAAGCCGCCAAAGGGCAGTATTGAGGAGTGCGGTTCGGCCGGGGGATACCCCTCCCGCCCGGACTGCAGGGAACCGTTGGCCGTCTGACGAGCATAGCTCCTGATACGGCACGGGCATAGCCCAGCGCGGTTCCCCTCAACCGCTGCCGCGGTTGAGCCTCCCTTCCCCAACGGGCGTTAGGGGCATCCCCCGGCCGGACCTTGGGTGAAATTTGAAGTGGTACTTAAGGAGAACTGATATGGCTGAACCTAAAGAAGCGCTGGGCATGATAGAGACCAAGGGTTTCATCGGCATGATCGAGGCCTCCGACGCGATGAGCAAGGCGGCCAAGGTGCGCCTGCTCGGCTACGAGAAGATCGGCTCCGGCTACATGACCACGCTGTGCGCCGGCGAGGTCGGCGCGGTGCGCGCGGCCGTGGAGGCCGGCGCCGCCGCCGCCCAGAAGGTGGGCGAGCTCGTCGGGATGCACGTGATCCCGCGCCCCGCCGACGACCTGGACAAGTACCTGGCCAAGATCTCGGTAAAGGTGGGCTGAGAAGCCGCGCCGGCTGCGCCCGGCGGCGTCCCGTGACGGTCTGACGGCCGGCGCGCGGCGCCTCCAGGGCCCGGGAGCCTGCCGGCGGCCCTATGCTCACAAAAGGCGCGATCGAGGACCTGATCACCGAGCACCTTTCCCGCAAGAGCGGGACGGGCGAGGTTCCCGCCGCCAGGAAGGTCCACGAACTGCGGAAAAGAACTTTCCTCAGCGACTGGGAAATCCGGCGCCTTTACAAAGCCGGCAGCCGCAGCCTGAAGGTGCCCGCCGACGCGATAATCAGCCCCTTGTCCATGGACTGGCTGGATTTCAACGGCGTCGAGATAATCCGTGAATAAACCGCCCTTTCCGATCCCCCGCTCCGGAGTCGCGGTCCTGCCGCTTCTCCTGACCCGCACAAGGAGACCCACATGCGTAAACTGCACGCTCTGCTGCTGATCCCGGCGATAGCCGCCGTTCTCTGGACACCTCTGTCCGCCCAGGAGGACCCTGACCCTCTGGAGGAGACGGTAGCGGCCGTAGAGAAACAGGCCGCCGCCGAAACCCCCGCCGCCGAGATATCGGTGGAGCCGGCCGCGAAACCGGCCGCGCCGGCGGCCGCAAAGCAGGCCCAGCCCCCGCAGACGCGGGCGGAGCCCGGGAAGCCGGCCCCCGTGCTGCCGGTCTGGAACGTCACCGCCGCCCCCGCCGACTCGGAGTGGTCTTTCCTGCAGGACGCCACTAAGGACGATTCCAAGGACGCCGCCGAGCTGCTGCTGCCCCAGCTGGACGACTGGCTGGCCCGCAACCCCGCGCATCCCGCCGCCGCCGACGCCCAGCTGCTGAAGGCCAGGCTGCACGAGAGGCTCGGGGACCACCGGTTCGCCCTGGTGGCGCTGCTCAAGCACCTGCAGCTTTACCCGGGTGCCGCCTCTTCCGCGGAGGCGCGCAAGATGCTGGACGCCCTGCTGGCCTCCAAAGGCGACAAGAAGACGAGGCCGCTGCTGGAGAAAGCCGCGGCCGCGCCTGAGACCGCGGCCGCGGACTTCAACCTGGCCTTCCTGCTGCGCCGGCTCTCCACGGAAGCGGGCGCGGAGTATTATGAGCCGCTGCTGGCCGAGTTCCGCTACTTCTTCGACAGGTTCCCGGCCTACCCGGCCAACGACGAGATGCGCATCGCGCTGGCCGACCTGCACCTCCTCAACAGGAACTACCTCGCCGCCGGGCTGGCCTACCAGAAACTTGTGACCATGCATCCTTCCAGCCCGCTGATGGCCAGGGCCAAGCTCTCGCTGGCCGACGTGCTGGCTGACAGGCTCAAGGAGTACGACAAGGCCATAGACGTCTATCTGGATATCGCCGCCTCCTTCCCGGGCTCCGACCAGGCCTGGGCGGCGTACATGCGCCTGCCCGACCTGGCGGAGAAGCGCAGGAAATACGGTATCGCCGTGGACGCGTACGAGAAGATCATCGCCCTGTACCCGGACAAGGAGGAGGCGTACAAGTCCTTCCTCTCCGAGGCGAAGCTGCTGCGCGAAAAGATGGACAAGTTCCGCGAGGCCATCGCTGTCCTCAACAGGCTGGCCGACAAGTACAAGGACTCCCGCGGCCCGGCGGGCGTCGACGCCCTGCTGGAGGCGGCCGATATCTACCGCAAGGACCTGAAGGACAGCGCCGGCGAGGTCTCTATGTACGAGCGGATCGCCGCCGACTTCCCCAGGGACCCGGAGTCGCCGAAGGCGCTCTACGCGGCCGGCGAGGTGTTCTACAAGGCCAAGGACTCCGAGAAGGCCCGCGGCTATTACCAGAAGATACTGGAACTTTACCCGGAGGACGGCATGTCCAGGAAGGCGGAGAAGCGGATAGCGGCTCTCATGTCTGGGAAATACTGACATGACCTGCAAACTGGGAGTGATAGAAGGTTTTTACGGCGAGCCCTGGAGCTGGGGGGCGAGGACGGACTATGCCGGTTTCCTGCGCAAGCACGGCTTCTCGTTCTACGTCTACGCGCCCAAGGGCGACCCCTACCTGCGCCGCAAGTGGCGCGAGCCCTACCCGAAGGCCATAGAAGAGAAGCTGACCAAGCTCGCCGGGCAGTGCCACTCGGCCGGCATAGAGTTCGGCGTCGGCTTCAGCCCGCACGAGGTCTACCTCTCCGAATTCGGCCTGGAGACGAAGAGGCTGCTGCAGGCAAGGATCGACCTGTTCAACCGCCTGCGCGTCAACAAGCTGGGGATCCTGATGGACGACATGAAGGGGGATTTGCCCGACCTGGCCGAGAAGCAGGTGGAGATAGTCAACTGGATGGCCGCCCGCACGAGCGCCAAGCAGGTCGTCTTCTGCCCGACTTACTATTCGGACGACCCCGTGCTCGAGAAGCTGTTCGGCCGGATGCCGGAGGGCTACCTCGGCAGGCTCGGCAAGGCGATGGACCCTAAAGTCAGCATGTTCTGGACCGGCGAGCTCGTCTGTTCGAAAGCGTACACGCCCGAGCATCTGAAGAGCGCCGCCGAGCGCCTCGGCCGCAAGCCCTTCCTGTGGGACAACTACCCGGTCAACGACGGCCCCAGGATGTGCCCCTTCCTGCACCTGCGCGGGGTTTCCGGCCGCCCGCCGGAGATAGGCGCCTGGCTGGAAGGCCACGCGGCGAACCCGATGAACCAGGCCGCCCTCTCCAAGATCCCGCTGCTCACCCTGCAGGAATCGTACCTGAAGGGCGCCGCGTACGACCCGGTGAAGGCTTTCAGGAAGGCCGCCAGGATGGTGACCTGCCACGACATGGCCGAGCTGCTGGAGCGCGACCTGGAGGCTTTCTGCGACAGGGGTCTGGACGCCCTCTCGGCGGAGGAGAAGTCGGCCCTGAAGGACGATTACGCCCCGTTCCTGGAGGAGCACGAGAACGACACCGCCCGCGCGGCCAGGGAGGTCATCGACTGGCTGGCCGGCAGGTACGCCGTCAGCCGGGAGATGATAATCGCCCAGTAGCGGAGCCGGGGGACAAAAGAACGGCGGGCAAGCGGCCCGCCGTTCTTATTTGCCGCGCGAGCGGCTCAGCGCCACTCCTCCAGCGTGCATTCGTACTTCTCGCCGGTGTTGGTGCAGGAGACCTTCTTCACGGACTGGGAGAGGCTGGGGTCGTCCTCCGACGGGTAGATGCCGTGGTCGTACAGGGCCTCTATTATCTTGCCGGCCGCGTCCCGGTGGACTATCAGCTTTTCGGTCCCGTTCACGTTGACGAAGAGCGAGCAGGCTTCGTACATCTCGGACACGCAGGACAGCGAGCGCACGGAGATCGTGTCCGAGGCGCCGTCCACGCTGTGTATCGGCAGGTCCTCCAGTTTGCCCATCAGGTCCAGGGCCTTCCAGAGCTTGCGGGCGGGGTCGCCGTTGGACTGCATGCGGGCGGCGGCCGCGGCGGCGGACAGGGCGGCTATCACGGCAACGGCTAAAAACAGCTTTTTCATCGTATTTCTCCTTTATTCCAGCGGCTAGATTATACCGAGTTCGCGTCCGACCTTCCGGAACTTCTCGGCGGCGAACTTCAGGTCCTTCAGCTTGTGGCCGGCCGTTACGATCGTGCGCAGTCGCTCCTTCCCCTTCGGCACCGTCGGGAAGCCGAGCGGCAGGGCGAACACGCCCTCCTCGAAGAGCCGGGCGGAGAGGGCCTTGG
>JAJZOZ010000157.1 GCA_021811405.1 bacterium | reverse complement strand
CCGGCACCCGCGTAGCGCCTGCCCCCCGCGGAGTATTCATATTCCACTATCACTTCGAACGGGTTCCCGCCGCCGCGCCCTCCCCTGTCCTCCAGGGCGCGCGATCCGGTTATGACCGCCTCGGCCTTTATCCAGTTGTCGGTACGGAAGGCCGCAGCGCGGCGTTCCCTGCCGACGGCCCAGGCGAGCAGGAAGAAGAGAGCGGCCAGCGCGTAGCGGTACCTGTTGTCCATTTTTTAATTCTATCAATATGCGTGGCGCCCCTGGAACAGCCGCGCATAAAAAGGCCCCGCGGTCCGGGCGGGGCCTTTATTGCGCGGGCCGCGGGGTCAGCGCGCAAGTTTGAAGGCGTCCACGAGCCCGGCGCCCTGCTGGTCCGAGGTCAGGCCGGGCAGTTTCGCGGCGGCCCCGGTCAGGGCTTTCCTGACGGCGTCGGGCCCGTGCGCGCCTGCCCCTATTGCGAGCGCTGCGAGTCCTGCCACGTGCGGGCTGGCCATCGAGGTGCCCGACAGCGTGGTGTAGCCGCCGCCTTTCTTTGTGGAATAGATGTTCACCCCGGGCGCTATCACGGCTATCTCGGGGCCGCGCGAAGAGAACGAGGCTATCTTGTCCGACGAGTCGGAGGCCGAGACCGCGATCGCCTGCGGATACTTGGCGGGATAGTTCACGGGGCCGGAGTCGTTGCCGGCCGCGCAGACCACGGTGACGCCGGCCTCGCCGGCCTTCTCCATGACCTGCTGCAGCGCTTCGTTGCCCTGGCCGCCGCCGAGGCTCATGTTGATGACGTCCATGTGATGCTCGACGGCCCACTCGATGCCGGAGATGATCCAGGAGTACTGGCCGGAGCCGTTCTTGTCGAGCACCTTCAACGCGTAAAGGCCGGCCCCCGGGGCGACGCCGGCCACGCCGCCGCCGTCCTTGACGGCGGCGATGGTGCCGGCCACGTGCGTGCCGTGCCCCTGGTCGTCCCTGGGGTCGCCGCTGTCGGCGACGAAGTTATAGCCGCCCTTGTAGTTGGGGGCGAGGTCCGGATGGGTGTAGTCGATGCCGGTGTCTATGACGGCCACTTTTACGCCCTGCCCCGTGGTGTGATCCCAGGCGGCCGGGGCGTTGAGGCGGCCTACGCCCCAGGGTATCTCCCCGGAGGCGGAGGCTTCGGCGCGGGCCACGGGGACCGCGGGGGCCAGGGCTTCTCCTGACCTGATGTAGCCTAGAGCGGAGCCAAGCGAGGGCAGCGGGACTGCCTGCATAGAGGCGGGCGCGGCCTCTATCCAGCGTATATAGGAGTCGTCGGCGACGTTCCTGACGCCCTTCACGGAGTAGATGCTGGCGTCCTTGACGTGGTCCGGCAGGTCGGCTACCACGGCGTCGATGAGCGTGAATTCGCGGACCACGGCGCCGCCGAGCCATTTGACGGCCGCTTTGACGGCCGGCTTGCAGGTCCGGTCGTAGGTGATTATCTTCTGCGCCGCGCCGGCGCTCGCCGCGGCCGCCAGGATCACGGAGACTGCCAGGAGTAGTTTTCTCATCGTTCTTACGCCTCCCTGTTGGATATGCTTCGGATATAGAATACAGTGTAAGGCACGGTGTTTCAAGGCCAAAGGGCCCAGGGAGCAATAGGTCCTTGGGCCCGGTGATAGTTTGGGGTTGTTGCCGGCGCGGCGCGGCTAGCGCAGGAGCTTAAGGAGCAGCAGGACGGCTCCTGCTATCAGGAAGATCGTTATAGTGCGCCAGGAAGCGGAGCCTTCAGGCTTGAGGTCTGCGTTAAGGGTGAGCTTTGCGGGGTGCGGGGCTACGGGCTCGCCGGCCTCGGCGGCTCTTTTCATGGCCTGGTCGTAGATCTGCCTTATGTCCGGCGGCATGCTTTCCGTGTTCTCGTAGGGGACGCCGTTTATGACTATCTTTCGGCGGCCGGGGGCGCCGGAGTTGAGGAGGGCGTCGTGGACGGTCTGGCGCAGCTCCGGCGGCACCTGGTCCTCGGAGTCGTACTCCTTGCCGTTTATCCTTATCTTCTTCTTGAAGTTAATGTTGAACTCGATGCCCATGCCGTCCTCCGTCCCCCGCAAACTATATCAAACCTCCCCCCGCTGCGCAAAACGCCGTGGCGTCGGTGCTGTGGCTGGCCGGGGTGTCGGCCCGCGCACCCTGGTTCGTAACTTATGGCGGGGCCCCCCCTTCCGCAAAGGGTGCTCGGCCCAACACCCCGGACAGCCCTCCAGTTTCGCCTGCACGTTCTCGTCACTATACTCTAAAACAAAACCGCCGGGTTTGTCGCGCGGATCTCTTCAAGGCGTATTTTCGCTTTTTGGCGCGGGCGGCAAGGCGCTGACCTTTTCCCGCAGGATGTCCAGTTTGTCGCGGTTTAGCTGTGTGGGCTCCAGCTTGCAGGTCATGCTGAAGAGTTCCAGGGCCGCGCGCAGGTCGCCGCGCTTCTCCTTTATTTGCGCCAGCCGCGCCCAGGCGGCAGCGTTGGCGGGGTCTTTTTCGGCGGTCTCCCGGGCCTGCCGTTCTTCTTCGTCGAGCAGGGCCTGCCAGACCTGTTCGGTATCCCTATCGCGCTTCAGGCGCCAGGCGTAAAAGGCGCCGACTACCGCGCTGATCATGGAGGCGAAGATGATCAGCGGGACTAGTACTCCGGTGAAGGCGAAGATGGTCAGCCCGCTGACCAGGATGGCCAGTATGCCGCCAGACAGGGACAGGGCGTTGTTGGCTATGTGCGGCAGCTGGTTCTTCTTGTTGGCCTTGAAGAACTGCTCCGCCGCCAGCAGCACGGCTATCGTTATGGCGGCCACCGCCGAGAGATAGATCAGGACATGCTTCATCTTAAAAGGTATTCCATCGTCAGGAACTCTATGGTTTTCCCATCGGCAGTGGTCTTTTTGCCTTTGCCGGCGGGAACGAAGCGGCAGGCTTTGTAGCAGGCTATGGCGCGCTCGTTACCGGTGCGGACATGCAGTATGACGCGCCGGAACGGGAAAATGGCGCGGGCTTCCTGCAGGGCCAGGGCTATGGCGGCCCGGCCTATGCCTTTGCCGAAGAGGGAGGGCTCGCCTAGCAGTATTCCCAGGACGGCTTCCCGGCGGTTATCAGCTTCTTCTATCCAGACGGCGCCGGCGTCCCTGTCTTCAGCCAGGATGACTCGCCACAGGAGCTTGCGGTCCCCGTGGCGCTTGGGGCGGGTGTTGGACATGTACTCTTCGCTACGTATGGCTCTGCACCAAGCGTCCAGTTTGGAGATGTCCTCCTCGCGGAATTCCCGCAGCGCCACCGTCATACCCGACAGTATACCTAAAAGGAATTGCGAGATGTGCAGTCGGGGGTGACCGCGGGACCGGAACGCAAAACGCGCTCGGGACACACCGTGCCCTCGCTCATCACTCGGCTCGGCGCTCTGCACGCCTCGCGCAAGAAAGTGTCGCTTCGCTCCACGCACGAAGGTTTTGCTTATCCGGATCCGCGGTTCCCCCTCAAAAAAATAAAACCGCCGGGTTCCCCCCGGCGGCCAGGCTATGGATACAGTTTAATCACTTTGATAGGGTTTTCCTTCCGGTGTACGGCCCAGATTTCTTGAAATATCTTCTTCCCCTCAAAATGCGTGTTTATGCACTCAGTAATCTTTTTTCTATGGGTTTCTAGAAGCGTGAACGCTCCGGAGCTCATTTCGCAGAGGACAAGAAGCACCAATTTATCTATATCGGAGTATTTCTGGACGTTGTTCGGGTGCTTCTTGTCGAAAATCTTATGCTCGATTGCCGAACAAACCTGATAGATCGGGGATACTGTGGTCGTCAGATTCCTGGCTCTATTGCGATGATAATACTCTCCTGACCCGGCGCGGACAACTTGTGCTCGAATCTCATCGTTAATTATCACGTCGATGGAATCGTCCGGAGCGCATAGCCGGAGCGTGAAATTGCCGGTACCGAACCGGAATTTGGCAAACAACGCAGCAGCTAATTCCTCTGTCTGTTCCTTTTCCGTTTTTCCTTTGAATTCCATTGTGACACCTGATCACATTCTAATATATGGGGACATGTCGTTCTAGCCTGTCGCGGGGGCTGGGAGGGCTTTGGTCCCGGCGGCGGGATGGGTTCCGAAGGCCGTCGCGGACCGAAGCCGCTTGCATCGCGCGGCGAGGGAGTGGCGCGAAGCGACACCGCAGTGTGACGAGGGGCGAGCAGGGTTTGCGCGTGGAGCGAAGCGACACTTTCTTGACCCCGTGCCGGAGAATCCCCATCCTCGTGACAGGCTTACAAATAAAAACCCCGGCTTGTGGCCGGGGTTTTTATTTACTTCAGGTGCGGCTTAGTACATGTCCGCGCCGGGAGGCATGCCGCCGGGCATGGCGGGCATGGCCGGGGCCTTCTTCTCGGGCTGGTCGGCCACCAGGCAGCCGGTGTTGAGCAGCGTGCTCGCGATGGACGCGGCGTTCTCGATGGGCGAGCGCGTGACCTTGCAGGGGTCCACGATGCCGGCCTTCAGCACGTCCACGTACTCGCAGGTGTCGGCGTCGAAGCCGATGCCGTCCTTGGAGTTCTTCACCTTGTCCACGACGATGGAGCCGTCCATCCCCGCGTTCTCGGCGATGATGCGCAGCGGGGCGAAGATCGCGCGGCGGACGATGCTCACGCCGGTGGCCTCGTCCTCGTGGTCGGTCTTCACCGTGTCCAGCGCCTTGGCGGCGCGGATCAGGGCGACGCCGCCGCCGGGCAGCAGGCCTTCCTGCACGCCGGCCTTGGTCGCGTTCTTGGCGTCCTCGATCTTGGACTTCTTGGCCTTCATCTCGGTCTCGGTAGCGGCACCCACGCGGATGACCGCGACGCCGCCGGACAGCTTGGCCAGGCGCTCCTCCAGCTTCTCCTTGTCGTAGTCGCTGGTGGAGTCCTCCATCTGCTTGCGTATCTGGGCCGTGCGGGCCTTTATCTCGCTCTTGTCGCCGCCGCCGTCGACGATGGTGGTGTTCTCCTTGTCGATGACGACGCGCTTGGCGTGGCCGAGCTGTTTTACGTCGGCCTTGTCGAGCTTCATGCCGCGCTCTTCGCTGATGACCTCGCCGCCGGTGAGGATGGCGATGTCTTCCAGCATCTCCTTGCGGCGGTCGCCGAAGCCGGGGGCCTTCACGGCCGCGCCCTTCAGGGTGCCGCGCAGCTTGTTGACCACCAGGGTGGCCAGGGCCTCGCCCTCGAGGTCCTCGGCGATGATCAGGAACTGCTTGCCGGTCTGCACGATCTTCTCGAGCACGGGCAGCAGGTCGTTCATCGCGGAGATCTTCTTGTCGGTGATCAGCACGACGGCGTCCTCGAGCACGCACTCCATGCGCTCCGGGTCCG
>JAJZOZ010000156.1 GCA_021811405.1 bacterium | reverse complement strand
ACGTCTTCCTGGAAGTGAAGGACGACGGGCAGGGGATGCCCCCGGAGACGGCCCGGCAGGCCTTCGAGCCTTTCTTCACCACCAAGGAGCCCGGCAAAGGCACCGGGCTGGGGCTCTCGGTGGTCTATTCGATAGTCAAGCAGGCCGGCGGGGGAATAGGTCTGACCACCTCACCCGGCGGCGGCACCGCCATCAGGATACTGCTGCCGCCCTGCGCGCCCCGCCGAAAACCTTGAGCGCCTCGAACCAGGCCAGGCTCACGGCCCCGCCGCCCAGGGCGAAGGCCAGGTCGTGGCCGTGCAGCACCCCGAAGTGGAACAGCCCCCGCATAAAAGGCGCGTAGAGCGCCAGGGCCATGACGGCCAGCGCCCCCGCGCAGACCCACCACAGCGTCGAGTGGGCTTCTTTCATGGTCCGCACGAAGTTGTCCCTCCAGGACAGGTTGGTGATTATCAGCATCAGGTTGGCGAAGACCAGGGCCGCGAACGAGAGGGCGCGGGCCTCCTCCTCTCCCTTGCCCAGCCGCAGCGAGAGCAGGAAAATGCCGAACACTACGGCCAGCACGCTGAAGCCCTGCAGCAGGCTCAGCGCGGCCATGCCCCTGGAGAACAGCGGCTCCCGCGCCGAGCGCGGCGGCCGCGACATTATGTCGTGCTCCTCCCGGCCGGCCTCGAACACCACCGAGCACGCCGGGTCTATGATCAGCTCGAGGAAGGCGATATGGGCCGGCAGCAGGACCACCGGCATGCCGAACAGCACCGGCAGCAGCGACATGCCGGCTATCGGGACGTGCACCGAGAGGATGTAGGCTATGGCCTTCTTGAGGTTGTCGTAGATCCTGCGCCCGAGGCGTATGGCGTGCACGATGCTCGAGAAGTCGTCGTCCATCAGCACTATCGCGGCGGCCTCGCGGGCCACGTCCGTGCCGCGCCCGCCCATCGCCACGCCGATGTGCGCGGATTTCAGGGCCGGCGCGTCGTTCACCCCGTCCCCGGTCATCGCGACTATCTCGCCGTTGGCCTTCAGCGCGTCTACGATGGCCAGCTTCTGCTCAGGCACCACCCGCGCGAATACCGAAATCCCGCTTATCCTCGCCCTCAGCTCCTCCGGCGCCATGCCCGCCAGCTCGGGCCCGGTCATCACCGTTTCCGGGTCCCGCAGCCCTATCTCCCTGGCTATGAAGGAAGCCGTGCCCGGATAGTCCCCGGTTATCATCACCACCCTTATGCCGGCGGCCGCCGCTTCCGCCACCGAGGCCGGCACGCCCTCGCGCACCGGGTCCATGAAGGCGCAGAGCCCCACCAGCCCGAACTCGAAATCGTGCTGGGCTTCCGGCAGCCCGCCCTTGTCCGACTGCGCGCGGGCCACCGCCAGCACGCGCAGGCCCCTGGAAGACAGTTCGGCCACGGCCTTCATCACTTCGGCGCCCGCCTCCCGCCCCAGGTGGCAGAGATCTATTATCGCCTCCGGCGCCCCTTTGGCGGCCACGACGTAGCGCATGTGGTCGGGGGATTCCCACGCGTGCGCCAGCGACAGCAGCTCTTTCGAGAGGGGGTACTCCCGCACGACCTTCCAGTTGCGGTGCAGGTGCTCTGTACCGGTCAGGCAGCCGTCCCCGAAACGCCTGAGCTCCTTCTCTATCGGGTCGAACGGGTCTTCCTGGCTGGCCAGGATAGCGTATTCGGCCAGCGCGTGGAACTCCTCGGGCAGGTCCCGCGCGCCGTCCCGCACCGAGTGGAAGCCGCCGGTCGTCCAGAGCTCCCGGAGGCGCATGGAGTTGAGGGTCAGCGTCCCGGTCTTGTCGGTGCACAGCACCGTCGCGGCGCCCATCGTCTCTATGGCCTGCATCCGCCTCGTCAGCACGTTCTTGCGCGAGATGCGCCAGGCGCCTATGGTCAGGAAGATCACCAGCACCACCGGGAACTCCTCCGGCAGCATCGCCATGCCCAGCGTGAGCCCGGAGAGGAAGCCCTTCAGCCAGGAGCCGCCTGAAAGGCCTGTAACCAGCACCACCGCGGCGCAGAGCACTGCGCCGGTCACGGCGAAGATCTTCACTATCCTGCCGGTCTCGCGGTTGAGCGGCGTCTCTTCCTGGGCTATGGATTCCAGCGCGCGCCCTATGCGCCCTATCTCCGAGCGGGGGCCAGTGGCCGCCGCCTTCGCCAACGCCCTTCCCTGGACCACCAGGGAGCCTGAGAACACGTAGGGCAGGTCGTCACCGCCGGGGCGGGGGGCTGGGGAGGAACCGTCCCACGCGGCCTTCCTGACCGGCACGCTCTCCCCGGTGAGCAGCGATTCGTCCGCGCTGAAGTTCACGCAGGCCAGCACGTAAGCGTCCGCCGGCACGCGGTCTCCCTCGGTCAGGTAGAGCAGGTCGTCCCTTACCACCTCTCGCCCTGCCACCCGCAGCTGGCGGCCCCCGCGGATGACCAGCGCCCGCGGGCTGGCGAGTCCGCGCAGGGCGTCCAGGGCGTTCTCGGTCTTGCGCTCCTGGTAGAAGGTAATGCCGATGACCACCAGCACGAAGGTCAGCAGCATCATCGCGTCCTTGACGCCGCCCAGGACCAGGTAGATGCCGCCGGCGGCCAGCAGCAGCAGGAGCATCGGCTCCTTCAGTACGCCCAAAGCCAGCGCGAGTATGGATTGTTTTTTCTGGGAGGGGAGCTCGTTCAGGCCGTCCGCGGCGCGCCGGGCCAGCACTTCGGCGTCGGTCAGGCCCCTGGCGGAGGCTAGCAGATCGTTGAGGTCGGGCATGTTCCTTCCTTTGATAACCCGCGAAAAAGCCGCGGGGGGGGTCAGTCCCGCGGCTTTCCCGCTGCCTTCCGGCCCGGCCGCGCCCCGGTGGGGCCGCCTGATCTGTGCGATATTCTAAGAAAACTCGGGCGCCGTTGCAACCGCCGGTTTGACCAGGTATAGTTAGAAAACATATAATATGGTACCTAACTATTTATGCGCCGACAGGAAGACCGGAAAAAGCTGCTGCTGCGGAACATGCCCAGGGGGGCCCGCCTGAGCGGCCTTGCCGCGTTCTACCCGGATACCGACCCGGGCGCCATGGAGGCCTACGGCGCGCTGCTGGAGATCTCCTCCGAGATACTCGCGGCCAGCAACTCCGCGCTGGCCCGCCGGGGCATGTCGCAGGCCCGCTTCCGCCTGATGCTGCACCTGCACCGGGCCGGGGCCGGGGGGCTGCACCCGATGGACCTCGCCAGCGCGCTCGGCGTGGAGCGGGCCACGGTGACCGGGCTTGTGGACGGAATAGAGAAGGACGGCCTGGCCAGGCGCCTGCCCTGCCGCGGTGACAGGCGCTCCATACTGGTGGCCCTTACGCCCAAGGGGACCCGCCTCATGAACGGGCTGGCCCCGGAGCGACTGCGCGGCGTCTCGCTGCTGATGTCTGCCCTCAGCGCCGCCGAGAAGAAGGAACTGGTCAGGCTGCTGGACAAGGTCGGAGGGAAGCTCGCCGCCTTCGCAAAGATATGAGAAAACTTCTGCTGACGCTCACGCTGCTGCCGGCCTTGGCCGCCGCCGAGGACCTGGACTTCGGGCGCGCCGTAAAGCTGGCTCTCGACAATAACCTGAACATGAAGCTGGCCCGCGCGGAAGGCGAGGCCGCCAGGGCGGAGGCCCTCGCGCGGGCCTCCCGGCTGCTGCCGCAGGCCTTTTTCTCCGCCTCGCAGAGCCGCACCTTCAGGGAGAACCTCAGTTCCATAGGGTTCGGAGCCCCCGGCGGCGGACCGAACCTGATAGGGCCGTTCGACACTTTCGACGCCAGGCTCTCGCTGGTGCAGTCTCTGCTGGACCTGCCGTCGGCCGGCCTGGCCCGCTCCGGCGCGGAGGCGCGCCGGGCCGCCGACCTCAAGGTGCGGCTGGCCTCGGAGCAGGTCTCCGCGGCGGCCGCCCTCGCCTACCTCGAAGTGCTGCGCTCCTCGGCCGCGCTGAACTCTGCCGCCGCCGGCCTCGAGCTGGCCGGCGGTCTCCGCGCTCTGGCGGAGAGCAAGCACGACGCCGGCACCGCCACCGGCCTCGACGTCCTGCGCGCCAGGACCCGGGAGGCCGAGGAAAAGCTGCGGGTCAGCCGCGCGTCCACGGCCCTCGACGACGCCCGGCTGCGGCTCAAGCGGCTGCTGGGCCTGCCCTTCGGCAGGGACCTGCGCCTGACCGAGAAGCTGGCTGACACCCCGTACGAGGCGCCTGAAGCCGGGGCGGCGGTCAAGGAAGCCCTTTCCGGGCGCCTTGAGGTGCAGATCGCCGAGGCCTCCCTTTCCGCCTCCTCCTACGCGCTGAAGGCGGCGAAGGGGGCCAGGGTCCCGTCGCTGGCCCTCTCCGGCTCGGCCGCCCTGAGCGGCAACAAGCCGGACGGCGACTCCCGGCTCGTCGGCGACATGGGCCTTTCCCTGAGGATGCCGCTCTACGCCGGCGGACGTGTTGCGGCCGGGGTGGACGCGGCGCTCTCGGCGCGCCGGCGCGCGGAGGGCCTGTACGAGGACGCCTCCGCCATGGCGGAGCAGGAGACCCTCTCGGCCCTGAGCCGCCTGACCGCGGCGGCCGAGGAGGTGGACACCGCCTCGATGACGGTCACCATGGCCTCACAGGAACTGGAGATGGCCCGCAACCGCTTCGCCGCGGGGGCGGGGGACAACATCGAGCTGGTGGAGGCGCAGACCTCGCTTTCCCGGGCCAGGGATTCCCTGGTGGACGCGCTGTCCCGGGGCAAGGAAGCCAATATCCGCCTCAGCCTGGCCCTGGGCCGGATGCAAAACTTTAAATTCTGAGCCAGCCGCCGTTATACTATAGGAGCCATATGACCGAGAATTCCGCGACCGAGCTTAAGCACCGCCGCAAGGCGCCGCACTGGGGCGTGCTCGTACTGATCGCCGCCGCGGCCGCCCTGGCCGGCGGCTACTACTGGACCCATTCCGCCGCGCACGAGACCACCGACGACGCCACCATAGAGTCCCACGTCCTGCCGGTCAGCTCCAAGGTGGCAGGGCAGATCGTGGAGATAGCCGTGGACGACAACCAGCACGTAGAGAAAGGCGCCCTGCTGGCGCGCATAGACCCGCGCGACTACCAGGTGAAGCTGGACCAGGCCTACGCCGAGCTCGCCGCCGCGCGGGCCGAGGCGGCCCGCGCCGAAGCCGACGCCGAGCGGGCCAAACAGCTCTACGGGAAGGACAACGTCTCCCGCCAGGTCTACGACAAGGCCCTGGCCGACGCCGGCGTCATGAAGGCCCGCTCCGAGCTCGCGGAAAAGAAGCTGGCCGGCGCCGAGCTGGACCTCTCCTATACCCGCATCACCGCCCCCGAGGCCGGCAAAGTCACCAAGAAGAACGCGGAGCTGCGCGCCTTCGTGCAGGTGGGCC
>JAJZOZ010000155.1 GCA_021811405.1 bacterium | reverse complement strand
CGCCGAGGCGGCCCGCGCCGAAGCCGACGCCGAGCGGACCAAACAGCTCTACGAGAAGGACAACGTCTCGCGCCAGGCCTACGACAAGGCCCTGGCGGACGCCGGGGTAATGAAGGCCCGCGCCGAGCTCGCGGAAAAGAAGCTGGCCGGCGCCGAGCTGGACCTCTCCTATACCCGCATCACCGCCCCCGAGGCCGGCAAAGTCACCAAGAAGAACGCGGAGCTGCGCGCCTTCGTGCAGGTGGGCCAGCCGCTGCTGGCCATAGTCACCGACGAGGCCTGGGTGATAGCGAACTTCAAGGAGACCCAGCTGACGCGCATACGCCCCGGGCAGGAGGTCACGGTGGAGGTAGACACTTACCCGGGCAGGAAGCTCAAAGCCCACGTGGACAGCATCCAGTCCGGCACCGGCTCGCGCTTCAGCCTGCTGCCCGCCGAGAACGCCACCGGCAACTTCGTGAAGGTGGTGCAGCGCGTGCCGGTCAAGATAGTCTTCGATGAGCCGCTCGGCGGCCTGATGCTGGTGCCCGGCATGTCCGTGGTGCCCACCGTCCACCTCAAATAATGTCCGCCGAGGCACCTGCGCAGCGCGGCTACTGGAAGCCCGGCCACTCCCCGTGGCTGGTCAGTTTCTCGGTAATGCTGGGCATGTTCATGCAGGTGCTCGACACCTCCGTCGCCAACGTCTCGCTTCCCCATATAGCCGGCGGCCTCTCCGCCTCCACCCACGAGGTCTCCTGGGTGCTCACCAGCTACATAGTGGCCAGCGCGATAGTGCTGGCCGCCTCGGGCTGGCTCAGCGCCCTGATAGGGCGCAAGCGCTACCTGGCCATCTCCGTCGGGCTTTTCACGGTCTCCTCGGCGCTCTGCGGCATGGCGCAGACCCTGCCGCAGCTGGTCTTCGCGCGCATCCTGCAGGGCATAGGCGGCGGCGGCCTGCAGCCGCTCTCCCAGGCGGTCATGCTGGAGAGCTTCCCGCAGGAGAAGCGCACGCAGGCCATGGCCGCCTACGGCCTGGGCATAGTGGTGGCGCCCATCATAGGCCCGATCCTCGGCGGCTGGATAACCGACAATTTCTCCTGGCGCTGGATCTTCTACATCAACCTGCCGGTGGGCATACTCGGCCTGGCCCTGCAGCAGATGTTCCTGGAGGACCCGCCCTACCTGAAGCGCGCGAAGATCGCCAGCATAGACCGCTGGGGCCTGCTTTTCATGATGGTGGGGCTCGGCGCCTTCCAGCTGGTGATGGACAAGGGCCAGGAGGTGGACTGGTTCGCCGACGCCTGGATCCGCTTCGGCACCTTCGCGTTCTCGGTATTCCTGCCGCTGTTCGCCTGGTGGGAGGTGCGCAGGCAGCAGCCGCTGCTCAACCTGCGCCTGCTCAAGAGCCGCAACCTGGCGCTGGGCTCGCTGCTCTCCGCCGTGCTCGGGGCCGTCCTGATGGGCTCCACGGCGATCCTGCCCATCTTCATGCAGACCCTGCTGGGCTACCCGGCTTTCCAGAGCGGCATGGTCATGATGCCGCGCGGCGTCGGCTCGCTGATCTCGATGATGATCATCAGCCGCATGGTAAAGGGGTTCGGCAACCGCGTGATGATAGTGACGGGTTTCATAGGCATAGCGGTCACGCTGCTGGTCTTCTCAAAATACAACCTCGAGATCTCCCGTTACAACGTGATGACGCCGCTGTTCTTCAACGGCCTGATGATGGGCTTCATCTTCGTGCCGCTGACCACGCTGTCGATGGCCAACCTGAAGCAGGCCGACATCCAGCAGGCCAGCAGCATCTTCAGCCTGCTGCGCAACATCGGCGCCAGCTTCGGCATCTCGATAATGTTCACGATGCAGTCCCGGATGGCCCAGGTGCACCAGACGGCCCTGGCTTCCCACGTGACCGACTACGCCCAGCAGTTCCAGTACTGGTCGGCGCAGATCGGGCGGCTGTTCCACTCGGGCGCGGCCGCCTACGGCCTGGCCTACAAGAACATCATGGTGCAGGCCGTGCTGCTGTCCTTCCTGGACTGCTTCAGGTGGCTGGCCTACACCGCCCTGCTCACCGCGCCGCTGGTGCTGCTGTTCCGCGGCAGCCGCCACATCAAGACCCAGGCCGAGATAGAGGCCGTAGTCGAATAACCCGCCGGCAGGACCGGCGTGCATTAATAAAAAGGCCGCCTGAGGGCGGCCCGGCGGGAGCTCCTCCAGCTATTTCCTGTTATAGAAGCCCAGTATCAGCCCCAGCGCCACCGACCAGAGCGCGGCCAGCCCTATGCGGAAATGCGGCGGCAGCAGGAAGGTCACGGTATGGGCCGGCACCCAGAACCAGAGCAGCGAGAGCAAAGCCTTGTCCAGGTTGGCCCAGTTCGGCGCGCCGTCTATCTGGTTGTCTATCAGGCGGTGCGCTATGACCAGGAAAGGCCCGAACTGCAGGTTCATCGCCAGCGATACCGCGAAAGCGGTTCCGAAGGCGCCCAGCTCCGGCAGCAGGCCGTGCGCGGTCAGGGCGGGGATAAAGGCGACGAAGCCGGTGAAAGCGTACTTGATGGCCACGGCCAGCGCCGCCCAGCCGGCCATGCGCAGCAGGGTACCCCGCGCGCCGAAGGGGAAAAAGAAGCGCCCGGCCGCTATCCACCTGGAGGACGCCTCGCCGAGCGTGCCGAGCACCGCGAACTGGGCCATGGCCGTGCCCACCGGGTGGGCCAGCACCAGCGCCACGTACCAGTCCATCAGAGCTTGCCGCCGCAGGAGGAGCAGAACTTAGCCCCCGCCTGGTTCTCGGCCCCGCAGCCGGGGCACTTGGGCAGGCCCAGCGGCGCGCCGCAGTCGCTGCAGAATTTGCCCGCGCCGGCCGGCTTTCCGCACTTCGGGCAGAGCGTCTGGCGTTCCTCTATCCCGCCGGTATAGACCGGCGTCTCCTGCGCCTTCTTCTGTATGTCCTGCGCCATCTTCTGGGCCCGGGCGGCCGCCACCTCCACGTTCTCGCGGGGGGCGCAGGCCGCGCAGAGGCCGGCCTGCTCGTTCCAGCAGGACGGGCAATGCCACTTGGTGCATTTCGGGCAGCGGTGGAAACGTCCCTTGGCCTCAGCCTGCGCCTCCTCGAAAGCCTTCTCGTGCTCCTTCTGCCACTCCGGGGACATGCCGCGGAAGCGCTCGCTGATGACGTCCGCGCCGCGCCCCAGGCCGCCGACGTTCGCCCCCGTCAGCTGCCCGACCGCGCCTATCATGTCGCTCAGCCCTTTGAAGAAGCGCTGCTTCTTGTAGGTGGACGCCTCTACGAAGCGGCTCTTGAAGCCCTCGCGGCAGGAGTCGCAGAAGAAGGTGAACTGGAAGCCCGCCTCGGTGCTGTTGTCGGCGTAGTTGTCGGTGAAACCTATGAATTTATCAGCCATTGTTCGGTACCTCCCTGAGCTTCACAGATTTTAGCAATTAATGTGTATAATTTTGAGATACAGGGAGGAGCTATGACCGAGAACGCCAACGGAGTGAAGTGGGACCTTACCAGCTATTTCCCGGCCTTCAACGGGCCGGAGATGATAAAATTCAGGAAGAAGCTCGCGGCCGACATAGCCGCCCTGCAGAAGAAGGCGGCGAAGCTGCCGCCGCTCTCCGGTAAGACCGCCGGCGACTGGGAGAAGCTGATACTCGCCGCCGAGAACGCCGCGACCAGGATGTACCACCTGGCCTCCTACCTGGGCTGTCTTTCCGCCGCCGACGCGGCCAACGAGGCCTACCAGGCCGAGGAAGCCGCCCTCTCGGCCCTCGACGCGGAATACTCCAAGTTCCTCGTAGACCTGCTGCGCGCCTTCAAGGACGCGCCGGAAAAGGTCTTCGCCGCTTTCATAAAGCGCGACAGGCTGAAGGATATAGCCTACACCCTCAAGCGAGTGCGCGAGCGGGCCAGGCGCACGATGACACCCGCCGAGGAAAAGCTCGCGGCCGACCTCTCGGTGGACGGCTTCCAGTCCTGGGACCGCCTCTACAGCAAACTCTCGTCCAAGCTCAGCTTCGAGATGAAGTGGCCCGACGGGAAAACGGAGACCCTGCCCATCTCCCGCTGGCGCGCGCTTATGTCAGACCCGGACCGCCGCGTGGGCCGCGCCGCCTTCGAGGGCGGCAATAAGGCCTGGGAGACCATAGAGGACTCCTGCGCGGCCGCGCTCAACGCGCTGGCCGGCACCCGCCTTACCCTCGACAGGCGCCGCGGGATAAAGCATTTCCTCGATCACTCGCTCTTCAACGCGGGCATAAAGCGCTCTACGCTCGACGCGATGTACAAGGCCGTGCACCGCAACCTGGAGCCGCTGCGCGACATCCTGCGAGCGAAGGCCGCCGCGATGGGACGCAAGGGGATAGCCTTCTTCGAGCGCGAGGCCCCGCTGCCGCTGAAGGACAACAAGACCTACACGTGGGAAGAAGGCTCGGCCAAGGTCGCCGAAGCCTTTGGGCGCGTCTACCCCGCGCTGGGAGCCTTCTACCGCAAATTCGAGGCGGACAGGCATCTCGAGAGCGAGGCCCGCGGCGGCAAGCGCCCCGGCGCCTTCTGCACCGGCTCGCATTACATCAAGGAAGGCCGCGTCTACATGACCTTCAACGGCACGCTGGGCGACGTCAACACGCTGGCGCACGAGATGGGCCACGCCTGGCACGGCTACCTGATGCGCGACCTGCGCGCCTGGGCGGCCGAGTACCCGATGACGCTGGCCGAGACCGCCTCGATCTTCGGCGAACACCTGCTGGCCGAGGGCATACAGGGCGACCCCGCCGTCCCCGAGGCGCAGAAGCTGATAATGCTCGACGAGTACCTGACCGGGGCGGCCGTCACGATACTCGACATCACGGTGCGCTTCGAGTTCGAGAAGGCCTTCCACGAGGAAAGGCGGAAGGGGGAGGTCTCCGTGGCGCGCCTGAAGGAGCTGATGACCGGGGCGCAGAAGAGGATCTTCGGCGACGCGCTGGAGCCCGGCGGAGAGGACCCGCTGTTCTGGGCGTCAAAGCTGCACTTCTACATGGCGGGGGTGTCGTTCTACAACTATCCCTACACCTTCGGCTTCCTGCTGGCGGCCACGCTCTTCAGGAAGTTCAAGGCCGAGGGGGAGTCCTTCCTGCCCAAGTACGAGGCCTTCCTGCGCCTGTCGGGCTCCGACACGGCCGAAGGCGTAGCCCGCCGCAGCCTGAAGGAGGACATCGGCAGGCCGGAGTTCTGGGAGACCGCGATAAAGGGCCTCTCCGAGCCGCTGGCCCGCTACCGCAGGCTGCTGGAGGAGCTGAAGACCGCGGCCTGAACGCCCGCGGAAGCAAAAAAAGCCCCCGGACTCCCGGGGGCTTTTTTTGCACCGTACGGACTCAATCGTCGGTGGTCAGGCCGTTGAAGTAGCCGCGGTCCAGCGTGGTCTCCG
>JAJZOZ010000017.1 GCA_021811405.1 bacterium | reverse complement strand
CCGTGTCGTACATGTACTCGTAGAAGACCGTTGGCTCGGAATAGGTGTAGGCCACGGAGCGGCAGCGGGAGGCCAGCGCGTAGCGCACTATGTCGGCGGGCGGCAGATAGGCGGTCTCGGCGGTGAGCAGCTCACCGTACCGGCTACCGTCCGGGGCGGTCATTATCCGCAGGCCGGCGGGAACTCGCACCGACGCCGGGGCCTGCTCCGGGTAGATCTGCGAGATCTCCCAGTTCTGGCAGCCTTTACAGGAGAGGTTGCAGCCAGGCGAAGCCACCGAGTAGACCAGGCTGCCCGGGTACATGTGGTAGACCGGCTTCTTCTCGACCGGGTCCACGTGCACGGCCGACGCTTTGGAATAGATAAGGGTCTTGACCTTGCCGCCGTAGTTGATCCGCACCTTGCAGGGGCCCCGCGCTCCCTCGGGCAGGAAGCAGTCCAGCGGGCAGAGGCGGCACTGCACCCCGTTGCAGACCGGGGCGGTGAAGCGGGCCGGCCTGACCGAAGGATTGTCGGCCGGGAAGAGCCGGGCGAAGGTGGAGGGCGGCGGGAAGAAGGCCAGGAAGGCGGCCGCGGCCGCGGCGGCGCAGGCGGCCGTGACCGCCCAGGCCAGCGCAGCTGCATGTCCCCCCTTCCCCGTCATGTATTAGTGCTTCCCGTGATTCCCGTTGAACGGATGTTTCTTGTAGAAGTCCTGGATGCGCTTGACTATCTCTTCCCCGGTCTCGGCGTAGGAGAACAGCTTCAGGTCCTCCCTGGAGATGTAGCCCCACTTCGCGATGGCCGGGAAGTTGATGACGTCGGTCCAGTACTTCTTGCCGACGAGGATTATCGGCAGCCGGCTCTTCTTGCCGGTCTGCACTAGGGTCAGCACCTCGAACATTTCGTCCATCGTGCCGAAGCCGCCCGGGCAGACCACCAGCGCGCGGGCGCGCATCACGAAGTGCATCTTGCGGATGGCGAAATAGTGGAAGCGGAAACAGAACTCCGGCGAGACGTAGGGGTTGGGCCCCTGTTCCATCTCCAGGGTTATGTTGAGGCCGATGCTCTTGGCGCCGGCGTCGTGGGCGCCGCGGTTGGCGGCCTCCATGATGCCGGGGCCGCCGCCGGTCACCACTACCAGCTTTCTGCCCGGCAGCACGTCGCTCTTAGAGATCAGCCGGCCGAAGTCCCTGGCCACGTCGTAGAACTTCTCCGAGCGGCGCAGGCGCGTGACCGAGGACAGCTTGTTGCGGAGCACCGGGTTCTTCGGGTCCTTGCGGAGTATCGCCCGCACCTCCCTTATCCGCTGCTCGGTCTGCGCGGCGTCCCAGATGCGGGCGCTGCCGAAGACCACCACGGTCGAGGTCACTCCCTGCTCGGCCAGCGTCATCTCGGGCTTGAGGAGCTCAAGCTGCAGGCGCACGGGGCGCAGCTCGTCGCGGCTCAGGAATTCGGGGTCGGTGTACGCCTTGCGGTAGGCCTTGGACTTGCGCAGCGCTAAAGTTTCCTTGCTGACTTTGATGTTCTTGTTCACGGTAGCTCCTTGATGTTACCAGCGGCGGCCGCCCGTCGTCAGGCGGCCGCTTTTTCGGCGCGCCGGCCCAGCCACTTGGCCGCGGCGGCCGCCATCTTCTCGGGCGTGAGGCCCACCTCTTCGTAAAGTTCGTCCGGCTTGCCGTGCTCCACGTAGGAATCCGGGATGCCCAGCCTGAGCAGGCGCTGGTCCAGACCTTCCGAGTTCAGGTATTCCAACACGGCAGAGCCGAAGCCTCCGGCCAGGGCGTTGTCCTCCGCGGTTATCAGGGGAGCGGCGGCGGCCAGCTCCCTGACCAGGGCCCCGTCCAAAGGCTTCGCGAAGCGCATGTCGGCCACCCCGGCGTCGATGCCGGCGGCCTTCAGCAGCTCGGCGGCCCTGGCGGCCGGGTGCACCCGGTTGCCGATGGCGAGGAAATTCACGTCGCGGCCGCGGGAGAGCACCCGCCCCTTCCCTATCTCCAGCGCGCGCGGCTCCGGGTCCATGTCGACGCCGAAGCCTTTCCCGCGCGGATAGCGGAGCATTGCCGGGCGGCCGCAGTACAGGGCCGTGGCCAGCATGTGCTGCAGCTCGTTCTCGTCGGCGGGGGCCATCACCACCACGTCCGGCACCATGCGGAACAGGCCCAGGTCGAAGACGCCGTGGTGGGTGGGACCGTCCTCGCCCACTATGCCGGCGCGGTCCATCGCTATGACCACCGGCAGCTTCTGCAGCGAGACGTCGTGCTGCACTTGGTCGAACGAGCGCTGCATGAAGGAGGAATAGACCGCGGCCACCGGCTTCATGCCGTCGGCGGCCAGGCCCGCCGCGAAAGTGACGGCGTGCTCCTCGGCTATGCCCACGTCGTAATACCGGCGCGGGAAGGTGTCGCGGAAGAGGTCCAGGCCGGTACCCTCGGGCATCGCCGCGGTTATGGCGCAGATCTTCGAGTCCTTCTTCGCCAGCTCCACCAGCGTGCTGCCGAAGACCGCGGTGAAGGTAGGCGCCTGCCTGCCCTTGGCGGCGGCCTTTTTGGCCTCGCCGGTCTCGATATCGAACTTGGGCGCGCCGTGGAAGCTCGTCGGGGCCTCCTCCGCCGGCTCGTAGCCGCGGCCCTTCTTGGTGACCACGTGCAGCAGCACCGGGCCCTTCAGGTCCTTCACGTAGCCGAGCACCTCGGTGAGCTCGGCCAGGTTATGGCCGTCCACCGGGCCGAAATAGGTGAAGCCCATCTCCTCGAAGATCATGCCGGGGAAGAACAGCACGCGGGCCCGCTTGGCCACGCGCAGTATCTTCTTGCCCCAGAACTGGAAGCGGTTGAGGAAGAGCTCAGCCTTGCGCTCCGCGCTCTGCACGGTGCCCAGCGTCAGCATCTTCGTCAGGATGCGGCCCAGGCGTCCCACCCGCTGGGAAATGAACATCTGGTTGTCGTTCAGGATGACCAGCAGGTCGGTGCCCAGCTGGCCCACGTTCTGCATGGCCTCCCAGGCCATGCCGCCGGTCATCGCGCCGTCGGCCACCACCGCTACCACCCGGTGGGGGCTGCCGGCCTGGTCGCGGGCGGCGGCCATGCCGGCGGCCGCGGAAAGGGCCGTGGAGGCGTGCCCGGCGCCGAAAGCGTCGTACTCCGATTCGTAGCGCTTCAGGAAGCCGGAGAGTCCGCCCTTCTGGCGTATGGAGGCGAACTTGTCCGCCCTGCCCGTCAGGATCTTGTGGGCGTAGGCCTGGTGGCCCGTGTCGAAGATGATGCGGTCCCTCGGCGTATCGAAGACGTAGTGCAGCGCGAGTATCAGGTCCGCGGCGCCGAGGCTGGAGGCCAGGTGGCCGCCGGTGCGGCTGACGCCTTCCACGATAAGCTTCCGGACCTCGGCGGCCAGCGCCGGCAGCTGCGCCACCGGGAGCTTTTTAATATCCTCCGAGCCACGGATGTTCTTTAACAGTTCCATATCAGTTTTCCCGCCTGAGGACGAACCCGGCTATCTCCGCCAGCGCCCGTTTAGGGACGGCCCGGCCGTTCACCGCCGAAAGGCGCGAGAGCGCCCGGCTGAGCAGCTCCGCCGCCTTGAGCCTGGCCTCGTCCACGCCGAGCAGGGAGGCGAAGGTGAGCTTGCGGTTGCGGGCGTCGCTGCCGCTCTTGCCCAGCTTCTTCTTGTCGCCCACCACGTCCAGGATGTCGTCCGCCACCTGGAAGCATAGGCCTATCTCCCGCCCGAAGGAGGACAGCGCGCGGAAATCCTTATCCGGCGCGTCCGCCAGCGCGGCGCCCATCTCCACCGCGGCGGTTATCAGGTCCGCGGTCTTGTGCAGGTGTATATAAGACAGGAGCTCGAGCCCCGACCGGCGTCTGGCCGGGGTAAGCCTGCCGTCCAGGTAGCCTTCGGCCTGCAGGTCCGCGGCCTGGCCCGAGACCATCCCCTTCGCCCCGGCCCGGGAGGAGAGCACCGAGGCCGCCTTCACCAGGGCCGGCTTGGTCACGCGGGCGGGGTACCTGGAGGTCAGCAGCACGGTGAAAGCGTCGGTGAGCAGGGCGTCGCCCGCCAGTATGGCCAGCGCCTCGCCGTAGACCTTGTGGCTCGTGGGCCGGCCGCGGCGCAGGTCGTCGTCGTCCATGGCCGGCAGGTCGTCGTGGACCAGCGAGTAGGTATGCACCATCTCGAGCGCGCAGGCGGCCGGGAGTATGTCGGAAGCCTTGCCGCCGAAGATCTCGTAGGCGGCCCCCATCAGCACGGGGCGCAGGCGCTTGCCGCCCGCCGCCAGGGAGTACGTCATGGCTTCGGCCAGGCGCGGCTGGGCGTCTTTCAGGCGCGAGATATGCAGCGGAAGGGCTTTATTGACCGCGGAGGCTCTTTCGGCGATGTACTTCTCTATCTCCATCCTGCCAATTATACAAATAATCAGCGGGCGGAGGGACCGGGCGCCCCGGCCGCTACCAGATGAACTGGACGCCCAGCCTGTGGGTGGTGCCCAGCGTGCCGTAGTCGAGGTAGGCGTAGTCCACGCGGACGCCGCGCATCAGGCTGCCGCTGTCGGACAGGCGGTCGAAGTTCATCCCGAAGCCCCCGCAGACCCGGGAGCCGGAGTCCTTGCGGGTCTTGTAGCCCAGCCGCAGCTGGAACATCTTCATGATGTCCATCTGCAGGCCGGTGGAGGAGTTATAGGGTTCGTCCCTGTACTTGACCAGGTCGGAAGCGACGGTGAAGATTATGATGTCGTTGACGGTGTGGAAGTCCTTGGCCACCCCGAAGCGCAGCGAGGAAGGCAGCGGGGAGGACTGCGAAACGAACTTCCGGCTCCCGCCCAGGTTCAGGGCCGACGCGCCTACGTGGAAGTGGTGGGGCAGTATCAGGGTGGCCCCCCCGTCGAAGGCCACCGAAGCGGCAGACTCGCCGGCGAGCTCCTCGCCGATGCGCTTCACCGTGCCGCCCACCGCCACGCGGTAGACCTTGGGCCGGTAGTCCCTAACCGGCTCCACCTTGGTCCACGCCGGCGTTATCAGCATCGGGTCCAGCTTGCCGGCGTCGCGCTTGAAATGGGGCCAGCTCTGCGCGAAGGAGAGGGCGAGCATGGTATGCGAGGTCGAGGTCTTGCCTATCGGCATGTCGTTCTCGTCGTAGGCGTCTATGTCGCCGCTGGACAGGGAGGAATACGCCGCGCCCGCCGTGCCGAACGGGAAACGCCAGGCGATAGCCAGGTATTCCTGCTTGAGGCCAATGAGGTACTGGTTGTGAGAGCCTGAAAATGAGGAGTAGCTCAGCAGGCCCAGGCCCGCCGGGTTGTAGAGGATGGAATCCGGGCCCACCATCGCGGTATAGGCCTCCCCCATGCCCGAAGGGATGGAAGCCACCGGGATCTTCAGGAAGTTCGCGGAGGTGGTGCCGGCGGCGCCGGCCGGGCGCGGCCAGGCCGCCGTCATCACGGCGGCGAGCAGGGAGAGTACCGCGGCGCGTATCCTCATGGCAAAGTGCGGCTGGAGTGCGCCCGGCGCGTTCCAGCGGTATTATAGTATACACTAATGGCGGGCCTTTTCAATGACAGATTTGTTACAGCGCGGCGCGCGAGCGCTGGCCCTCTTCCCCCTGGCGCACCCGGGCCCGCGCTCAAGGAGCTGCCGGTATTGTCCATGTCAGGCCTACTTTATATAATAATCAGATATACTACCGCGGCCCAAGGGGACCGCCCGGGGATCTATTGATGCTTACGAAATATCCGAAATTTTTGCCGCTGGTCCTGCTGTTTTGCGCGCCGCTCGCCGCGCAGACCTCCAGCAAGACCTCGCTCGAATCCAAGCTGGCGCTGGAAAGCTCCTTGGAGAAGCGTGTGCAGATGGTCCTTTCCGAGGCCCTCGGCACCGACGACGTGATCGTGATGATCTCGGCCGAGCTGCAGGAGCAGAACAAGAAGGCCCTGGAGATACTCCCCGGCGTGCCGCAGAAGGACAAAATGGGCGAGCCCTCGCTTTCCAGCAGCCTGACGATGGTGAAGGAGATCTCCGCCACGCTGATACTGGACAAGGCCCTCCCCGACGAGGACGTGCAGCTGGCGAGGAAGCTGGCCGCCGGCCTGCTGGGACTGTCCGCAGACCGCCAGGACCTGATCACCGTCGAGAAAATGGACTTCCGCAAGACGCGGCCGATCAAGCCCGCCGACTTCCTTTCCCCGCAGAACCTCCGCAGCCTGCTCTGGATAATGGTGGTGGCGGCGCTGGTCCTCTTCACCGTCTCCTCCTTCCTGTCACCCCTCACCAAGGCCGCGGGAGCTTTCGTGGAAGCCTTCAGCGCCAGGGCGGCCTCTTCCGAGTCCCAGGCCGGCTCCCGCGCGGAGCGCCGCGACGAGGCCGACACCAGGGAGGCTGCGGCAAAACCCGCCGAGGCCGCCCCGCAGGCGCAGGCCATAGAAGGCCGCAAACCGCCGTTCTGGTTCCTCTCCCCCGCCCAACTCGGCAGCCTGGCCTTCATCATGAAGAACCGCCCCTCCGAGGACCTGACGATACTGCTCAGCTACGCCCCCCCGGAGCTGGCGGTGAAGCTCTCCGAAGCCCTTTATCCCAAGAGCGCGGAGGCGCTCGCCGCGCTGCCCAAGGTGGCGCTGATGCCGGAATCCCGCATCCGGGGCCTGGAATCCGAGATCCTCTCCTCCCTCGACTACGTAGTGGGCGGAGAGGAGAAGACCTCCGACATACTCAGCGCCCTCGAAGAGACCGTCCAGGAGAAGGCCCTGGCGGCCTTCTCCCGGCTGGACCCTATACTGGCCAAGAAGATGAAAGCCGCCGTGGTCCGGCTCTCGAATCTCGCCGATCTCTCGCCCGCCCACGCCCAGGCCGTGGCCCGCAGGCTGCCGATGCGCGTCATCGCGGCGGCCCTCAAAGGGTCCCCGCTGGCCGCGGCTTTCGTAGCCAAGCTGTCCGGCGGCATGCAGGACCGCCTGAAGCAGGAACTGGAACTTACCCGCGACCTGCCCCCGGAGGCCTACAAGGCGGACCGCGCGAAGCTGGTCGAGGCGATGCGCCAGATGAGCAAGGAAGGCCTTATCTCGCTGAAGCCCCAGGGCCCGGCGCCGGTAAGGCCTGCCGGCGCCGTACCGGCCGGCGCCCCGAGACCCGGCGTTGCCCCGCGGCCGGCGCCCGCCGCCGCGCCGGCGCCGAAGCCGGCCCCGGCGGCCGCTGCGCCCAAGGCGCCGGCCCCCGGCTCCCCGAAGCCTTAAGAACAGGAGACAATCCAAATGGACCCGATGACCTTCCTCGGCGGCATTACCGGAATAGGCGTCATAGTTTTCGTCCTTTCTTCCGGCGGTATGCTGCGCTTCCTGCTCAACTGGGAGGCCATAGTGCTGATCTTCGGCGGCACGGCGGGCTCGATCATGATCGCCTACCCCTGGGCCGCGCTGAAGTGGGTAAAGTCCTCAGTGAGCATGGTGCTCTTCCCGCCCAAACGCGCCCCGATCCACGAGCTGATACGGGCCATAGTCCGCTTCGCCGAGGTGGGCAAGCGCGGCGGCATAGATTCCATCGCCGGCGAGCTGCGCTCCTCGCCGCACCCGTTCCTGACCGACGGCCTGCAGATGATGCTCGACGGGGTGGACATCCACATCCTGCGCGAGCGCATGGAGAACGACATCAACACCACGCGCCTGCGCCACCAGCAGCAGACCAACATCTTCAACTCGGCGGGCACGTTCGCCCCGATCTTCGGGCTCCTCGGCACGCTGGTCGGCGTGGTGCAGGTGCTCAGGAACATCCAGAACCCGCAGATGATGGGCTCGTCGATGGCCATCGCGATGACCGCTTCCTTCTACGGCATCTTCTCGGCCAACTTCATCTTCCTGCCAATCGCCAGCAAGCTGGGCTACTACTCCGACGAGGACATCCTCAGCCGCGAGATCATCGCCAAAGGCGTGCTCTCCGTCTACGAGGGCGACGTGCCGTGGCTGGTCGCCAAGAAACTCGAGGGCTACCTGTCGCTGGCGCTGCGCCGCAAGGCCAAGGTCCCGGGGAAGTGACCGCCGCCCCGCCGGGGGCGCGGAAGACTGATGAAATTCTTCATCGAGCGATATTCCAGGAGGAAAGTAGAGGAGAACCCCCTCTGGCTGGTCGTGCTGTCGGACATCATGACCAACCTGATGCTCTTCTTCCTGATCCTCTACGTCTTCACCAACCAGCCGGAAGCCGCGGCGAAGTTCGCCAGCGGTTTCGACAAGGAAGCCGCCCAGAAGCAGAAGGAGAAGAAGGCCGAGGAGATAGTCAAGAAGTTCACCGAGGAGGACATCGCCAAGAAGCTGGCCGAGGACCTCCTGAAGGCCGGCCTGAAGGACATGGCCGAGGTGCAGATCACCGCCAGGCAGATCAAGATAAACATCGCCGAGCCGGTCCTCTTCGCCTCGGGCAGCGCCGACCTCGGACCCGGCGCCCCGGCGGTGCTGGGCCCTGTCTCCGCGGTGCTCAACAAGCTCCCCAACGACGTCATAGTCGAGGGACATACCGACAGCGTGCCTATAAAGTCCGGGAAGTACGCCACCAACTGGGAGCTCTCCGCCGCCCGGGCCGACGCGGTGGTAGAACTCATGGCCGCCAGGTACTCGGTGCCACAGGAACGGATGATAGCCGCGGCTTACGGTGAATACCGGCCCGTGGCGGACAACGGTACGCGCGAAGGAAGGGCCAAGAACCGCAGGATAGAGATAGTGGTGCCGAGGAAATGACCGAGAACAGCCACAATACTCAGCTCTGGATGGTCCCTTACGCGGACCTGATGTCCACGCTGGTCATCCTTTTCCTGGCCCTTTACGGCTTCGCCTACCACGCCAAGAGACCCGACTACGAGACCGCCCTGACGAAGATGCAGGAACAGCTCGGCCTGAAAGTTAAGAAACAGAAGAAGGAGATCGAGGCGGCCAAGAAAGTGGAGGAGGAACTGAAGGACCGGATCAAGGAGGGCAGCCTGGGCATGGAGGTCACCACCTCCCGCATCAAGCTCACCTTCGCCTCCCCGGTCCTCTTCGATTCCGGCTCGGCCGTTCTCAAGCCGTCGGCGGTGGATATCCTGGCCCCGGTCGCGGACAGCGTCCTCAGGATGGACAACCAGGTCATCGTCGAGGGGCATACCGACGCGGCCAGGATGCTGGGCAGGAAATATTCCTCCAACCGCGAGCTCTCGCTGATGCGCGCGTTCTCGGTGATCGATTACCTGGTCAAGCGGGGCGTCCCCGCCTCCCGGCTGACAGCTTTCGGCTACGGCGAGTTCCGCCCCGTGGCCCCCAACGACACTGAAGAAGGCCGCCTCAAGAACCGCAGGATAGAGATGATAATCATGAGACAGGAGCGGCCCGAGGATGGTGAAAGATGAGCATCTCAGCACTGCTTGCTCTCATGCTGCTGGCGGGCCCGGCCCGGGCCGAGGACCAGGCGCAGCCCGCCGGGAGCGTGGAGGTGAAGGAGTATTACGACAAGGCCTTCACTTACTACGTGGACGGCGATTACCCCAAGGCCATCGAATACTGGAACATGGTGCTCCGTGCCGATCCCAAACAGACCACGGCGAAGAACATGATAGAGGAGGCCCGCGGGAAGATGGCCGGCTCGGCGGTCGAGATCAAGGGCTCGTTCATGCGCCTGGTCAACCGGGGGCAGTATTCCGACGCGCTGATCAAGCTGGAGGAGCTGCTCGCCACCGACCCGACCAACCCGTACTACACGCGCACGCAGGCGAGGCTGCGGGCCGTCTCGGCCGCTGCCCCGGCCCGCCGCGCCTCGGCGGCCTGGAACGCCGCGGCGGAGGGCATCAGCGCCTGGCTCGGTGAGGAGGAGGACCTTCCCTTCGCCTACGACGCGCTGCGCTACGCCTCCGAGCTGGCCCCGGCCGACAAGGCCTTCCCCCGCCTGGTGGCGGAGCTGGAGAAGGAGTCCCCGCAGCTCAGGCTCAACGACACCAAGCCGGCCAACATACCGATACTGGAGCACAAGAAGGAGCTGGCGCTGCACCAGATCTACGATTCCAAGTTCTACCTCGCCGTAAAGGAGCTGGAGGAGGTGCTGCGCCTGGAGCCGGACGATATAACCTCCCTGAAGCGTATTGGTTCGGCCTACCTGCAGCTCAAGGACTACCGCCGGGCGAGGGCCGCCTGGCAGAAGGCCCTGAAGCTCTCTCCGGAAGACGAGCAGCTGCCGGAATACCTGAAGGCGCTCGACTCCATGCGGGAGGAGAAGGAGACGAAGGGCCAGCCCAAGCGCTAGCATACGGCGCGGGGCGGGAAAAGACCGGGCGCGGCCCGGTCTTTTTTTTTGCCGTCAGAAGGAGTAGTTGTAGCGGGTGAGGACGGTGATCTCCGAAGCGGCGTTGGCCTTGTTCAGCTTGTCCGTCCTGGAGATGCTGCCGACCCCGAACGTGAAGCGCGAGCTCTGGTCTTTCACCCAGACCGTTTCAACGTTCAGCGAGAGGGAGCCGTTGTCCGCCGGGGTCAGCAGGGAGTCGTTCTTGTAGGAGGTCATCGTGGCCCAGCACTGCACGGCCATCGAGCGCCTCGGGATGGCGTAGGAGACGTTGCCGGTCACGCTGGTATTGGTGCCGGTGGTGGAGTCGGCTTTGTCCTTGGTGGAGGAGTTCACCATGCCCGCGGAAAGCGACAGCCGCTTGGTCAGCTTGAAAGCGCCGTTCAGGGAGAGCAGCGAGGTGGAAAGGTCGTGGGAGAGGCCGGTCTTGTCCTTGAATTCGCTCTGCTGGACGGCGGCGCTCAGCGTGTGAAGGCCCAGCGGCTGCGTGACCGAGACGTTGGTGGTGGTGGTCTGGCTGTCCTGCACCCCGGCGGGCTTGCCCTTGGTGGTGTTGGTGGTCAGCGAGGTGTTGACCACGGTCTTGCCGAAGAGGCGCAGCATGTTGCCGAAAGTGGTCTGCGCCTGGTCGGTGGTGGTCTTGGCCGGGTCGGAATCCAGGTTGTCCGAATAGCCGTTGTAGGCCAGCGAGAAGCTGGTCCAGTCGGCCGGGAAGACGCCCAGCTCCCCCTCCACCGTCTGCCGGTCGGATATCACCGACGGGCTGGCGAAGGAATAGAACTTGGGGTCCACGCGCGAAAGGGCGGCGCGGGCGGTCAGCAGGTCGGCCTTGTACTTCAGTTCCTGCTTCCAGGCCGCCCCGCCAACTCCGGGCTCGGAGGCCTGCAGGTCCGCCCGGTACGAGCTCAGCTGGTAGTCGCTGTTGAAGGAGAAGCCGGGCAGGAAGGCCCAGTCGGCGTTCAGGCCGTAGACTATAGACTGCTGCGGCTTTATCGTCAGCGAGGCGGTGGTGATAGTGATGGAATGCAGGTCGTCCCGGCTCAGCACCGCGTCGGCGGCCACCTTCAGGTTGGGCCTGAACTGCCAGCCGAACTTGAAGCCGCCGGTATAGCGGGCGTAGCGGCCGCCGCTGTTAGGCCCCGGCTCCAGGGGCGCGACTATCCGGCCTATCAGCGCGGTAACGGAATATTTGCCGCGGGCCCTGTCGAAGGAGACCCCGCGCATGCCCTGCCCGTCGAGCGAAAGCGGCGTCAGCGTGGGAGAGATATCTCCTATAGCCAGGTTCCCCCACGGCGCGTAGTAATTCAGCAGCACTATCGACGGGGTTATCGGCCTGTGGTAGGTATGCACTATGTAAGTGTTGAAGAGGAAAGAGGACTGCCTGATCCTGCCCACCAGGTTGGCGGCGGTTATCCCCTGGTGGTCGGTCCAGCCGTCGCGGCTCGAGTTCTTGTAGGTGAACGAGACGTCGCCGCCTATCTTGAAGTCCTGGGGGATCACGGGGCGAAGTTCCTTCTCAATCACCTGGAAGCCCCTGTAGTCCGTCTCCAGTATGCGGCGGCCGTCCTTTATCAGGAAGACCCGGTAGAGCAGCCGGCGGCCCTGCAGGGTATCCGGCACTACGAACGGCAGCTGTACGCCCTGCGCCGCGCCGGGCTGCACGTCCTCCTCCGGAGACTGGGTCTCGGTCTGCGCCAGGAACTGCTTGCGGTCCCCGTCGAGAACGTAGACCTCCCCCACCCAGTAATACGTGCCGCGCTTCCAGACGGTGGTACCGGTGTTGACCGCCAGGGTTTGGAGCCGCACTTCCTCTCCGGCCATCACCGGGTCCGGCGCCGCTACGGTGAACTGCAGGCTGGCGGTATCCTGCGCCAGGACTTTGGCGGCCGGCAGGGCCAGGAGGAGCAGCAGGAGCAATTTCCGGTTCTTTAGCATGTTGTAGCGAAGACCTATTATATGTTTTTTGAATTTACCTGATTACCGCGAATTTCTTGACCACCTTCGCCGAGGCGCCGCTGGAGGCGTCCTGCACGCGCAATATATAGAGGTACACGCCCGGGGCTATCCCGTCGGCGGCTAGGTCCCAGGCTATCTTCTTGCCGCCCGCCACCGTGTCGGGCGAGACGTTGTCCAGCGTCTTCACCAGGCCTCCGGCGATATCGAACACCTGCACCTGGGCGCGGAACGAGACCGCCGACGGGGCGAAATGGAAGCTGACCTGCGTCCGCGCCGGGTTCGGGTAAGCGTAGACGCCGCTCTTGTCCAGCAGCTCGAACCTGGGGGTGAAGACCAGCTGCTGGCCGGGGTAGAGGCGCACGGTGGTCATCTCGCTGAAGCTCTCGCCGTTGAAGACGCGCAGGCCGTAGGTGCCCGGCAGCAGGTTGTCCACGCGGAAAGCCCCGGCCGGATCCGTGAAGGCTGCGCCTATACGGCGGCCATGACTGAAGATCTCCACGAAAGGCGCGTCGCCGCGCGAAGACCCGGCCTCACGCGTGGTATAGCGCGCGGAGGAAGGCCTGGGCGGCGCGGAGGAGGCCAGGTAGTTGGACGGTATCACGCCTGTGATGGCGGCCAGCTGGTAGGCCACGCTGAGGCGGAAGTCCACGTTGACCGAGCCGTTGGGCACGGAATCCTTCGTGACCGAGCTCTCGATGTCCTCCGCGGTCCAGGCGGCGCGCACGGTAAGGTAGAGATCGTCGAGCGCGGGGATGGAGTAGCGGCCGAAGGTGTCGGTGTAGTCGCTGCCCTCCACCGCGCCGGTAGGCCCGATGGCCTCCACCAGCACGCCGGTCACCGGCTGCGTGGAGGCGTCCAAGACCCTGCCGCTCAGCGAGCCGCTGCCCGGGGCGCCGGAGACGGCCAGGACTTCCGAGGAGGCGGAGGACCAGTTCTGCGCGTCGTCGGCGGTCCAGAGCGTGAAGTAATAGGTGACGGCGGGGTCCAGGCCGTTTATAATGCGCTGCTGGGTGGAGCCCGCCGTAAGCGTGGCCGTGGCTATGGTGACCTGCGCCGTCTGGGTGGAGACCGGCGCGCCGGTATAGGTGGAGAAGGCTATCTTGTAAGAGCCCGAGAGCAGGTAGCCGTTGTAGGCGTTGTCTCCGGAGGTACGCCAGGTCAGCTCCACGGAACCGCTGTAGGCGCCGGGCGCAGCCGAAAGCGTCAGCGTCGGAGGCGGCGGAGTGTCGTCCAGGTAGGTGAACGTGGAACCGGCCTGGAAGAAGGCGCCGGCGTTCCCGGGATAGGCCCCGTCGGTGGCCCTGACGCTGGCGTAGTAAGACGCCCCGCTGACCAGCGAGTCCCTGAGATAAGGCTGGAAGTTCCAGGTCCAGTAGGGAGTGGTGCCGGCCTGCAGGGCCTGAGGCGAAGGGTCCCACGACGAGGTATCGTTCTTCCACCACTTCCCGTCGCTGAGCCGGCGCAGCACCACGTCCACAGAAGAGAGCGGCGAAGAGGCGTCCGAGGCGGTGCCGCTGACGCGGCCGACGGTGCCCTCGGTCGAGCCGTCGGCGGGATAGATCACTCCGGCGGAGGGCGGCGTATTGTCGAAGACGAAGGTATGCGTGGCGAACAGCTGGGAGTAATCCCCCGCCGAATCGGAGGAGCGCGCAACGGCCTGGTAATGGCGGCCGCTGACGAAAGGCGGGTTCTGCAGCGTCAGCGTGAAGGTGCTGCCGGAGTCATCGGCGTCCAGCCAGTACTGGGAGCCCGCCAGGAAAGAGCTGCCGTTGAAATATAGCCCGGTATCCAGGTCGCGCAGCGAGACCTCCGTGCCGAGCACCGGGTGCGAGTTGGTCTCGGCGGTGTTCCCAGAGACCGCGGTGAACGTCGAGAGGTACGCGCCCGCCGGGGTCGAGATCACCACGGTGGGGCCGCTCACGTTCTTGGCGATCCCGAAGGCGTCCCTGAAAGTATAAGTGGAGCCCGCCACGTCCACCGCCCTGAAACTGAAATAATTGGAGGCGGCGTTGGCCAGCGCGTTGAAGCTGTAGCTCAGGTCGGTCTGGTACCAGGTGGAGCCGTGCGTAAGCGCGGCCGTGGAGTTGGTCAGGTCTATATCCGTCCAGGGGATAACCGAGCCGTCGGCGAACAGCTTGTCCCGGCTGACGCTGTACTGGACTTTGGCCAGCCCGGAGAGCGGGTCGTCGAAGCGCAGGTCGGTCACCTTGCCGGGGTTATCGGTCAGCCAGCCGGTGGGCGCGACGGCGGCGTAGGGCACGCTGATCGCCGGGGGCGTGCTGTCCTTGAGCACGCTGAAGAGGTCGCGGGATTCCGCGTAGTTGCCGGAGTTGTCGTAGACCCGCACCGAGACGTAGCTGGAGGTCCCGTCGAGCATGGCGTCCCAGACCGGCTGGGGCAGGGTCCAGGGGGCGCTGTAGGCGGGCTGGTTTATGCCGGAAACGGCCGCCAGCCAGCCGGTGACGGCGCTGGCCGGGTCGCCCGCCTTGGTGGAGACCTGCAGCTCGAAATAGCTTACGCCGGAGGCGCCCACGTCGGTGAAAGTGGCGCTGCTGAGGAAGGTATTGGTGGCGATCCAGTAGGAGTAATCCCCCGCGTTCTGGCCGTTTACTATGGTGGGGCTGTCCACGTCGAGCGCCGGGTCGAAGGTGGTTTTGAACGGAGGAAGGACGGCGAAGCGCGACAGCGCGGCGCCCGAGAATACCCTTATCCGCGTGTAGTAGGTCGTGCTCTGCTGCAGCCCGTTCAGGGTCAGCGAGGTGCCCGAAGGATACGAGGAACCGGACGGGTAGAAATCCGGAGAGGTCGAGACGTCCAGCTGATAATTGGTCCCGCCGGGATTGCCGTTGGCGTCCCAGTTGGCGACGGCGGAATTTATCCCGATGCCGGTGACGGGGGCGGTGCCGGGAATGGCGGCGTAGGTGAAGGTGGCGCCGGCGAGCGAATACTCCGTCTCCACCCCGGTCCAGTTGCGGGCCTTCGCGCGGAAATAATACTGCGTCAGCGGAGCCAGGCCGGAGAACGACGCGGCCGGGCTGGCGGACCATTGCGTAGTCAGCGGCGAGCCGCTGAACGTGGGCGAGGGAGAGGCCTGGAGGCTGTACTGGGTGCCGGCGGCGCTGGAAGCGTATACGGAAGACAGGGCGGACGAGCCCGAAGAGCCGCCGACGAGGTAGAAGCCCTTCCTGCCCGGCAGCGCCGCGGAGAACTGCACCGGGGCCGGCAGCGCCGGGGCAGCCCCCCACTGCGGGAGGCCCGCGGCGGGGATAGTGGCCTGGTAGACCAGCTGGCTGGCGGCGTAGCCGCTGTTGCCGCCCGCTACGTAGAACCGGGAGCCGTCGGCGAACGCGGAATGCCCGTAGCGCGCGGAGGGCAGCGGGGTCCACGCCGCGCAGGAAGCGGAGAGGAACCCGGCCGTGCTGACGGGGCAGGACCAGGTTTCCGCCCTGGCCGCGGCGCCGTCCTTTCCGCCGGCTAGGACCAGCATGCCGGGGAACAGGGTCATGGAATGGGCGTAGCGCGGCGCGGGCATGGTGTGGGAAGTGTCCCAGGCGCCGAGCGAAGCGTCCGCGCCCAGCGCGGCGAAGCTGAAGCCGGCCAGCACACCGGAGCCGCTCTTGTAGCCGCCGGACACGTAGATCTTGTCCCCCACCAGCGCGGCGGCGTGGAAGTACATCTGGTCCGGCAGCGGGGTTTCAGCTTCCCAAGCGCCGAGAGCGCCGTAACTGGAGATCTCGGCGGACCAGACCTCCCGCCGGGCGCCCGAGGAAGAATAGCCGCCCAGGATGAAGAGCCTGCCCCGGGCCGCCACCGCCTGATGGCCGTAGAGTCCCTCCGGCATGTAGGCGGCCGTTTCCCAGGCGCCCAGGGTCCCGTCGTCCAGGAGGTCGGCCCGGTAGACGGCGCTGGAGAAATATATGCCGTCGAAGCCGCCGCTCAGATAAACGTGGGTGCCGTAGACCACGGAGGAGTGCCCGTACAGCGGCTTCGGCAGGGCGGAGGAATACTGGAACCACGGCTGCAGCGGCACGGGCGGGCTGTTCTCGGGTCCGGTGAAGGAGAGGGCTATGGTATCGTGGCCCGCGTCCGCGAGCGTGAAGGCCCCGGTGGAAGGAACTCCGGCCAGCGTTACCGCCGTGGTGGCGACAGGCGCCGAATAGTCCCCCTCCATGTAGTTAGCCACCGAGAAGACGTAGTAGCTGGTGTTCGGGGCCAGGGTCTCCACCGGGTAGCCGGCCGAGTCGGTGGAATAGTAGGCCATGTAAGGGTCGGCCGCGCCCCAGGTAGAGACGATAAGGTCGTACGTGGTGCCGTTCGGGTCGCCGCCGGACCAGTTAAGCGTGAAGCTGCTGGTGCCCTGCGGGGCGTAGTCGAAGCCCGCCTGCCCCGTTACCAGGCGGGAATAGAAGCCGGATTCCAGTTTCAGGTTCGCGCCGTCGCCCGCTATGTCGTTGGCCACGGGCGAGATGCCGCCGCCCAGATAAAAGCCGCCTCCGGCCTGGCTGGAGCCGGCGGACGAATAGTCCGCCGCGTCCCCGAGGACGGTGAGATTGCCGGCGCTCTTGTTAGCCGCGGCGGCCGTTTGCGCCAGCAATAGCAGCGCCGCCGCGGCTGTCTTTAGTCCCATTCCTTCGTTACGTCAATTCATCCGGACCACGGCCGCCTTTACTAGCGGAAAGCCCATAATTCGACGTGGGATCCGCCTCCAAAGCAGCTGACCACATCGGCAGTCAGCACCAGGCTCGTTACCGGGCTGGCCGTATTGTTCCACCTGCCCGCCAGCTGCTGGCTCTGGACGCCGGACATGCTTATGCTGTTGCCCAGGTAGGTCCGCCAACTGCCGGATCTGGCGTACAGGGTCCCCTCGGCCATGCCCCCGGACTCGTTGGAAGCCGCGGCGCCGAAAGTGCCCACCCGAATGCCGGGCAGTGTAGTGGAGACCTGGTGCGTCACGTTGGTCCCTCCGCCGTTCAGGCCCTGCATCCACATGCTCGTATAGTTCGCCGAAGCGGAGTCGCCGTTCAGCTGCAGCGTGACCGTGCAGAGCCCGGCCACGGGGTTAACTATATGCATGATGAGTTTATACTCGGCGTCGGCTTCGCCGTTGAGTCCGGAGATGGTGAGGCTCGTCTGGTCGGAGGCGAGGTCGGCGGAGAACACCCGCTGCCACACGCGGGCGTTGAGGTCGCCTTTTACGCTCACGGCGCCCGTCGTGGAGACGTAGAGCATATCCGGTATCGTGCCGGTGCCCACCTGCAGCACGTACGGGTCCGTCTGGGTAGGGATACGCTCCAGGACCTGCAGCCGCGCTTTGGGAGCGGCATCCCCTACGGAGACCCTGCCGTCGCCAGCCACGAACAGGCCGGAATCCACCGCATTGGTGGAGCCGCTGACCAGGAACCCGCCGCGGTTCTTGAACCAGGTGCGGTCCTGGACGTTGTTCTCGACCGGGTATCCCTGGCTGTCCGCCCAGGTGAAAGTGCCGTTCGCGGTGGAACTGGACATGTATCCAGCCGCGAAGGAGTCTACGCCTTTGGCCGTGTTGCCATAGCCGCCGGGTATCGCGGAATAGTTCCCGGTAGCCTTGTTCTGGTAGCCGCCCGCAACCGCCGCGGTGATGCCGGAGGCGCTGTTGTAGCCGCCCGCGCCCACGAAGGAAGAGTCCCCGGTCGAGACGTTGGAATAACCCGCCACCACGGCCGAGTAGTAGTTAAGCGTGGTCCCGGAGCGGTTCATCCAGCCGCCGCCGATGAAGCTCTGCTGGCCGGTAGTGACGTTCTCCGAACCGCCGCCGATGAAGGACATCCAGCCGTTAGCGTCGGCCGTATTGGAACTGCCGCCTACAACGGCCGAATAATCCGAGAGGACCCTGTTCCCGGGCTTACCGGCGGCTAGCGGGCCGCCGCCGCCTACGAACCCGTACATCCCGGTGACGGTATTGCTGCTGCCGCCGGCGATGGTGGCATAGCTGTTGGAGACCGAATTGCTGATGCCGCCGCCGATAAAGCTGTGATCGGCCGGCAAGGAGGCGATATTCCCGTACCCGCCGGCGACGACTGCATATTGGCCGAGGGCCTGGTTGATCTCTCCGGCGCCGATGAACGAATCGTAGCCGCCGGCCGTATTGGTGGAACCGCCGGCTATGGTCGCATAGGCGGAGACGTTGGCGATATTGAAGATGCCGCCGCCTATGGTGGTGCCCCACATCCCGGCGGTATTGTTCCAGCCTCCGGCTACCACCGCGTACTGCCCGCCTGCCGTATTGGTGGAACCCGACAGGACGCCGGAATACTGCTGGTACGTCTTGTTGGCCAGGCCGCCGCCTATCACGGCATACATGCCGTTGCCGGTGATGTTGTTGCCGGAGCCGCCGCCGATATAGGCGTACTGGTTGGTTCCGCTCATGAAGTTGTTCTGGCCGCCGGCTATGACCGAACCCACGCTGCCGGTCTGGTTGTTCTCTCCGCCGCCCACGAATGAATCCATGCCTCCGGCTATATTGTTCCAGCCGCCGGCCACGGCGGAATGTACCATGGTAGCCTGGTTATTATAGCCGCCGCCTATGAATCCGTACTCGTTAGCGGTGTTGTTCATGCCGCCGCCGATGGCGCCATAGGCGTTGTTGACGATATTCCCGCTGCCGCCGGCGATGGTGTTGTAGCCGGCGTTGGCGGTATTGCCGAAGCCGCCGCCGATAACGGAGTGGATGGCGTAGGTCGCGTTCCCCTCGCCCCCGCCCACCACCGAGTAGCTGGAAACCACGGCGTTGCTCTTTCCGCCGCCCACGAAGCTCAGGTAGTCGGAAGCGGCGTTACTCTCTCCGCCTGCCACCACGGAGGAAGTGCCTGCCACGGTGTTGTAAAGGCCGCCTCCGGAGAAGGAGTTGGACGCGGAGACCACGTTGAACGCGCCGCCGGCCGCCGCAGAATTATCCTGGTAGACGCTGTTGCTTTGGCCGCCGGCCACTACCGAGAAGTAACCGGACGCCTTGTTGCTGCTGCCGCCGCCCACGGTCGCGTAGGTGGCCATCGCGCTGTTGCCTACGCCTCCGCTTACGGTGGCGTAGGAATAAGTGCCCGCCCAGTTCTGCTGGCCGCCGGAGACCACCGCGGCGTAGCCGTTGGCGGTATTGGAAATGCCGCCGCCGATCGTCGAAAAGTCGCCGATGGCCGCCTGACCGGGGCCGATGCGCGAGGTCTGCAGGTCCACCGCGCCGCGGCCGTGCGAGGAAGGCGAAGCGGAGCCATAGCCGATGCCCGTAGTCTGCAGCGCGCCGCCGGTGGAGATGACTATGCCGGTAGTAACGATATCGGAGGATTTAATGAGCACGTCCGAATAGACGTACAGAGGCCCGGACATCGTGTCACCGCCCCTGAGCACCTTGGTATTGTCCGTCCCGGAGACATTGGTCAGGCCGGAGCCGTTGCCGTAGAAAATTCCGGTAGCGGTAACGCTAGCCTTTACTACGCCGCCGGAATCGCGCCAGATCTGCGCGTAGTCCGTGTCGAGATTGCCTGCCGCCATCACGTCCAGCCTGGCCTGGGGCACACCCGTAGAGATGCCGACGTCGCCTTTTGCGTTTATCGTCATCCTGGTAAGCGGAGTAAGGGTGCCGGCGGTCGTGGTCAGCAACTCCAGCCGGGTCGGCATGCTGGCGAGGCCCGGAGTGCCGTCGACCGAAGCCAGCAGGGCGGCGGCCATCGGGTACGGGTCTCCGGCGTTGCCGTTGTAGCCCGCGAAAGCGAGAAGCCCCAGATTATCGTCCGGCTGTACGATCTGCTCAGCGCCGGGGTTGCCCCTGGACTTCATCAGGCCGAAATAAGAGGAGTCCTTGATGTCGGCGGACTGCTGCATGACCACGCCGTCGTTCTTGCCGGTGCCCACTAAATGCAGCGTGCTTCTGGGTGTCTTCTCGTTAATACCCACCCAGCCGCCGGTGGTGACCACCAGATGATACGTCAGGTCCGAGGTAGAGACCCGCAGGGAGTAGTTCATGCCGGCCGTGTCAGTCTCCTGCACGTCCAGCCCGGCCTTCGGGTCCGTAGTGCCTATGCCGACGTCGCCCCGGGCCAGTACGGTCAGCGTACCCCCGCCGACCTGGAACAGGTCCTTCGGCGTATCCGTGGCTATACCCACGTAGCCGGAACCGGTGACGCGCATGCGCTCGGTATGGCCGTTGCCCGTATAGAAGGCCAGGGTGTTAGAATTCGTCGGATTGTCGTAGAACCCGGCTATGCCGGCCTGCTCCCATGCGGGGCCGTTGTTGAAGAAGGTCAGGGAGGCGCCGGTCGTATTGCCGGTGCCGGGGTTCCCCAGCCTCAAGGCTTCCTTGATCGCGCCGGCGGTGTTAGCCGTATTGAGCTTGAGGGTCCCGCCAGGGATAAAAGTGGCGATATCGGTGCCGCTGGCCTGGATGCGGGTGTTCGCGCCGGAATTGATGATTATGTCCGTCCCGCTTGTCAGGCCGGAGGCGCTTATGCCGGCCAGGCCCGACCCGTTGCCGTAGAAGACGCCCTGCGAGGTGACGGTGGCTACGATGACGCCCGACGAATCGCGCCAGACCTGCGCGTAGACGTTGGCCGCGGTCCCGGTGGAAACTACGTCCAGCGCGGCCTGCGGGATACCGGTGGAAATGCCAACGAGGCCGTTGCCGGTTATCGTAAAGCCCCTGTTCAGGGTAGCGGACATGCCGGCAACGGCGGTGGAGTTGGTCACCACGAAACCGCCCTTAGCCTTGAACACGACGCGGTCTGGCGCGGAATTGTCCAGGAAATTACCCCCGCTGTCCTGCCAGGTGAAGGTGTTCTGCGCCGTAGACCGCGCGGCATATCCGGCCGCGAACGAATAGCTCCCGGAAGCCGTATTGAAGCTGCCGCCGGGAATGACCGCATAGCTGGCGTCGGCATGATTGTTCAATCCGCCTCCGACCGACGCGTAGGAGCCGCCGGCGCTGTTCCAGCTTCCTCCCGAAACGACCGATCCATTTCCTGCTGCTATGTCCGTATTGAATTGCCGGACGGTCTGCAAGTCCACGGCTCCGGTTCCGCGGGCGTTTCCGACCACGCTCCCGTTGCCAATGCCGGCGGTCTGTATGGCGCCGCTGGAAGAAATAGATATGCCCGCGGTATTCAGCGCGCCGATAGAAGTCATGGAGGCCACTACGACCCCTGAGGAATCGCGCCAGACCTGCGCGTAGACGTTGGCCGCGGTCCCGGTGGAAACTACGTCCAGCGCGGCCATCGGCCTCGCCGGTAACGGCGGCAGGAACGAGTTTATGCCTATCCCGCCTTCGGACAGCGTTCCGAACAGGACTCCGCCGATGTTAAGGACGTTGTTATCCCCCGGGGTATAGGTACCGGTGGAATTGCCGATGATGATATTGCCGGTCCCGGTGGTGACCTGGTAGCCGGCCTCGTAACCGATCAATATGTTCTTTACAGCGCCGCCGGCGAGGGAATAACCGGCCTGGTAGCCGACCAGCGTGCTGCTGGAAGGGGAGCCTCCGCCGCCGTAGCCGGCGCGGTACCCCAGCGCGACGTTGGCGGAACCTGCGCCGGCGTAATTCAGGGTCTCCTGGCCGACGGCGGCGTTATAGGCGCCGCTGGTATTATTGGAACCGGCGAAGTAGCCGATATAGATGTTGCTGCTGCCGGTGCTGTTCAGGTCGCCGGCCTGCGTCCCGTAGAACGAGTTGTAATTGCCGCTGACGTTGGAATGCCCGGCGTACATGCCGACGAAAGTGTTCTCGGCGCCGGTGGTGTTGCTGTAGCCGGCGTTGGAACCGATAAAGGTGCTGTCATTGGCGCCGTTAAGCGCGGCGCCGGCCCGGTAGCCTACCAGAACGCTGTCGTTAGCTCCTCCGTTCTGATAGCCGGCGGCGATGCCCGCCACCAGCGTATGATAGGTATTGTCCACCGCCAGCACCGTGCTGCCGCCTATCTGGTAGCTCGCGGCCGTTATATTGCCCGACGCGGTGATGGTGCTGACGTTATAAATGTTCCTCGCGTTCATCTGCAGGTCCGTGGTGGCGCTGTGGTTTCCCAGGTTGTCTCCGGGAATGGGAATGGCCGTGGCGAGCGAACCCTGGGAAGTGATGGACGCCACTATCACTCCGGACGAATTCCTCCAGACCTGCGCGTAGACGTTCGAGGCCGTGGCCGTGGAGACCACGTCCAGCGCGGCATAGGGCGCGCCGGTGGAAATGCCGACCAGACCGTTGCCGGAGATGTACACGCCGCGGTCCGTCCCGCCCTGCATATTGGTGCTGGTGGAACCGGTCACGATAAAGCCGCCGCGGCTCTTGAAGACGGAGCGGTCCGCGACGCTGTTCTCCATCACCGTTCCCTGGCTGTCGGCCCAGGTGAACGCGCCGTTAGCGGTAGAAGAGGACGCGTAGCCGCCGGCCCAGGAATAGCTGCCCAGGGCCGTGTTCAGCGAGCCGCCCGGTATAGAGGCGTAATTGCCCGAGACCGTATTGCTGTTGCCGCCGGCCACCGCCGCGTAGTCGGCGGACGCCAGGTTCAGCGCGCCCCCGCCGGCCGCGGAGTATTGGCCGCTGGCGTTGTTCTGCGAGCCGCCCGCTACCGCCGCGTAGTTGTTGGAAGCCGAGTTATTAGAGCCGCCCGCGACTATGGTATACATGGCGCTGGCGGTATTTTTAATGCCGCCGGCGACGCTGGCGTATAGGCTGGAGGCCGCGTTCGCCTCGCCGCCGGAGACGGTGGCGTACTGGGTGCTGGCGGCGTTGTTCTTGCCGCCGGAGACCGTGCCCCACATGCCGGCAGCCGAGTTGCCCTGGCCGCCGGAGACCGTCCCGTAGCCGTTGGCGGCCGTGTTGTTGTAGCCGCCGGAGACCGTATCCCAGCCGCTGCCGGCCCGGTTGTCCTGCCCTCCGGCCACCACTGAGTAGGCGCCCGCGGCCACCGAGGAGGCGCTGGTGCGGTAGGTCTGGAGGTCCACCGCGCCTATCCCGCGCGCGTTGCCGGCCGCCGGCCCGTTCCCGGCGCCGGTAGTCCGTATCGCGCCGCTGGTGGAGATAACTATGCCGTTGGTCACGATGTCGGTAGAGGAGACCACCGTATCGGAAACGACGGAAAGCCGGCCGGTCATCGTGTCGCCGGCCTTCAGCACGTTGGCGGGGGCCGAGACGTTGCGCAGACCTGAACCGTCGCCGTAGAAGGTGCCCGTCGCGGTGGCGCTGGCGGTTATCACCCCCGCCGAATTGCGCCAGACCTGCGCATAGTCGGAAGCCCCGGAACCCTCGGCCGCCACGTCGAGCGCCGCGGCCGGCGGGAAGACGCGCACGCCCAGGCTGCCGCTGGTGGAGACTGCCAGCCTGTACGAAGCCGCGTCGGAGTTGGTGGAGACTATCAGCGCGTATTGCGCTGCCGCGCTGGTCTCCCTGACGTGAAGCCTGGCCATCGGAACGTTAGCCCCCACTCCGAGATTGCCGCCCTGCAGCAGGACCAGCTGCGAGGCGTTGCTCAGGTTGTTGAACGAGAGCCAGTCGCCGCCGGTAGCGTTGTTCGTAATAGTCCAGTAGGCGTTGGAGTCATGGCCGAGCCCCAGCCAGGCCGTATTTCCCGCCGCCGATTCAAGGAAGGCGCGGCCGTAGGTGTTCTTCACGTGCAGCTCCGCTCCCGGGGCCAGGGTACCGATGCCCACCCTGCCGGAAGCCACGACGAGCGTGGAGCCGCCCACGGAGAAAGCGTCCCCGGTCACCGTAAGCGTCGACCCGAGGAGGGTAAGCTGCCCCGTCATGGTGCCCCCGGAGGTGTGCAGGGCGTTCGGGTCGGTGCCGGTGGCGCCGGTGACCCCGGTGAGGCCCGAGCCGTCGCCGTAGAACACGCCGGCAGCGGTGACGCTGGCCTTGATCACGCCGTCCCCGGCGCGCCAGATCTGGGCGTAGACGTTGGACGCCGTGCCGGTGGAGACCACGTCCAGCGCGGCCTGCGGCGCGCGCGTGGAGATGCCGACGGTCCTGTCGTTCAACCTGCCGAAGAGCAGGCCGCCCACGTTCAGTTCGTAGCTCGAATTCGTCGCGGAGGTGTCCTGCAGGGCTCCGATGACGATATTATTCCCGCCGTTCACGCTCTGGGAGCCGGCGAAAGCGCCTAGGAACGTGTTCCCCGTGCCGAGATTGACCAGGCCGCTGGCGTAGCCGACCATGGTGTTTTGGAGACCCGCGCTGTTGACCTTCCCGGAGGCCGAGCCGACGAAGACGTTGTAGGCGTTCGAGTTAACTTCGCCCGCCAGGGGGCCTACGGCGAGGCTACCGATGCCGGGCAGGACGCTGAGCACCGTGCTGCCGTTCACCTGGTAATAGGCGGCGTTCATGAAGCCCTGGGCGGTGATGCTGGAGGCGGCCAGTATGCCGCCGGAGACGGCCAGCTTATTGGCCGGGACCGTGCTCGAGATCCCGACGCTGCCGTTGTCCAGGAGCGTAAAGATCTCCGTACCCTGCGCGCTGAACAGGAACTGCTTGCCCGCCGGTCCGGGATTGCCGTTGTTGATGAACTCGAGCGGGGCGGCGCCGGTGGCGGACTTGCCGATCTTGTGAACAACTACCCCGTCCCCGGTATCGTTGGCGTCCCAGCCGAGATAGCCGTTGTACGGCAGGGTAAGCCTCTCGCTCGCAGTGGAAAGCCCGATGCCGAGGTTTCCGTTGGCCGTATATATCACCCCCGACAGCGAGACGTTGGACGAAACCGCGAGGCCGTAGGCCCCCCCGTTGCCCGTTATAGTGATCGATGAGGTATTAGTCAGCTGGCCGGTCATGGTGTCGCCGGTCTTCAGCACCTTCGTGCTGTCGGTACCGGTGGCGCCGGTGACGCCGGTGAGGCCGGAGCCGTCTCCGATGAATTTCTGGCCGTGCACGGCGTAGCTGGATACCCACATCACGTCGCCGGAGGCGCTGGAGACCACCAGCGCGTAGGCCGGCACCGAGCTGACTCCGACGTTGCCGGCAATATAGGTGCGGGCCGCCAGGTCCTCCGAGTAGATGGCGTAGGGCTTGTTGGCCTGCGTGCCCGCGTGCAGGGTGCTGATGAATATGCCGTACGTATCCGCTATGGAACCGTTGTTATTGATCCCGTCGATAAGCACCCCCACGGCCTGGGCGGAGGAGCCCGAGTTGTCGATGCCCGCCCGCACCCCTATCATGATGCCGCTCTTGCCCGTGGGGATCTCCGCCTCGAAGTTGCCGCCGGCCAGGATGTCTATGTTCTCCGCGGTCGCGGAAATGGCGTGCCCGCTGACTCCGACGCGGACGTCCTGCGCGCCCGGGTTAAGGTCCTTGAGCAGGGCCGCGCCCTCCACGACGGCGTAGGTGGAGGGGGCCAGTTCCCAGTCTCCCGCCGTCAGCTCCCCCCGCACCACCACGTGCGTGGACGCGAAGACGGCCGGCCCGGAAAGGGCGGTCAGGGTGGACGCGGAATAGGCGTAGCCGGCCGAAGACGAGAAGACGGAATACGGCACGAAGGTGAGGCGCTCCAGCGGCACGAGCACGGAGGAGTTGACCGTTACGCGCAGGTACCAGGGGCCGGCGGAAAGGTCCACCGCGGGAATGGTGAAGGTGGACTTGAAAAGGCCGTTGGCGGCCTCGAAGGACTGGGCCGCGGTATCCGGAGAACAGCCGGCGCCGGTGCCGGTACCGTCGGAGCAGAGGGCGAAAGAGAAGCTGTAGTTCCCGTTGGCGGGCATCGCCCCGTCCTTGAGCCTGCCCTGGTAGGTCATCATCTCGGCGGCCGACTGGGACAGCCCCCAGCCCGCGAGCAGCAGAACAGAAAGTATGAGCTTCTTCATAAAAAACCGCCTCCATGAGCGGATCCGCAACTTTTTTCGCAGCGTTCAGGCAATCCCGGCCGCGCCATACGGCGCCGCCGCGCTTGCCTCAGCGCTCCGGCGGGGTCCCGGTCCCGTGCCCGCGCACGGGACCGTTCAGAACTTCATCCCCACCGAAAAGCGGTGAGCCGTCCCCAGGTCGCCGTAGGGGAGCAGCGCGTAGTCCAGCGTGAAGCCGGCGTACGCGAAGCCCGCCCCGGCGAAGAAGCCGTACATGCCGGCCACCCCGGAAACGTCCTCCCCGAAGCCGCGTCCCAGCAGCGCGTCGCGCTGCCCGGAAGCGGTGGTCCTCCACCCCAGCCGGAGGGCTATCCCTTCGAGCCCCCGGTACTCCGCCCCGGCCCGCAGGGCGGCCGGGCCGTCGTTGGGGAACTCCCCGTCCAGCGCCAGCAGCAGCCGCGGCCCGGCGAAGGCCGCGGCGGCCCCGGCCTTCAGTTTCAGCGGCAGCGGGAAGCTCTCGTCCTCGAACTTCACCCTGGTGCCGAAGTTGGTGACGGCGGCGCCGAAAGAGTACGGCGTCCCCTTAAGCCTGTACAGCAGGCCCAGGTCGGCCGCGAACGACGTGGCCCCGCTGGACTTGATGCGCTGGCTGACCACCTTGCCGGTGGCCCCGGCGTACAGCGGGCCCACCCGGAAGCCCCTCGAATACTGCGCTGCGACGTCCCTCGCGGTGAAGTCGCCGGTAAGGTTGGCCGAGGCGTCCCGGCCCTCCAGGTCCCCGGCGGAGAAGTACGTTATCGCGGCGGCGTACGGGCGCTTCATGTACGCAGCCTGCGAGACGGACGTGCCTTCCAGGTGGAACGCGTGCGAGAAGGCCAGCTGGCGGGCCTCCTGGCCGTCCGCCAGGCCGGCCGGGTTGTAATAGACGCAGGAGATGTCGTCGGCGACCGCGGTATACGCCTCCCCCATGCCCAGGGCCCTGGCCCCGAAGCCGAGGCTGAGGAACTGCGCGGCCGAGCTGCCGGCGGCGGCGCAGGGCGCCGCGCGCGACAGCAGCAATACGGCGAATAGTATTCCCGGTCTCATAGTTCCTCCGCTTCGTCGCCCCGGCAGCCGCTCACTTCTTTTTCAGGCCGCCCTCTATCTGCTTCACGCTGCCGTCGGGCATGCGCACCGAGGTCTTCAGCGTCTTCCCGGAGTCAGCGCTCTCCTTGAGGAGGTTGATGAACTTCTCGTAGTCGCCGACCTTTACCCCCTCCTGCCATTTCCCGGCGTCCTGCCCGGACATCTTCTTGGCGGCGTCGGGAGCGGCGTTGGGCCCGGACACGGTGGTCATCTGGCCGGCGTGCAGGGACTGCTTGCCCAGCGAGTTCTGCACGTCCACGTGGCCCTCGTACACCTTAACCGTCAGCAGGCTCCTCTGCTCGATATCGGCCTCGGTGCCGCGCACCGCGCAGACCGCGGACGGCGTGCGCACGTTGATCTTGGCCATCTTGTGCAGCATCCTGGTCCAGAGCTGCCCGAAAGAGAGCTTCAGCATCTCGCGCAGCTTGCCGCCCTTCGAGATCTCGAACTCCGAGCTCTCGTTCAGCCGCACCTCCGCGCCGCCCTTGGTAACGAGCCCGGCCTTGGCTCCCTTGCCGGTCTTGATGTTGTCCCCGCCGTAGAGCATGTCGTTGACCTTGAGCTCCGAATAAGCGTTCTCGCCGCCCCTCTTGACCTGCACTTCCCCTTCTATGTAGACCGCCACCGCCGCCACCTGCGGCGCGCTGGAAGCCGTCAGCCCCCAGCCCGCCAGACTTCCGGCGAACAGCGCCGCCGCCGCCGCCGCGAACTTCATCTTCCTGTCCATAGCTCCTCCCTGTCGTTACTGGTTAACAAAGCCGCCGCGTCAGCGTTTTACGTCCAGCCTCGAGAAGGAGGCCTTCTCGTCAGAACGCTTGAAGACGCGGAAAAGATAGGCCGCCGTGGGGACTTCGGCCCCCCGGGCGGCTTCTATCTGGTAATAATCGAAAGCTATGCCGTCGTCGGTCTTGCGGCTGCCCAGCAGGCGCACCGCCGCCGCCCTGTCCTCCGAGCCCGAGATGACCCCAACCACCATGGTAGTGGCGAAGTCGAGGTCCGGCACGGGCTCCTCCGACAGGGTGTTCCAGAGCTTGCGCCAGTCCTTGACGCTGCGGACCACGAAAGTGGAAGCCTGCTTGCCGCGGAAGTCCGTATAGCCGCTCCACTCCCCGGGAACCTTCTCGGCCAGCGGGGACATGTCTATGGACGGCTCCTCAGCCAGCTCCAGGCTCTCGCTGTCGGAAGTATCGGCCGCGGCTGCGGCCGCCGCCGTCTCACCCGCCGGGGACGATACCGCGCCGCCGGCGTCAGTGACCGAGGCGCTGACCAGCTGGGCGTCGCCGTTTATCAGCGCGGCGATGATCTGCGTCAGCTCGTCCTGCGTGCAGTTCGGGCAGGACAGGCTCTCGAAGGTGTAGCCTTCGAGCGCTTTCGCGGCGTCCGGTCCCAGGCGCTGCAGTATGGCCTGGAACATCTCGTCGTAGCTGAGCTTGCGGCCGGGGCCGGCCGGGGCGGCGGTCCCGGCGTCCGGGGCCAGCAGCCGCGTCTTGCAGTTGTCGGGCATGTTGTCGTCGAAAAGGTCCGCGCAGGCCACCGCCAGGGCCTGGTCCTGGCCCGGCGGCATGAAGGCGGTGAAGGTCAGGTCGGTCTGCTCCGACGGGCCTATGGAGGCCACCTGCTTGGGCGAATCCTGCGAGGCCAGGCCGCCGAGGGAGAACTTGACAGAGATGTTCGACTCGGTAGCGGAGCCGGTGTTGGCGAGCGTGACCCTGAAGCTCAGCGGCTTGGTGTAGTCCATGGGCGAGGAAAGGTCCAGCCGCGTGATGGCCACGTTGCGCGTCTGGGCCGAGGCCTGGCCTTTCAGCGAGAAGTTGTAGACGTTGCTCTCGGAGATCTTGTTGTTGCTGCCGTCCAGCCCCTCCACCTTCCAGTAGTAGACCTGGTCCGGCACCAGCTGCTCGCGCGGCTGGGTGGGGTTCTGCGGGTAGGTGTAGGAATTCTCGCCCGAGTTGACCGCCGAGTGCAGCTCGTTATAGAGGCCCGCGTTGTCGGCCACCGTGACGCGGTACTTGCTGGCGCCGCTCGCCGTCCAGCGGAAGGTGAGCGGGTCGTCGGAAAGGCCGCGGGCGCCGTAGGGAGGGTAGATCAGGGTTATGTTCGGCGAGGAGATCAGGAAGCCCGCGGTCTGCACCACCGGGGTGTACGGCGTCTGCGTGGCCGTCCCCCTGAAGGTGTAGTCGCCCGGTGAGGAATAGAAGGAATTGACCGAGATGCCGGCCAGCTGGCTCTGCGCGCCGCCGGCGGTGCCGGGGGCGGCGTTGCCGGTATGGGTGAAGACCGCGGCGCCGGCCGGGTTGAGGATCTCGAACTTGAACTCCACGCTGGAGCTGTCCGTGGCCAGCACGTTCACGCCCTGGCGCAGCGTGATGGTCTCGCCGCTGGTGAACGTCCCGCGCTGGGTTCCCGCCGAATCCAGCACCGAGGCGCCGGTGCCGACCAGGTTCTGGGCCGACGCCGCCGCCGGGAGCAGCAGGTATACGGCTAGAATGCGGAATTTGCTCATATGTCTTTGCCTCATCTGATGACCGCGAACTTGCGCGAGGAGACGGCCGTCTCGCCTGCAAGGTCGTCCTTTATCCTGACCGTGTAGAAATAAACGCCGCTGGCCGGCTCGCCGCCGGAGAAGTTCCAGGTGTATTCGTAAGGGGCGGCGCCGGTTATTTCCCCCTCCGCCGTCCTTACCAGGGAACCGTCCAGCGAGAAGACCGAGATCCTGACCCTGACCGGGTAGACGCCGCTCTCCACGTGGAAGGTGACCCTCGAAGAGGCGGGGTTGGGATAGGCGTAGACCGCGCCCTTGGCCAGGATGACGCCCAGAGGCTTCACCTCC
>JAJZOZ010000154.1 GCA_021811405.1 bacterium | reverse complement strand
CCCTCTTCACCGAGACGCGCTGCAACGTGCCGGTCAGCAAGGGGCGTTACGACGTGGAGATAGGCTCGGCCAGCGTCGCCACCGGCGGGATCCCGGCCTCGGTCTTTACCGACAACCCGAAACTCTGGCTGGAGATCCAGGTGGACCCCGACGGCAACTGTTCCGGGACCTTCGAGGCCATGACCCCGCGTATCCGCCTGCAGGCCACGCCCTACGCCTTCAACTCGCTCTACGCCTCCACCGCCTCCGCGGCGACCCCCCATTTCGCGGCCGATGTGATAGAGGCCCTGCCTCAGACCACTCACGGGGCCGTCACCATCTCCACCAACCTGTTCGTGCAGGGCGGCATCTCGGTCGGCAACATCTCCCCCGGCCAGAAGCTCTCGGTGGCCGGCGTCGTGGAGAGCCAGGGGCTTTGGCCGGATTGTTCGGCCGACCCGGCCAACGCCACCTGCGGTTTCCGCTTCCCGGACGGTTCGATACAGTTCACCGCCACGGCGAACACCATCTGGGACGTTAACGGCCCCAATGTCTTCAGCCGCAATACCGGCAACATGGGCATAGGCGAGAACAATCCCAACCCGCTGGCCCGGCTGCACGTCTCCACCGCGGCCGGCGACGGAGGCGACATCCTGCTGGTCTCCACCGGTACCACCAAGCTCTTCAAGGTCGACGGTTACGGCAACGTGCAGGCTATCGGCAACTACTACGGCAACGGCGCTTCGCTGGCCGGCGTAGTGGTCTCTACCGGCGGCACGATGACCGGCCCGCTGACGCTGGCCGGCTCCACGCTGACCGTCACCGCGCAGGCCGGCATCCTTAGCCCGAAATTCAAGTTCCGGGACAACGTCGAGATCAGCTCAGCCGCGGCGGGCAACAAGGGCGGCATAATTATAAGCACGCACGTCTGGCTGATGCCGGGCGCCGTCCTCTACGGCGACGGCGGCGGCCTCACCAACGTGGTCACGCTGGACAATACCAAGGTCTCCAAGGCCAGCGACACCATGACCGGCCCGCTGACCATGGGCTACAATCCCTATACGCTCTCCGGCAGCACGCTGACGGTGACAGGTAACGCCTTCTCTGTGGGCTACACCACCTTCTCCGTACTGGGCGGAAATACGCAGCTCGGCGCTTCCGGTGCGCCCTCCTACCTGGCCAGGCTGACGGTCAACGGCGGGGTCGTCGTCACCTCCAGCGTCACGGCGCAGGGCGGCATGTACTCGACTACGCTCAACACCACCCAGCTGGCCGACCTGCAGAACGTCAGGGCCTCCACCGGCACGTTCTGGGGCTATTCCGGCCCCAACGACGCTTCCAGCTACAGCGTGATGACCTCCAGCGGCATACTCGTGCAGAAAGGCAAGGTGGTGGTGCAGGGCGGCGGCGGCTTCGTCGGCGACGGCTCCGGCCTGACCAACGTCAGCGGCACCGACAGCACCAAACTGCTCAAGGGCGGCGACACGATGACCGGCCACCTGCTGGTCTCCCCCTCCAGCGTGACCATCTTTTCCTCCGGCCTGGACCACGACCTGGCGCTCGCCGTGACCACTTCGGCCGCCCCGTCCTATTACAGCTTCGCCGTCAGCACGGCCGGCAGCGTCGGGGTACAGATGCTGAACCCGTCCGCCCCTCTTTCCGTCTATAAGAAGATACTGGTGGGTAATCACGGGGACTACGACCCGGCCTCCGTCCAGCTGTACTCTTTCGGCAACCCGGGCTATATAAACTGGAGCGATTCCACGCTGGCCCCGAACGATAACCAGGGCGCGCTCGGTTTCCTGACCGGCCTGACCCACGACTTCGTCTTCCGGATGCTCGGTTCTTCCCCCGGCAGCGGCGGCACCGAGGTCTTCCGCATCAAGACCGACGCCGCCGACGTGTCGGCCGGCAATTCGTGGAAGTTCGGGATCGGCATCAACCCCACCGAGAAATTCCACGTCGGCGCCAACGTGCTGGTCAGCACGGACGCGGCGAGTCCCATCCTTTACATAAGCACGACCACCGGCGGCGTGATGGTGAGCACGCAGGCCCAGCGCACAGCCCTGACCGTGGCCGGCGGCATCACCGCGGTCTCCTCGGTCACGGCCCTCGGCGGCTTTTTCGGCGACGGCTCCGGCATCACCAACCTCTCCGCCGGCGGCCTGCCGGCCGGCATCGAGGTCTCTTCCATCTCGGGCAGGGCCGACAGCCCTTACGGCGGCGTTGTGCTTACCTCCGATACCTATGTTACCGGTCGCCTCGCCGTCGGCGAGATCTTCACGCCCCTTTCCCCGACTCATCTCCGCGGCGCGGTCACCATCGACCAGCGGGAGGCAGACGGTTCCACGTCCCTTAACTTCTTCCTGCACAACGGCGGCCCGGCCTACATCAACTGGAGCGAGGGCGCCATGTCCGGCAAGGCCTCGCTCGGCATGCCCGGCAACCTGCGGGACCTTGTCCTCACCATGAACACCGTAGGCGAGGAGGTCTTCCGCATCAAGGGCAATTCCTCCATCGGCGGAGGCGCCGGCTGGAAGTTCGGCATCGGCACGCCCAGCCCGCTGGCGGCCTTCCACGTGGCCGCGGACGTCTTCATCGGCACCGCCGCCGTCAACCCGGCGCTGACCATCTCCACCGCCACCGCCTACGTCGGCATCAGCACCGGCTCCGCCAAGGAGGGCCTGCACGTCGCCTCCAGCCTGCTCGTGGGCGGCACCCATTCGGGGGCGGTCCTCTTCGTCAGCACCGGCACCTCGCGCATCGGCGTCGGCACCGACGCCCCGCGCACCCTGCTGGAGATCGGCAACGGGGCCATCCTGGCCAACGGCAACAATACCAGCGACCGGAATAACCCTATTACCTTTGCGGCCGCGGGTGCCGGCTCCCGCCTGTTGTGGCTGCCGTCTGCTTCGGCGCTGCGGGCCGGTTACGTAAACGGCACCGAATGGGACTTCGTAGGCCTTTATTCCACCGCTTTCGGCTACCGCAATTCCGCCACCGGTGATTACTCTATCTCCGGGGGCGGCTTCAATAACGTGGTCTCGGGCCTTTATGGCGGCATATTCAACGGCCACAATAACACCAACATGGGCAGGGACTCTTTTGTCGGCGGCGGCGAGAATAACTACCTGACGGGGCAGTCCTCGTTGATCCCGGGCGGCGCCTACAACGTCGTGCTGAGCTCCTACGGCTTCGCCGGCGGCTACAACAACTTCCTCGACACCGCCGCGGAAGGTACCTTCGTCTGGGGCAACGACAACGTCAACGGCACCGGCTACGCCTTCAATACCTTCAAGATAGCCACGCCCTACGTGTTCCTCATCGACCCGTCCAACGCCAGGCAGTACCGCGTGGGCGTCCGGACGGATACGCCGCAGGCCGCGCTGGACATCAAGGGCGACGCCATCTTCGGCGAGGGCGTCAACCGCTCCTCGTTCACGGCCGAGGGCTTCTGGGCCCCGCACTGGGAGACGCTGGCCACGCTGGACACGCTGACCCCCACGGCGGCGGGCCAGATAGCGGGCAACTCCACGTCGTGGAACCTGTGCGTCTCCACCGGCGCCACCCGCGGCGCCTGGGCCACGCTGGGTTCCTCCGGGGCCACGCACTGCCAGTAGGAGTGAAAGAGCCGCGCTAATTTGCTAGACTTTATACGTGGTCCTTCAGGGCGGGGCGCAATTCCCCACCGGCGGTAAAGCCCGCAAGCCAGGCGCTAGCCAGGCAGACCCGGTGAGACTCCGGGGCCGACGGTAAAGTCCGGATGAAAGAAGGACGGCGGCCTATAGGGTCGCGGCCGCGCGCCGCGTCCCGGCCTTGAGCCCTGAAGGAGACTTCAGGGCTTTTTTTATGGCAAAGAACATCTTCTCCCCCGTAGAGGACATCATCTCCGAAGTGAAGCGCGGGCGCATGGTGGTCATAACCGACGACGCCGGCCGCGAGAACGAGGGCGACCTGCTGATGGCGGGCCGCGCCGTCACGCCGGAGAAGATCAACTTCATGGCCAAGTACGGCCGCGGCCTCATCTGCGCGCCGCTCGCCGCCGACAGGGCCGCCGCGCTGGCCCTGGGCCAGATGGAGCGCGACAACAAGGACCCGTACCGCACCAACTGGCTGGTCTCGGTGGACGCCGCCAAGGGCGTCACCACCGGCATCTCGGCCGCGGACCGGGCCCGCACGATAAAGGCCCTTTCCGCCCCCGGCGCCCTGCCCGGGGACCTGACCCGCCCCGGCCATATCTTCCCCCTGCTGGCGCGCCCCGGCGGCGTGCTGGCCCGCGCCGGGCATACCGAGGCCTGCGTGGACCTGGTGCGCCTGGCCGGCGCCGGTCCCGCCGGCGTGATCTGCGAGATCATGAACCCGGACGGCACCATGGCCCGCCTGCCGCAGCTGGCCCGCTTCGCCGCGCGGCATAAGCTGAAGATGGCCACCATCGCCGACCTGATCTCCTACCGCCGCCGCACCGAGAGCCTGGTGGAGCGCGTCTCCTCTTCGGTGCTGCCGACGGAGTACGGGCGGTTCGACATCGCCATCTACCGCGAGAAGCTCACCGGCCTCGAGCACGCGGCCCTGACGCTGGGCCGCCTGGGCGACCCGGCGCTGGTGCGCGTGCACTCCGAGTGCCTCACCGGCGACGTTTTCGGTTCCTGCCGGTGCGACTGCGGCCCTCAGCTGCACGCGGCGCTGCGCATGATAGCCCGCGAGGGCTCCGGCGCCGTGATCTATATGCGCCAGGAGGGCCGCGGCATCGGCCTCGGCAACAAGATCAAGGCCTACGGGCTGCAGGACAAGGGCTACGATACCGTCACCGCCAACGAGGCGCTGGGCTTCCCGGCCGACCTGCGGGACTACGGCATAGGCGCGCAGATCCTCTGCGACCTCGGCCTGCGCCGCCTGCGGCTGATCACCAACAACCCCAAGAAACTCGCAGGGCTTTCCGGCTACGGCCTGCAGATCGCCGGGCGGGTGCCGCTCGTGATCAGGCCCAACGCCCATAACGCCCGCTATTTAAGGACCAAGAAGGAGAAGCTGGGTCACCTGCTTCACGGCATACAGGAGGAAAGATGAAGATGATAGAAGGCGGCCTGACGGCCGGTAAACTGAAGTTCGCGATAGTGGTCTCCAGGTTCAACGACTTCCTGACGGGCAGGCTGCTCGAGGGCGCGGTGGACACGCTCAAGCGGCACGGCGCCTCCGAGGGCGACCTGACCGTGGTGAAGGTGCCCGGCGCCTACGAGATCCCGGTGGTCTGCGAGAAACTGGCCTCCGGCCCGTACGACGGCATCATCTGCCTGGGCGCGGTCATCAAGGGCGAGACGCCCCACTTCGACTTCGTCGCGCAGGAGACCGCCAAAGGCATAGCCGCCGTCTCGATGAAACACAAGGTGCCGGTGGCCTTCGGCGTCATCACCGCCGACAACCTCGAGCAGGCCATCGAGCGCGCCGGCGTCAAGCACGGCAAC
>JAJZOZ010000016.1 GCA_021811405.1 bacterium | reverse complement strand
GCGAGCGGTTGACGGCCGTCTTGCTGCGGTTGTCCTCGCGGAGGGCGCCCAGCTCTTCCTGCAGGCCGTGGATCTTCTCCACGGCCCAGCGAAGGGCCAGCTTGGCGGTTTCAACGTCCGTTATCGCGGACGGGTCGAGTTTTGGTTCCTGCTCCATTTAGTCCTCCGGGACCTTGCGAACGAGAACGTGCGGCGACAAAAAAGGAATCTTTACTGATTCCTTAGCGCTGCAAGCAAGAAAATTATACAAAAGGCTTGTTTACAAAATATTAAATTCTTGTTGACGCGGAGGGGGGGAATAAACAGGGCCGCCCCATACGGGGCGGCCTCGGCGGGAACAGAAGGGGCTCCGGCTCAGCGGGCCGGGCGTACGGCCTTGCCGCTCTTTATGCAGACCGTGCAGACGTAGACGGAGCGGGTCTTGCCGTTGAGGGTCACTTTCTGTTTCTGGAGGTTGGGCTTGAAAAGCCGCTTCGTAGCCTTATGGGAGTGGCTGTAGGAGCTGCCGGAAACGGATTTCTTGCCGCAAAGTTCGCATTTGTAAGCCATATCCGTAATTATACCAAATCCGCGGCCGGCGGCAAAGTTGCTAGAATATAGTCCTGCCGCCGGTTTCTGGCAGGGGAGGGGCCATGAAGTCTCATACTGCATACCTGACCTTCAGCACCGCGGAGCGCTGCGAGATAGTCAATATCACCGGCCAGGTGGAGGCCGAGCTCGCCAAAAGCGGGGTCAGGGAGGGGCTGTGCCTGGTGAACGCCATGCATATCACCGCCAGCGTGTTCATCAACGACGACGAACCCGGCCTGCACCGGGACTTCCTGAAGTGGACCGAGAAACTGGCCCCGTACGACCTGCGCGGCTACGAGCATAACCGCACCGGCGAGGACAACGGCGATTCCCACCTCAAGCGCACCCTGATGGGGCGCGAGGTAGTGGTGGCCGTCACGAAGGGGCGACTGGATTTCGGCCCGTGGGAGAGGATCTTCTACGGGGAGTTCGACGGGCAGCGCTCCAAGCGCGTGCTGGTCAAGATCATAGGAGAATAGCGTGATGAAAAGAAGAGGATTTTTGATCTTGGGGTTGCTGCTCGCGGCCTGCGGCGGGCCGGTACGGAAGGACAAGATGGAGGACGCCTTCGGCCGGGATCCTTACGAGTTCCTGGCCGAGAGGCTCTCCGCGGCGTGCGGAAAGATGCAGAATAAGAAGGTGGCTGTCCTGCCTTTCTCGTACACCGACAGGAGGGAATCGGACGACGGCGTCGTGGTTTCCGAGCGGCTCATCACACGGATGATACAGGAGGATAAACTTGAAGTGGTCGAGCGGAACCTCCTGGAAAAAGTAATGGGGGAGCTGAAGCTGCAGTATTCCGGCGGCGTGGACGAGAATTCCATAAAGCATCTCGGCAAGATACTCGGGGTGGAGGCGGTGGTAACAGGGACTCTGACCCGTCAAAGCGGCGGAACACTTGAGATAAACGCCAGGGTGATAAGGACCGAGACCGCTGGCATCCTTTCCGCCTCCTCGGCCAGGGTCCCCCTTGACTGGGAGACCCTGTCCGCGGAACCTGCGCCGGTATCCCAGCAGGATAGCGCCGTTGCTCGGCCGCCTGTGCTTCGGCCTTCCGCCGAAGCGGTTTTCCCGGCGGCCTGGAAATACAGGGAGAACTTCCGGATAGCCGAGCGGTCTGGAGCATCACTGGTGGATTACCAGGCGCTGGTGAAGTTCGACAGTTCCGTCCCGATAAGGCTCGGCAGGATGAAGGCGGACTGCTCGGACCTGCGCTTCGCGAACTCGGACGAGAAGACGGGTCTTAACTACTGGCTGGAAAGCGGCTGTGGCACCGGCGAAACACGCGTCTGGGTAAGGTTCCCTTTCCTCGCCAAGAACTCCGTCAAGAATTTCTACATGTATTACGGCAACAACGGCGCGGTCTCCGAAAGCAGCGGCGACAGGACCTTCCTGCTTTTTGATGATTTCGATGACGGCGTATTGGACCAGTCTAAGTGGCGCAAGATCGTCGGGGACTCTCCGATGCGTGAGGCGAACGGCGAACTTGAATTCGAAGGGAGCCGTCTCGGGTCGCCTTCTCTTCGTTCATGGATAGCGACCGTCAGACAATTGCCGCACACATTTGTCATGGATGTGGATGCCTTATCTCCACGACTTTCAGCTAACGGCCAGATGCATGAGATAGCGTTGCGTTGGGACGGCAGTACCGGAGGGGGATATGGTAATACAGTGAACGCTTTGCTGGCGACTTTCTTCGACGGAAATGCCGATGTGGAAGGGGCCTATTTGGGCGAGATGGTAAGGTCCGAATATCAGAGGCATGTCGAGCTTAAGATCCAGTTCAAAGCTAATGAGATAAACAGGTATTCCATTCATGACAGCGGGAACGCGATAGAGCTCTACTGGAATGATACGCTTAAGGGAAGATTCGATAGCGAGTATTCTCCCGGCAATTCTGTGGGGTTGTCTGCCAGGGAATACCCACCGGGAGAGCCGGCGTATTTTGACAATCTTCGCATCAGGACCTGGGCAGCGGTGGAGCCGAAAGTCTATGGCTATCGTCCCGGGTAGGGGCTGGTTCTTGGGCCGTTCGAGGTGAACATGAAAAGGCGCATCTACTATTACGACACGGACACCAGCGGCGCGGTCTATCACGCCAACTACCTGCATTTCCTCGAGGAGGCCCGCTCGGAGCTGCTGGAGAGGAACGGTCTCAGCGTTAAGGGCCTGCTGGACCGGGGCGTCGGCTTCGCGATAAGGCGGCAGGAGATGGAGTACAAGGCCCCTACGCTTTACGGGGATACTCTGGATATCAAGATCTGGATCAAGGAGTTCTCCCCTTACCGGATCGTCTTCGCCTACCTCCTGCACAACCAGGACGGCCGGCTTATAGGCAAGGCCGAGACCGACCTGGTCTGCGTGGGCAGGGACCTGAAGCTGGTGGAGATCCCGTCCGACGTGCGCGCGGCGTTGGAGCGGGAAAAGGCCGCCTGAGCATTTGCTATCATATCTCTCCTCGGATGAAGATACTTCTCGTTAAGCCGGGCATAGCCCTGGGCGACCATATACAGCCCCCGCTGGGTATAGCCTATCTCGCGGCCGTGCTGCGCGCCTCCAACGACGTGCGCGTGCTGGACTTCGGCAAGATGGACCGCCGCGACGATCTTTTTTCCGCGGAGGTACGCGGGTTCTCCCCGGACATCATAGGGTTCCAGTGCTATTCTCCCGAGATAGGCGAGGTGAAGAGGCTGTCGGCTCTGGCCGCGGCGGCGCATCCCGGCGCCGCCATCATAGCCGGCGGCCCGCACCCCACGCTGTGCCCCGAGGAGACCATGGAACGTCTGGCCCCCGAGGTCTCCTACCTGCTGCGCGGCGAGACCGAGGAGAGCTTCCCGCTCTTCATAAAGATGCTGGGCGGCGCCGCCGCGCCGGCCGACGTGCCCGGCCTAGCCTGGCGCGAGGACGGCAAGCTGCGCGTCAACGAGATACGCCCCATCGCCGACATCAACGCCCTGCCCGCCCCGGCCTGGGACCTGATAAGACCCCAGGAATATCCGCCGGCGCAGCACGGCGCCTTCTTCAACCAGTTCCCGATAGCGCCTATAGTCACTACCCGCGGCTGCCCGTTCGCCTGCGGCTTCTGCACCGCGCCTATACTCAGCGGCCGGCACATGCGCAAGCGCAGCGCGGATTCGGTGATGGCCGAGATAGAGACGCTCTACCACAAGTTCGGCATCCGCGAGATACATATAGTCGACGACAATTTCACGCTGGACAAGTCCCACGCTGTCTCGATCCTGAAGCGCATCGTAGCCAGCGGGCTGCCCATCTCGCTGGCCTTCCCCAACGGCGTGCGCATCAACACGCTCGACGACGAGCTGCTGGACCTGATGAAGGCCGCGCGTACCTACCTGATCTCCGTAGGCATCGAATCCGGCTCCGACAAGACGCTCAAGCGCATGGACAAGCAGCTCAACGTGGCGCTGATCCGCGAGAAGGTGGAGCTGATAAAGCGGAAGGGGATAGACCTGGCCGCCTTCTTCATCCTCGGCTTCCCCGACGAGACCGTGGAGGCCATGGAGGAGACCATTAAGTTCTCTCTCGAGCTGCCGCTGCTGAGGGCGAACTTCTTCACTTTCCTGCCGCTCCCAATGACGCCGGTCACGCTGAAGCTGATCCGCGACGGGGAGATAGGCAAAATGGACGTGGACGGGCTGATCTTCCAGAAGGTGCCGTACGCCCCGAAAGGCGTCACGCGCGAGCGGCTGCGCTCGATACAGCGCTCGGCCTTCCTGCGCTTCTACCTGCGTCCGGGCATCATGCTGCGCAACCTGATGCAGGTGCGCTCGCCCAGGCACTTCGGCTACCTGGCCAAGCGCTTCTATCACTGGATACTGATGTAGGACCGGGCCCGACCCTAGTCGCTCTCCGCCGCCTCGAGGTAGCGTAGGGCTACGGCGTCGCAGAAAAATGCCGTCGACCTGGCCAGGTTGGCGGCCCCCATGGCTGAGCGCAGGCCCGTATCGTTCTTGAGCTTCAGTATAGCCTCTTTCAACTGCTCCACAGAGCCGTAATCTACGTAGAGAGCGTTGGTGCCTTCGTCCATGAAGTCCGTGGTGCCGCCGTTGCGCGTAGATATGACAGGCAGGCCGGCGGCCATCGCTTCCATGGCCACGAGCCCCAGCCCTTCCCTCACCGAGGGAAAGACGAAAGCGTCGGAACTTTCCAGGGCCGCCCGCTTCTCTTTCTCGTCCAGCCTGCCGGCGAAAAGTACCCTGCCCTCCAGTCCCGGCTCCTTGGCCGCGGTACCGAGTTCTCCGGCCAGCGGGCCTTCGCCTATAACCACCAGCCGCACTTCAGGAGGCAGTTCCTTCATGGCCGAGAACAGGAAACGTAGTCCTTTGCGCTCTACCAGCCTCCCCAGGAAAGACAGCGTGAATAGGCCGGCGGCCCTCTCCGGCGCGCGTACCGAAGGCGGACGCTCAATCCCGAAATTCACCACTTCTATCGGGCGGGCTATCCCGTAATGCCTGATAGCCATCTCCCTCGAATACCCGGAGATGGCGAGCAGGCGGTGGGCGCCGCCGGCAGCCAGCTTGATGGCGGCCGGTATGATAAGACCCCTGTGCGGTACCGTGGCGGAGCGGGAGGCGTCCATTATATCGCCCTCGACTATGGTCGCCACGTGGCGCAGGCGGAAGAGGGCCGATACCGCCGTCCCGATGACTCCGGATGGAACCAGGTAGTTGCTGTAGAGCGCGTCGTAGCGGTCCCTGAAACAAAGGGATAGCGCCTTGAAGAAGGCGCATACTGAGAATACCGCCAGGGACGTATACGCCGAGAGTTTAGAGGATTGCGTCTCGAGGTTGATGTTCCTGGCCAGACCGACGCGGTATATGGTTACCGGTCCCTGCTTCTCCACAGGCCGAAGGCCGCGGCCCATTGCCGTTATGATGTCCGTGGTAACCCCGCCGGGCATTGCCTTGAGGATGGACAGAAAGCCTATCCCTCCGCCTCCTCCGACAGGCGGCAGTTCATGGCAGACGGCGAGTATGCGCCGGACCTTTTTCATTTCCCTCCGCCGGCGGAGCACACCGCGATGAAGTCTATGCAGGGGCCTTCCGCCCCCTGTTCAGCCGAGAAATCGGAAAGGCTGAAGTTTTCGGGTTTGCGTCCTATTCTGAAGGCCGCCCGCGCGGACAGAACCGCGAACGAATAGAGCCCGCGCACCAACTCCGATTCCGGGTGCTTCGACAGGCCAAGGACGTCCAGAGAGGCCAGGCGCCTGGCTTTGGCCTTGAAGGCCTTCATGGACTCCGTGATGGCGGGGCTGGCCATCACGCCGTAAAGCTCCACGGAGGCGAAATGGGGGGTCAGCAGCCCCAGGAACTCCGCCCGGCCGTATTCCTTGAAGTGGTAAGGGTTGAAGACGCTGCCGGAAATTTCGGCGTTCAGCGTGGAGATTATTACGGAACCGCCTGGCGCGGTGACTCGCTTCAGCTCGGAAAGTACCGCGGCCGGCTCTTTGAAATGCTCTATTACCTGGAAGGAGCAGCAGACCTCGAACTCCCCGTCCTTGAAGGTCATGGCCCTGGCGTCCTGGCGGGAGAAGGAGACGTTCGGAACCGCGCTGTAAGTGCGGCCGGCCTTGGCTACCGCCGCTGCGGAAAAATCCGCGCCGGAGGCGGAAGCCGCGCTGGAGGCGAGGATGGCGGTCCCGTAGCCGTAGCCGCAGCCCAGGTCCAGCACGCGCTTGCCGGCGCAGAACCGGCGCGCGAAGTCGTAGGCGAACAGGTGCCTGTAATATTCGAAGCCCGCGTCCTTTTCCTCGCCCGGGATCCTTTCTTGGTCGAAGATCATAATCCTCCCTGGAGCTACAGCTTGGTGCCGCTGACCCGCCAGCTGACGCCTTTGTATGGCGAGATATGAACGTCCCGGAACTCTTTTTCAGGCAGCCAGCCCCGGGCCCTCTCTCCGCTTATGAACTGTACCTGCGGCGCGTTCAGCTTGTCGAAAACGTTGAGCGCGTTGCGGTAGAAGGTCATCCGGCGGAAATTGCCGAAATATTCGTAGAAGGGAAGGAAACGGAGCGGCAGCAGGTAGACGGTATAGATAGGTACGTACATCAGCAGGGTTATCAGGCGCGACAGCCGGAGGAGGCTCTCGCGCGACATGCCGGCCAGCAGGAGCTTCCTGAGGGGTTCCACCGCGTGTTCTACCAGGGCGTTTCCCTCCTTAGAGTATACCCAGAGGATAAGCCTGCCGCCGGGACGTGTGTGCCGAGCGAGATTGCGCACGGTCTTGTCAGGGTCGTCGGTGTGATGGACGACCCCGATGCAGAAGACGACGTCGAATTGGCGGCCCAGGTCCATCTCCGCGATGTCGGCCTCCACGAAAGAAACGTTGGCCTTCCCGCGGTTATGCTCCTTCGCCACGTCCACCGCGTTCAGGTCAGCCGCCGTGACCGAGCGGGCGTACTCGGCCACGAAAGCGGTGTGCTGCCCGCCGCCGCATCCGCCTTCCAGGACGTCCTTGCCGCGGAAGTCCTCTATGCTGAACGGGTATATCCAGTCCTTGAACAGGAACATTTCGTTGTCCTGCAGCATGGACCATTGTTCCAGCCACTCAGACTGCTTTTCCTGCGGCATCGCCTGTCCTCCGGGTGAGATATGAATCGATAGCGGCCATGGCAAGTATGATAAGTCCCGGCAAGGCCGAAATATGGTATCTGGAAGGTCCGGAGTCGTTGAGTATATGGGCCGATAGGTACGCGGCCGGCATCAGGAAGATGAGGACCCTTCTCCATTGTGCGCGGAGCACCCAGGCGCCTGCCAGCCCCCCGGCCAGCGTAAGGCCCTGCAGCAGCAGCAGCACCGCTTTTACCGCGAAAAGGGAGCGGAAGCCGTGGCCGAGATAGTAGGAGTTCTGCAGCGTCATGTCGAACGTTGAGGAGTGACTTGTTCCCCAGAACTTAAAGAACTTCCGCGGAAGGCGCCGGATAATGGTCCAGGGGTGGTCCTTCCAGTTCTCGGCCGCGGCGCGTTTGAAGGCGGATTCCGCCTCCAGGGACTTAAAGTCGCCCCTTGGCCACACTGCCAGGAGCTCGTCCTGGCTCGGTATCTTCTCCAGGGTCCCGAACCAGGTCGCGGCAGCTCCTCCGGTGCATACCGGGATGAAAGCGCGGAAGCGAAGATAGTTCCGCACCGTCCATGGCGAGAGCGCGGCCGCGAAGCAGGAGAGAAAGAGCAGGAAGGCCAGTGAGGCGCGGCGCGTTCCCCGTACGTTGAACAGGAAAACCGGGACCAGGGCCACCGGGTAGTAGAGGTGCGCGGGCCTGGTCAGGACCCCAAGGCCCAGCAGCGCGCCGGCAGCCGCGAACCCGGCCAGCCGGTCCGAAGAGACCGCGCCGACGAAAGCCAGCAGCGAAGCCGCCCACAGGAAGACGAAAGGGGTCTCGGAGAGAACCAGCGCTGAGAATCCGATGAATACCGGGTGGCAGGCGTAGGCCAGCCCGGTCCAGAACGCCGGCCGCTCCCCGAAAAACTTCCTGCAGCTGAGCATGAAAAGCACGGAGGTCGCTGAATCCAGCAGCGCTCCCGCGGCCAGGGCAACCTTGATCCCCAGCGCGGGGAATCCGATGAAGAGCAGCAGGAACGGGTATCCCGGGGCCCGGGTATAATCCGGGGTCAACCCGTCCAGGGTGAAGAAGGAATGCGCGCTCAGGTTGCGCGCCAGAGTCACGTAATCGAGACTGTCCGGGTTGAGGGGGAGGACGCCGCTCAACGCCGAGTATAGAACGCGCAGCAGCAGGGCGAGCGAGAACACCGCTAGCGCCCTGGTCCAGAACGGCAGCTTTAACACTTCGGTAGCGGCGCCGTTCTTCATCTGTCCCACCGGCGCAGACGCAGGGCTTCCAGTACCAGGCCGGTCGACAGGAACAGCGCGGAAACCGTCAGCGCGGTACTAGAGCCGGAGGCCAGTCCGGCAGCGAGTGCGGCCAGGGCCGCCACCGACATCAGCTTCAGCGGATTATAATAGATCATCACCTGCGTCATGATCTGCAGTGTGCGCAGGACGTCCCGCACGGGCTTTACCTTGGAATGACCGACCCGGTCGGTGAACTCTATCGGCTCGAAGCGCACGAACTTCCCGGCCGAAAGGAACGAGAGCGTCATAGTGGTCGTGAACGAGTAGCCGAAGCACATCACCGGCATGTCGGCCACGGCGCTCTTGCGGAAGACGCGCAGGCCGGAGTTGGCGTCCGGGATATGCTCGCCGGCCACGAAGCGCGCCAGGCGCAGGTACGTCCAACGCATGAAGGCCTTCACGTAGCTGCCCCAGAACAGCTTGCCCTGCCGGGCGCCAACCACCATGTCGAAGGCGGGTATGTGCTTTAGCAGTTTACCGGCCTCGGCGGGCGGGTAGGAGCCGTCGGCGTCGATGATGAGTATCCACTCGTGGGAGGCGGCCTGGATGCCGCTCAGCAGCGAGCGGCCGTAGCCCCGGTTGACCGGGTGGCGGATCACCCTGGCGCCGGCCGCTTCCGCGGCCTGGGCGGTACCGTCGGAGGAGCCGTCGTCGACGACTATGATCTCGAACTTCAGGCCTTCGACCGCGAGCGCGTCCTTCAGGCCGACTATGGTGGGGGCCACGGCCCCGGCCTCGTTGTACGCGGGTATCACCGCGGAGATCTCAGGTTTGCCGGAAAAAATGCCCATCATTCCTCCTCGAGCTCCGTGACGGGGCCGAACTTGTCGGGCCTCGCGTCGAACTTGTCCGGATCGCCGACGAACAGCAGCAGCGCGTCGGCGGTCCCCAGCACCTCTTGCGAGACGCGCCGCACGTCGGCCGGGCCGGCGCCGTTGATCCTCTCGACGTACTCGTCGAGCGCGTTTTCCCTGTAGCCGTAGTACTCGAAAGCCGCCCGCTCCGATATCAGGTCGAAAGGGGTGGGAAAACGGAAGATGAAGGAGTTGGCTATCGCGTCCTTCGCCCGCTTCACTTCCTCGGCCGGCGGCTCGGACCCGCCCATCAGGTCGAACTGCCGCAGCATCTCCCCGGCCGCCCTGCAGGCGGTCTCCGGCTTGGTGCCGCAGTAGGCCAGCAGGTAGCCGTGGTCCGGCTTCTTCACCGGGTAGCTGTAGACGCTGTAGGCGAGCCCGTTCCTGGAGCGTATCTCTGCGGCCAGCCTGGAAGAAAGTCCGCCGCCCAGCATCTCGTTGGCCACCATCAGCGGGAATTCGCGCGGGTCGTGGCGCTTCAGGGCGCCGAGCACCAGCACCACGGACGCCTGCGGTATGTCCTTGCGGAGCAGGAAGACGCGCCGTCCCCGCGGCAGGCTGACGGGAGGAATGCGGGGCATGGAGGGCTGGCCGCCTTTCCAGCCGGAGAAGCGCGCCTCCAGCTTCGCCAGCAGCTGCTCCTCGGTGCCGAAATCCCCGGCGGCCGCCAGGATGACGTTCCCGGGCCTGCAAAAATCCGAGTGCCAGGTCCGCATGTCCCTTTCCGTGACGGCGTTCACCGTGGCCTCCTCCGGGCGCCAGCCGTAGGGATGCCCCGCGCCGTAGAAGGCCCGCAGCGCCTCGCGCACGGCCTGCCTCGACGTGTCGTCGTTGCGGCGGCGCATCAGCTCCAGCAGCTCGGCGCGCCGGATCTCGGTCTTTTCCGGGGAGAAGGACGGGGCGGAGAGGATGGCGGCGTAGACGTCCAGGACCTTGTCCAGGTCCTTGCTGAGGGCGGTCAGGTTGAGCCGTGTTTCCTCTATGCCGATGGAGCTTTCCACCGAGGCGCCCAGGAATTCGAGCTCTCTGTCTATCTCTTCCGGGGCCAGCCCCCCGGCGCCGCCGTCGCGCAGCAGGCCGGCCGCCATGTCTCCCAGTCCTATCCTGCCGGCCGGGTCGTGGATCTTGCCGGCGCGGATGAAAGCGGTGAGGTGCGCCACCGGCAGCGTGGCGTCGCGCAGCATGTGCACCACCATGCCGTTGGAGAGCACGGCCCGGGTGCCCTTCGGGGGCTTGAAGGCCATGGGCAGCGTGTCCGCGAGCCCGGCCGGCACGGCGAAGCCCGCCGCGATGTCCAGCGGCCCCGTCACGCGGTCTCCTTCCCGCCGAGGAACACGGCGGTCCGGTTGGCGCGGGTCAGATACCCGGCGGCGGCCGCGGAGACGTCCTCCGGCGTGACCCGGCGCAGTTGCTCCCCGGCCTTCCAGTCGAAGCGCCAGTCGCCCATCAGGGACTCGTTCTGGGCCAGGCTCATGCCCAGGCCGGTATTGGACTCGAGCTGTTTTATCATCTCGGCCTGGTAATTGTTCAGCGTCCTGTCCAGCTCCCAGCGCGTAGGAGGCTCGGCCGCCAGGCGCTCTATCTCCTCCATTATGGCCGCGTCCAGTTCCGCGGCGGTGTGCGGGGCCTTGGGGGCCGCCGCCACCACGAAGAGGGAAGGGTAGCGGTTGCCGGGCGTGGAGGCGCCGGCCCAGGCGTAAAGCGCGAGCTGCCTGCCTTCCACCAGGTTCCGGTAGAAGCGGCCGGTCTTGCCGCCGGACAGCGTCTCGCCCGCCATGATCAGCGGGTAAATATCGGGGTGGCCCATCCCGGGGTTCCTGAAGCCTATGCGCAGGGCGGGAGCGGCGTTGAAGACGACGGTGCGCAGCTTCTCGCGGTTCTGCGGCGGCTCGGCCGGGCAGCTCCTGTCCGGGGAGCCGCCGCGCCGCCAGTCGCCGAAATACCTCTCCGCCAGCGCTATCACCACGGCGGGGTCCACGTCCCCGGTCACGGCCAGCGTGGCGTTGTCCGGGGTGTAGAACGCGCGATAGAAGTTCTCGGCGTCGGTGCGGGTGAGGCGCCGGACGTCCTCCGGCCAGCCTATGGTCGGGTTCCGGTAAGGATGCTCGTCGAAGGCGGAGGAGAGCAGCGCCTCCCAGATGACCCGGTTCGGGTCGGATTCCCCCATTCTCCTCTCTTCCAGCACCACGTCGCGTTCGCGGTAGAACTCGCGCAGGACCGGGTTCTTGAAGCGGTCAGATTCCAGCCTCATCCAGGCCTCCAGCCTGTTCGACGGCAGCGAGACCACGTAGACCGTGTAGTCGGCCGAGGTCATCGCGTTCAGACCGCTTTCGCCGAGGGAGTTGTAGATCTTCAGGTATTCGTCGCTGACCGAGAGGGCGTCGGCGGCCTCCTGCGCCCGGTCCAGCTCCGCGCGGAGCGCCTCCAGCTTCCCGGCGGGCTCCTTCCCGGAGGATTCCGCGGCTATGAGAGCCTGGGCGGCGGCCTCCACCCTGTCCAGGGCCGGCTTCTCCCGCTCGTAGCCGGCCGAGTTTATTGTCGTGGTGCCCTTGAAGGCCATGTGCTCGAAGAGATGGGCCAGGCCGGTCTTGCCGGGCCGGCAGTCGGCGTTGCCGACCTTGAAGAACATCGTGAACGAGACCGCCGGCACGAACCTCTTCTCCAGGATAAGCAGCCGGAAGCCGTTGGCCAGGGTATAGGAGACGACCGGCGGAAGGCGGGGGTCCGTCTCTATCGTGGCGCCTTTCGGCAGGGTGCGGTCAGCGGCAAGGGGCATAGGAAAAACTCCGACAGGGGCCGTCGTTGCCGGCTCCTTCGGGGCCCCTTCCGGGGTTACGCTATTATACTAAATGATATTTATATAGGCGCAAAAAAGGCGCGGGCCGCTCCCGCGCCTTCCCTGCGCCGCCGCGGCTGCTATTTCCCGCCGCAGAGGTTAAGCGTGGTGACCGCGAAGACCTTGGCGTCGCCCATCATGTGCTCTATCACGCAGAACTCGTTGGGCATGTGCGCGCTCTCGTTCAGGCGGGAGTAGACCACAACCGGCAGGTTAAGCCGGCGGAAGAACGCGGCGACGGTACCGCCGCCTATGCCGTAGGCCCGCGCCTTTACGCCGAGCACTTCCTTGATGGCCTTCTTGAGCGCCAGCACGATCGGGGCCTTCGGGTCCGTCGGGGGGGCCGCCTGCGCCTCCTGCTGCGGCTCGAAGCTGACCTTTACGCCGAACTTGGCCTCCACCTCGTCGGCCAGGCGGCGCATCTCGGCCTTCACTTCGGAAAGCTGGTAGCACGGCATCACGCGGCAGTCCATGTAGAACACGTCCTCGCCGGGCAGCGTGTTCACGTTGGGCACGTTGGCCTCTTTCTTGGTCGGCTCGAACGTGCTGATCGGCGGCTCGTAGAGCCGGTCCTTCTTCGGGAACTTCTTGTAGAGTTTCTGGTACTTCGTCACTAGCTCGCTGGCCGCCTTGAAGGCGTTGACGCCGAGGCCCGGGCGGCTGGCGTGGCACTGCCTGCCGTGCGTCGTGACCTTCATCCACAGGATGGACTTCTCGGCCACCTCTATCAGCGAGCCGTCCTCCACGCCGGAGTCCGGCACGAAGAACACGTCGTCACGCCCGAAGATCTCCGGCTTGTTGTCGGCTATGTAGTCCGCGCCGAAGCCGGAACCGGTCTCCTCGTCGGCGCAGAACAGCAGCGCGATGTCGTATTCCGGGCGGTAGTCCAGGTCCATCATGGCCTTGACCACCAGGATGCTGGAGACTATGGCCTGCTGGTTGTCCTCGACGCCGCGGCCTATAAGCCTGCCGTCCTTCACCTCCATCTTGTAGGGGTCGGAGTTCCAGAGCTTGGCCTCGCCGGGCGGCACCACGTCGAGGTGGGCCATGAACCAGATGGTCTTCGCGGAGCTCTTGCCCTTATAGCGGGCGATGACGTTGGGGCGGATGCCGTTCTTGGCCTCCTTCTGCGGGGCGTTCACCCACTCGATGGAGTCGAACTTCAGCTTCTGCAGCTCGCCTTCCAGCCACTTTGCCTTGTCGTACTCGCCGGTGCCGCCGCTGGACGGCGCCAGCGCCGGGATGGCGGTCAGGCCGCGCTGCAGTTCTATCGCGTAGCTCTCGTAGGACGATATCTTCTCCAGGATCTTCTTTTTCATGTGGCCTCCGTGAAAAGCGGTACTGAAAGTATACCTAAATTCGGCGCGTCCCGTCCCCGCCGCGCGATAAAGTATAATCTAGCCATGAGCGAACCCTCCCGGCGTTCCGGGCTCTGGTCTGACATCGGGCTTTTCTACTGCGCCGCCATCTGGGGCTCCACCTTCATCGTCACCAAGGGCGCTCTGGACTCTGTGGACCCCGTGGTCATGGTCGGCATCCGCTTCGTCATCTCGGCCGCGCTGCTGCTGCCCTGGGTGCTCAAGCGCCGGAACCGGACCCGCCACATGGCCGAGGGCTTCTTACTGGCCGTATTCCTCTCCTCTCTCTACCTGACCCAGACCTGTGGCCTGGTCTATACCACGGCCTCCAATTCCGGCTTCATAACCGGCCTGTTCATCATCTTCATCCCGGTCTTCATGTTCCTGTTCAGGCGCGAGAAGCCCACCGGCCTGCAGGGATTGTCCGCCCTGCTGGCGATAGCCGGCATGTGGCTGCTGACCGGCGGGGCGCGCGGTTTCAACGCCGGGGACGCGCTGACGCTGGTGGCCGCGGCCTCCTACTCGGTGCACCTGATAATCACCGACAAGTACGTGAAGGCTTCGGCCGACGCGGTGCTGCTGGTCTTCCACCAGTTCTGGATGGTAGGCGCCGTCTCGTTCGCGCTGGCGCTGCTGCGGGGGGCCCCGCTGTCGGTGGCCGGGGTGAACGCCTGGGGCGTTATAATCTTCCTGGCCGTCTTCCCGACCCTGACGGCCTTCTTCATCCAGATGCTGGCCCAGAGGCATTCCGAGCCCTTCAAGGTTGGTATAATCTTTACGCTGGAGCCCGTCTTCGCCGCGCTGTTCGCGTGGACGCTGGGGGGCGAGGAGTTCCTGTGGTCCAAAGCCGGCGGGGGCCTGCTGATAGTCTCGGGCATGCTCCTCGGGGAGCTGGCCAAGTTAGATTTCAGGCGTGCGGCGAAGAAGGAAGTGCTGCCGCTCTGAGCGCCTCGCGGCGCGACGGTCCGGTCAAATGAGGAGATCATGAAAAAAACAATGCTTAGCCTGGCGCTGTCCCTCTGCGCCATGCCGCTCGCGGCCGCGGAAGGGCCGGGGGCGGAGCTGAAGATAGTGGAGAGCGTGCCCGCGGAGACCGTCTACGGCTCCTCGCTGGCCGCCAGGCCGCAGGAGGTCTGGCTGGAGATGATAGGCTCGGCGAAGAAGAAGCTGGATATCGAAGAATTTTATATCGCAGACGAGAAAGGCGAGGCGATGGAGCCGGTGCTCGAGGCGGTCAAAGCCGCCGCGAAGCGCGGCGTGAAGGTGCGCCTGATAGCCGACAGCGTGATGATGAGCGAAACCTCCAAGGCGCTGCCGGCCCTCAAGGAGGCCGGCGTGGACGCGCGCGTGGTCAATTTCAAGAAGAACATCGGCGGCGTGCAGCATTCCAAGTTCTTCGTGGTGGACGGGGCTTCCGCCTTCGTCGGCAGCCAGAACTTCGACTGGCGCTCGCTGACCCAGATCCACGAGCTGGGCGCGCGCCTGGACAGCAAAAAAGCCGCGGCCGACCTGGAGCTGGTGTTCGACGCGGACTGGGCGCTGGCCGGCGGAGCGCCGGTAAAGAAGATGTTCGGGAAAGGCAAGGCCGCCGTCACGGCCGCCAAGCCCGAGAAGGCGCTGCTGAACGGCGCCGAAGTATCCTACAGCCTGGCCTTCAGCCCGGTCGGGCATATCCCGAAAGGCGCCGACTCCGAGATAGCCGGCCTGCTTAAACTGCTGGATTCCGCGAAGAGCACCGTGCGCGGGCAGGTGATGACCTACGCGCTGATGGAGCACGGCTCCAAGCGCTGGGCCGACCTGGACACCGCCTTCCGCAAGGCCGCTGCCCGCGGGGTTAAAGTGGAGCTTATCTTCGCCGACTGGGGGATGGGCGGCAAGGCCGACCGCGACATCAAGGCCCTGGCCAAGACCGACAACATCACGGTCAAGATCTCCTCGCTGCCGCCGCTGAAGGACAGGTTCATCCCGTACGCCCGCGTGGAGCACCTCAAGTACCTCACCGTGGACGGCGACAGATCGTATATAACCACCTCCAACTGGGGGCCGGGCTACTTCAACTCCTCGCGCGGGGTAGCGCTCTTCATCGGCGGGGCCGCGGCCGCGGAGGCGCTGGAAGACATCTTCTCGAAGGCCTGGGACGGGCCGTACGTCCAGCCAGTGGACCCGCTGAAGGAATACCAGCCGGTCAAAAGGAGCTGACCAGGGGCGCCGCCGGAAGGCGGCGCTTCTCTTTAGGAGGAAGCATGCTGACCCTGAGGGAACTGATGACGCGCCGCGAGGGCTTCGCGGGCCTCGTGATGGGCAACCAGGCGCTGGCGCGCGCGATGGCCGAGGCCGGCACGGCCGCGGCGGCCAGCTATCCCGGCTCGCCCACCCCGGAGATAGCCGAGGCGCTGCTCGCCCCGGCGGAGAAAGAGAGGACGGTCCGTTTCGAGTTCGCGGTCAACGAGAAGGTGGCGCTGGAGTTCGCCGCCGGCGCGGCGCTCAACGGCCATCCTTCCGCGGTTTTCTTCAAGTCGGTGGGTCTCAACGTGGCGGCGGACTCGCTGATACAGCTGCCCCTGATGGAGCTGCCCGGCGGCATGGTGGTAGTGCTCGGGGACGATCCCGGCGCCAACTCCTCGCAGAACGAACAGGACAACCGCTGGTTCGCGCGGATGGCCTATATGCCGCTGTTCGAGCCGGCTTCGCCCGCGGAGGCCTACCGGATGTACCTCGAGGCCGCGCGCCAGGCGCGCGAGAGGCGGACCGCGGCGTTCCTGAGGCTGACCACCCACGTCTGCCACGCCAGGGAGAAGGTCGCCTTCGGTCCGCTGCCGGCAGCGCACGATTGGACGCCGCGTTTCGACGCCAAGGCCGGTCCCTACGTGCCCATCACGGCTTCCGTCTTCCCGCTGAAGAAGCGGGCGCTGGAGAAGCTCGACGCCTGGGCCGCCTACGCCGGCACCAGCCCCCTCAACGAGCGTTATCCGGCGCCGGTTCCCGGAGCAAAGCGGCTGGGCGCGGTCTCGGCCGGCCTGCCGGCGCTGTGCCTGCTGGAGGCCGTCAGGGCCGCCGGCGCCCCGGTGGACGTGCTGAAACTTGGAGTGACCTACCCGCTGCCGCGCGCGCCGCTCGCGGAGTTCCTGCGTTCGCACGGGGAGGTCTACGTGCTCGAGGAGCTCGACCGCGTGATGGAGACCGAGCTGAAGGCCCTGGCCTTCGAGGAGGGGATAAGCTGCCGGATCCGCGCCCGCGCCGGCCATTCCGAGCTGATGGGCGAGCTGAGCCCGGAGCGCGCCCGCGCCTGCCTGGCCGGGGCCTGGCCGGAGCTTTTCCCCGTTCCCGCGGCCGAGCCCAGGCCGCTGCCCCCGCAGCGCCTGGCGCAGATGTGCCCGGGCTGCGGCCACCGGTCGGCCTTCCACGCGGTGAAGAAGGCCCTGCCTCCGGGCGCCATAACCGTGGGCGACATCGGCTGCCACTCGCTGGGCTACCTGCCCCCCTATAATATGGGCGAGGTGCTGTTCTCGATGGGCCATTCCGTCTCCACCGCCTCCGGCCTCGCGCTGAACAACGTGTCGCGCAAGGTGGTGGCGTTCGTGGGCGATTCCACTTTCTTCCACGCGGCGATGCCCGGGACCGTGAACGCGGCCTGGCGCGACAGCGACATAACCCTGGTGCTGCTGGACAACGGCACCACCGCGATGACCGGCCACCAGCCCAGGCCCGGCAACGGCGAGATAGGCGAGCGGCTCAGCCTGCCGGAGCTGCTCAAACAGATGGGCGTGAAGTTCCTGAGGGAATGCGACGCCTACGACCAGCCAAAGCTGGCCGGCTTCCTGCAGGAGGCCATGGACCATAAGGGCTTCGCGGTGGTGATAGCCCGCCACCCGTGCATGCTCAAGTTCATGCGCGAGCGCAGGCGGGCCAACCCGGGCCTCAAGCCCCAGCGCGTGGAGGTGGACCAGGAGAAATGCGCGCGGCACTACGTCTGCGCCGCGGAATTCGCCTGCCCGTCCTTCATCCGCAACCCGGACGGCTCCGTGACCGTCAATAAGGAGCTCTGCATCGGCGACGGCTCATGCATTCAGACCTGCCCGGCGCAGGCCATAAGGAGGGAGAAATAATGGCCTTCAACGTCTATATCTGCGGCGTGGGCGGGCAGGGCATTGGCCTGCTGGCGGCGGTGCTGGCCGAAGCGGCCTCGCGCTCGGGCCTGGAGGTGCGCGCCTGCGACACGCACGGCCTGGCCCAGCGCGGCGGCGTGGTCTCTTCCCATATCAGGCTCGGCGCCGACGCCCTGACCCCGCTGGTGCCGGAGCGCGGCGCGGACCTGGTGCTGGCGCTCGAGCGCCTGGAGGCCCTGCGCGGCGCGGCCATCTATCTGAAGAAGGGCGGCAAGGTAATCTATTACGACGCGGCCTGGCAGCCGGTCAGCGTCAGGACCGGGCAGGCCTCTTACCCCGCCGCGGAAGAAGTGCGCCTGGCCGTCGCGGGTTTCGGCGGCGAGGCGCTGAGCACACGCTTCGAGGACCTGCCGGACCCGCGCATGCAGAACTCCGCCCTGCTGGGCTTCGTGGCCTCGCTGGGCGCGGTTCCCGGCGTCCCGGCGGCGGCCATAGAGGAAGTGCTGAAAGAACTGCTGCCTCCCGCCGTCCTGGCGGACAACCTGAAGGCTTTCGCGGCATCCGGCTAAGCATATCTCCGGCGGCGCCCGGGGCCGTTGCGCGGCAGCTTCCGCCGCGCCTGCTTCGCCGGCCCAAAGGCCCAGCGCAAGGTGGCCCTAAAGACGCCGCTCCTCAAGGCACTTCGGCTCATGCGCCGCGTGCCGGCAACTGGCATAATATACGTGAGTTACGGAGGGATGGAATGAAGAAATTAGTTGCTGCGGCCGCGGTTCTCCTTATGCAGGTTTCCGGCCTTTTCGCCGGTGATATAGGCGTCCTTCAGTCCATGAGGGCCTCGTCCCTGATGTGGCGCGCCTCGCGCGCGGATACTCCGGCGCCGGCGGTCTTATCCGAGGAGAAGATGTCCTCCTCGTTCTACCAGGTGGACAGATGCTGGTCCAGGCCTGAGGACAAGGAGGCCGACGATGCCGGGCTTCCGCGGCGCTTCTGCGTTAAGAGGGTCGGGATCGAAGTGCCGGCTTACGGGCCGGATATCTTCGACCGCAGGGCCTCCATGCTGTATGAGGACGCTGCCGGCCTCAAAAGGATCTTCATAACCGGGTTCGCCAGGAAAGGCGAGGACCGGACCGTCATCGGCAGCATCTACGGCGAGGGCGGCGGGGTCTTCGCCGCGATCTACTTCGACACCTCGCTCGACGGGAAGGTCCGCCCGGCGCTGCCCGAGATACGCGGCTTCATCCTGCGCGGCGGCGGCGCGGCAAAAGAGATACTCTACTCCCCGGAAGCCCGCTGATCTGGGGGCTGCAAGAAGGACCCCGCCGGAGGCGCCGGCGGGGTCCTTTTTTGCGGCAGTCGGGAGCCCTAAGGCCTTAGAGGCAGCTCGAAGAGCTTTATCTCCTTGTTGGTGTCGCCGAAGTACTTAAGCGCCCAGGGGGTGGGGAAGAAGATCACCGGGTTTCCGGCCGAATCGGAGCCCAGCCGCACGTTGTCCCCCAGGTGTATCATGCCCGAGGCGAGCCTGGCCGCGCCGTCGGGGTCCAGCCAGCGCACGAACTGCCAGGGGGCCGGCTCCACCACGGACTTCACGCCGTACTCCTCCTCCAGCCGGTACTGGGTCACCTCGAACTGCAGCGGGCCGACCGCGGCCAGCAGGATGCTGCTGGACGGCGCGTCCTTCGGAAAGAACTGCTGGATGACGCCCTCGAGCATCAGCTGCTCGAGGCCGGTCTTGAAAGGCTTGAACTTCGACGGCACCGGGTTCGTCAGGTAAGTGAAGCACTCCGGCGGGAAGCGCGGGATCTCGTCGTAGATTATCGCCGGGTTCTCGGTCAGCGTGTCGCCTATCTGGAAATCCTGGTGGCCGACTATCCCCACTATATCGCCGGGATACGCCTCGTCCACCGTCTCGCGGTCCTGGCCGAACAACTTGTTGGAGTTGGACAGGCGCACCTTCCTGCCGCTGCGGGAGTGGTGCACCGTCATGTCGCGCGTGAACTTGCCGGAGCAGACCCGGATGAAGGCCACCTTGTCGCGGTGGCGCGGGTTCATGTTGCCCTGGATCTTGAAGATGAAGCCGCTGAATGCATCCATCTCCGGGCCTACCGAGCCTATGGAGGAGTCGCGCGGACCCGGGGGGGCGGCGTGCTCCACGAAGCCGTCGAGCATCAGCTGGATGCCGAAGTTGTTGACCGCGCTGCCGAAGAATACGGGCGTGACCTCGCCGGACAGCACGGCCTCCTGGTCGTAGACGGTGCCGGCCAGCTCCAGCATGCCGACTTCCTCTATGAAATTCCTGTAGCTGACGGAGTCCAGCTTCTCCTTTATCAGCTGGTCCTCGAGGCCGGCCGTCTCCACGCCGGCCTTGTAGGCTCCGCCCGGGGTGCGCTCGAACATGTGCGCCTGCCGCGTCAGGCGGTCGTAAACGCCCTTGAAGTCGGGGCCGTTGCCCATCGGCCAGTTCACCGGGAACGGCTCCAGAGCCAGCACCTTCTCCAGTTCGTCGATGAGCTCCAGCGGCTCGCGCGACGGGCGGTCCATCTTGTTCATGAACGTGAAGATCGGGATGCGGCGGCGGCGGCAGACCTCGAAGAGCTTCAGCGTCTGGCTCTCTATGCCCTTGCCGGCGTCTATCACCATCACGGCAGCGTCCACGGCGGTCAGCACGCGGTAGGTGTCCTCGGAGAAGTCCTTGTGGCCGGGCGTGTCCAGCAGATTTATCTTGTAGCCGGCGTAGTCGAACTGCAGCACGGTGGAGCTGATGGAGATGCCGCGCTTCTTCTCCAGCTCCATCCAGTCGCTGGCGGTCGCGCGCTGGTTCTTGCGCGCGGTCACGGTGCCTGCCAGGTGCAGCGCGCCGCCGTAAAGCAGCATCTTCTCGGTCAGCGTGGTCTTGCCGGCGTCGGGGTGGGAGATGATGGCGAAGGTGCGGCGTCTCTTGATCTCGTCCATGGGAGGTGATTAGGATATCTTATTTCTTTCCAATGCCTTTATGGGTTTCCGCCGGGGAAAGGCGGCGCGGATGCCGCCGGCTAGTCCTTCTCGTAAGGCACGCCGTCGGCCGAAGGAGGCGCGGCCTTGGAGAAGGTCCCGGCCAGGACCACTATGGTGAGCAGGTAGGGGATCATCTGGATGAACTGGACCGGCAGCTTGACGCCCACGGTCTGCAGCTGGATCTGCACCGCCTCGGCGAAACCGAAGAAAAGCGCGGCCAGCGCGGCCAGCACCGGGTTCCATTTGCCGAAGATCATCGCCGCGAGCGCTATGTAACCGCGGCCGCCGCTCATCCCGTCGGTGAACTGGTGCTGGTCGTAAGCCAGCCAGACCCCGCCGAGCGCCGCCAGCGCGCCGGAGATCAGCACGCCCAGGTAGCGCATGCGGCGGACGTTCACGCCCAGCGTGTCCGCGGCCTCCGGGTTCTCGCCTACCGCGCGCAGCCGCAGGCCGAAGGGGGTGCGGTAGACGGAATACCACACCGCGAACACCAGCAGGCCGGTCAGGAGTATCAGCGGGTTCGAGACGATGTCGCCGATAACGGGTATGCCGCCGATCACCGGGACGTCCAGCCTGGCTATCCCGGATATGCGGCCCGAGTTGGAGGAGGAGTGGAAGAAATACTTCAGGAAGAACTTGGTGGCGCCCACCGCCAGGATGTTGATGGCCAGCCCCGAGATTATCTGATTGGCGCGGAACTTGATGGAGACCACGGCGTGCAGCCAGGCGAAGAGCATGCCGCCGGCCACCGCGCAGAGTATGCCGGCCCACGGGCTGCCGGTGTAGAAATTACCAAGCACCGAGCAGAAGGCGCCTATCAGGATCAGCCCCTCCAGGCCGATGTTGACCACGCCTCCGAGCTCGGAGGCCGTCGCCCCCAGGGCCGTCAGGATGTACGGCACGGAGATCCGTATGGTCTGGCCCGCCAGCGCTAGGGAGAATATCTGGAAAAGGTCCATCTTATGTCCCGCTCAGTCTTCCGTCAACCTGGCCATGTATTTCTTCGCGAGCAGGTTCGAGGATATCACGAACAGTATCACCAGCGCCTGCAGTATCTGGATGATGTCCTTGGGCACCAGCGCGTTGATGACCAGCGTGCCGTGCGACAGAGCGCCGAACAGCAGCGCCGCGAAGATGATGCCGAACGGGTTGTTCTGTCCCACCAACGCTACGGCTATTCCCATGAAGCCTACGCCCTGCGTGAAGCCTTCCTCGTAGTAGTGCTTGTAGCCCATGATGAAATTGACCGCCGCAAAGCCGCTCAGGCCGCCGGAGATCAGGAAGGTCAGGAGCAGGTTGCGGTTTATGTGTATGCCGCCGGTCTCCGCCGCGGACGGGTTAAGGCCTATCGCGCGGGTTTCGTAGCCGTAGGGGGTCTTCCAGATGAGCCACCAGAAGGCGAAGCACAGCGCCGCGGCCATGAACAGCGTCACGTTGGCCGGCGAGCCCCTGAAAGCGGGCACGTAGTGGTCCAGCCGCGGCAGGGCGGCGCTCCCGGCTATCAGCTGCGTGTGCACCGTCTCCGGCAGGTGGAAATAGGCCGTTATCAGATAATTGGTCAGCGCCAGGGCTATGAAGTTCATCATGATGGTGGTGATGACCTCGTGCGCCCCGGTCTTTATCTTCAGCACGGCGGGGACCGACGCCCACAACATGCCGCCGGCGAACGCGCCGGCCAGGCACAGCGGGACCAGCAGGGCCGCCGGCAGGCCCGTGAAAGTGAAGCCCAGCCAGGCGCAGACGAAGCCGCCTATGACCATCTGCCCCTCGGCGCCGATGTTGAAGATGCTGGCCTTGAAGCCCAGGGCCAGCGCCAGCCCCGTCATGATCAGCGGGGTGGCCTTGAAGAGTGTCTGCGCGAGGCCGTAGGGGTTGAGGATCACGCCTTCGAACAGGCGCCAGTAAACCAGCGCGGGGTTGGCGTGCACGAGCAGGATGAAGAAGGCGCCGACTACGAAGGAGGCCAGCACGGCGGCCAGCGTCACGCCGAGGTTTATCAGGAAGGCTTTCGTGTTCTTGTTCATTCGGCCTTCCCGCCCATCATCAGCAGGCCCAGTTTCTCCTCGGTCGCCTCTTTCGCGCCGAAGACGTCCGCTATCCTGCCGCGGTATATGACCCCTATCCGGTCCGACAGGGAGAGTATCTCCGAGAGTTCGGCCGATATCAGAAGCACGGCGCAGCCGGCGTCGCGGGTCTCTATGATCTTCTTGTGGATGAACTCTATCGCGCCGACGTCCACGCCGCGGGTCGGCTGGGCCACGACCAGCAGCCTGGGCAGGCGCGAAAGCTCGCGGGCCACGACGATCTTCTGCTGGTTGCCGCCGGACAGCGCCCCGGCGCGCAACTGCGGCCGGGGGGGATATATGCCGTAATCGCCTATCATCCTGGCGGCGAAGGCCGCTATGCCCTCGAAATTCATTCTGGCCGGAGTGGAGAAGGCCGGCTCGCGGTGGCGCCCCAGCACCATGTTCTCCGCGACGGAATAATCCAGTACCAGGCCCTTCTTGTGCCTGTCCTCCGGTACGTGGGCCAGGCCCAGGGAGAACATCTTCCGCGCGGAGTTCCCGGCCGGGTCTATTGCTTCGCCTAGCACCTTTACCGAGCCGGAGACCGGCCGCCTCAGGCCGGTAAGCACCTCGATAAGTTCGGACTGGCCGTTGCCTTCCACGCCCGCCAGGCCGAAGATCTCCCCCTTCTTTATCTCGAGCGAGAGGCCGTTCAGCGCGGTGTGGCCCTTGCCCGACATCGCGGTCAGGTCCTTCACTTCCAGCACCGCCGGGCTCTTCTCCAGTTCCTCGGCGGTGCGCAGCGCGCGCTCGACCTGGAAGACGACCGGCCGGCCCACCATAAGCTGGGCCAGGCCGCTCTCCGAGGTCCCGGCGGTCGGCAGCGAAGCGACAGTGACGCCCTGCCTCATTATGGTGACCGAGCTTGAAATGGAAAGGACCTCCTTGAGCTTATGCGTGATCAGGATCACGGTCTTTCCCTCGGAGCTGAGCTTGCGGATGATGTCGAAAAAGTACTTTATCTCCTGCGGGGTCAGCACCGCGGTGGGTTCGTCCAGTATGAGGATGTCGGCCTTGCGGTAGAGGAGCTTCAGGATCTCCAGACGCTGCTCCTCGCCCACGCTCAGATCCGCCACCAGCGCGTCCGGGTCCAGGATCAGGTTGAACTTGTCGATGAGCTGCCGGGTCTCGGCCGCGGCTTTCGCGTAGTCCAGCGCTCCGCCGTTCCCGACCGGCTCCTCGCCCAGTATCACGTTCTCGGCCACCGTCAGCGTCTTCACCAGCATGAAGTGCTGGTGCACCATGCCTATCTTGAGGTCTATGGCGGCCTTCGGGGACGGTATGCTGACGGCTTCGCCGCGTATCCGTATCTCGCCGGCGTCCGGGCGGTACATGCCGTAGAGGACCTTCATCAGCGTGGACTTGCCGGCGCCGTTCTCGCCCACCAGGGCGTGGATCTCGCCCTTCCTCACGCGGAGGGAGGCGCCCTTGTTGGCGTAGAGGCTGCCGAACTTCTTGGTGACGCCGATCAGCTCTATCTCGTATGCCGTCTTGTCCATTTCCGTTCTTTCCGCGCCGCTCCGGCGCTTACGGGGCCCGGGCCGTTCACTTATTGGGCACTTTTATCCGGCCTGCTATTATCCGCTTCTTCAGTTCTTCCACTCTGTCTATTATCGCGCGCGGGATCAGGTCCTTGTTGTGCTCGTCGTAGACGTAGCCCACGCCGTTCTCGGCCAGGCCGAACTCCCGGACCCCGCCCTTGAAAGTGCCGTTCAGATAGTCCTGGATGGTCCTGAAGACCGAGACGTCCACCATCTTCACCATCGAGGTCAGGATGCGGCCCGGGGCCTCGGCGTACTGGTCCGAGTCCACGCCTATGGCGAAGACCTTCTTTTCGCGCGCCGCCTCGAAGACCCCCAGTCCGGTGGAGCCCGACGCGTGGAAGATGACGTCCGCGCCCCTGCCTATCTGCGACAGGGCCAGCTCCTTGCCCTTGGCCGGGTTCTTGAAGGCGTCGCCGGTCACGCCCGCGTAGCCGATCAGCACGCGGCACTTCGGGTCCACATGCAGCGCTCCGGCGCGGTAGCCGGCCTCGAACTTATGGATCAGCGGTATGTCCATGCCGCCCACGAAGCCGATGGTGCCGGTCCTGGAGGTCAGCGCCGCGATGGCCCCGACCAGAAAACTGCCCTCTTCCTCCTTGAACTTTATGGCCAGCACGTTGTCCGGGATCTTCTTGGAGGGGTCCACCGCGTAATCTATGCAGGCGAACTTCTTGCCGGGGAAGTCCCCCGCCACGGTATCGATGTCGTCGGTGAAGAGGAAGCCGGTGCCGAAGATCAGGCCGTACCTGCCGGAAGCCATCTGGCGCAGGGCCGATTCCTTGTCCGCGCCCTCGCCCGGCTCTATATAGTCGGCCTGCACGTTCAGCTCCTTCCTGGCCCTCTCCAGCCCGTTGTAGGCGGAATCGTTGAAGGATTTATCGCCGCGGCCGCCCACGTCGAACACGAGCCCGACCGCGGGCTTGGAGGGATCGGCCTGTTCCCGCGGGGAACAGCCGCCGAGCAGGAAGAGCGCGGCCGCCAGGGCCGCCGCCCGGCGCGGATACTCGTCAGGGAAGTTCTCTCTTCTCTTCATCGTGCTGTCCATAGAGTTTAGACAATTTCAAGGACGGTTACAACAAACCGCCTTGCCGGGGGGAGCCCGGCCGCCGCCGCCGCAACGGGCGGAAGGGCCGCCCGGGGGTCAGTGCGCCGGCTCCTGCACGTGTATCACGGGCCTGTCGGCTATCTTCTCGCCGCGCAGCTCCCTGCCGAGGAAGCTGTTCTTGCGGCCGTAGGAGAAATAGATCACCAGGCCCAGCGCCAGCCAGACTATCAGCCGCCACCAGTTGGCGGCCGGCAGCGAGCCCATCAGCAGCAGGCAGGCCGCTATGCCCAGCACCGGCACCGCCGGCACCATAGGGCAGCGGAAAGGCCGCTCGGCGTGCGGGTCCAGCTTGCGCATGATCAGCACCGCGCCGCAGACTATCGTGAAGGCGAACAGCGTGCCGATGTTGGTAAGGTGCAGCAGCGCGTCTATGGGCAGCAGCCCGGCGAGCACCGAGACGAAGAGGCCTATCGCCATCGTGCTCTTCCACGGCGTGCGGAACACCGGGTGCACGTCGGCGAAGAACTTGGACGGGATCAGGCCGTCGCGCGCCATGGCCAGGAACACGCGGGGGCCGCTGAGCATCATGACCAGCAGCACCGACGTGATGCCGGCCACGCCGGCCGCGGCTATTACGAACTCGGCCCACGGCAGGCCCGCCTGCCTGAAAGCGTCGGCCACGCCGGCGTCCTTGCTGAGCTGCGCGTACGGCACCATGCCGGTCAGCACGGCCACCACGGCTATGTAGAGCACGGTGCAGATCAGCAGCGAGGCTATGATGCCTATCGGGATGTCCCGCCTGGGGTTGACGGCCTCCTCGGCGTGGGTGGAGACCGAGTCGAAGCCGATATAGGCGAAGAAGATGATGGCCGCGCCGGCTATCATGCCCACCGGGTCGCCGCCGGCGTTGGTCTGGCCGGCCACGTGCAGGCCGAAGAAGCTCAGGCCGGACCAGCCGTACGGGGCGAAAGGCGTGTAGTTGGCCGGGTGTATGAAGAACGCGCCTACCATGATGACGAACAGCACCGCCGCCACCTTGATGAAGACCATCGCCGCGTTGAAACGCGCGCTCTCGCGTATGCCCTTCACGAGTATCAGCGTGACGGCTATCACCACCAGTATGGCCGGCAGGTTCAGCCACGACGAGGTGGCCGTGAAATGGCCGTTGTCGTAGACGTAGTGCGCCTTCTGCAGGTATTCGGGCAGCGCCACGCCGAACTTGGCCAGCACGCTCTGGAAGTAGCCGGACCAGCCGTTGGCCACCGTGGCCGAGCCGACCGCGTACTCCAGCACCAGATCCCAGCCTATGATCCAGGCGAAGACCTCGCCCATCGTGGTGTAGGCGTAGGTGTAGGCCGAGCCGGCCACCGGCGCCATGGAGGCGAACTCGGCGTAGCACAGCGCGGCGAAGATGCACGTGATCCCGGCCAGCGCGTAGGACACCATCAGCGCGGGGCCGGCCACGCCCTTGGCCGCCGCGCCCGTGGCCACGAAGATGCCCGCGCCTATGATGGCGCCCACGCCCAGCGAGGTGAGCGTGACGGGGCCGAGGGCCCTGCGCAGCCGGTTGTCGTCCTGCATCTCGGCCAGCAGGGTCTTCAGCTGTTTCTTGGCGAAGATATGTTTCATGATCGAAATAACTCCCAAATACCCGGATTACCGCTGTCCGAAATTATACTTTTTCCCGGGGTGCGTTGCGACCGCGGCCTTTAAGCCCAGGCCGGCATAGGCCTAAAAACCTGCCAGGCCCGGGTCTTTCGCCTCAATCGGCGGGCGGCGGAAGATTGATAGCATCTAGGGGACGGTTACGGAGGACGGATGAAGAATTTACTGATAGCCATCGCACTGCTGCTCGGAACGGCGCCCGCCCGCGCCGCGGAAGCGGACCATTTCAGCGTGCCGGACGGGCAGATAGCGGACGTGACCGAACAGGTGAACAGGCTGGCCAACGAGGGCCTGCAGGAAGCCATCGACGATCTGAACGCGATGGGAGGCTGCTCCGACACCCGCGAGAGCGAGGAGCAGCTCTACGAGCGCCTGAAAGCCGTGTTCTCCAACCACAAAAAAGGCCAGCTCGTGCAGGCCATCATCGGGGGGGACGTGCCGCGCACGGTCATCCCGCTGAAGGAATCCGTCTACAGCGAATGGAGCATCTGGAACGGCTTCCTGCTGGGCCGCAAGGGCGCGGCGAAGAGCCCGCTGGCGCTGTTCCCGCTGATCAAGATCGGCGACACCGTGGTGGGCGTGGACAAGCTGGAGCATATGTTCGGCATGGGCTTCAGCTACTTCAAGAAGCATTACCTGGAGGAGAGGCCGCTGGTGAACGTGCTGAAGGGCGGCGTCTTCAAGGAAAAGACCTTCCTCGGCGGCAACATGCTGGCCACCGGCGTCTTCTCGTACGCCGATCTCTCCGCCAACTTCAACGGCATGCGCTTCTGGAACCACATGCTGCAGAAGCGGGACGACGTGCTGGGCCCGCGGCAGAATATCGGCCCGTACCTGACCTGCCAGGCCGGCAAGTGGGCCAGGAACGAGGAGCGCCCGATAGATTTCCGCAACTACGTGGACGCCTCCATGCAGGAGAGCATGAACTGCTCCAAGTTCGCCACCGCGGCCGGCCTCCGCAAGTTCCGGGAGGCGCTCAGCAAGCGCCAGGCCGGGGACAAGAGCCGGGTCTTCGCCTGCCCCGAGGACCCCGGCCTGATAGAGGAGACCGCGCGCAAATACCAGGCCCCGGTAGGCGACAGCCGCGGCACGACCATCGGCCACTGGATAATCAACTCGGCCGGCAACGAGCAGGTCTCCTACTTCAACGAGTTCTGAGCGGCCCGCCGCCGCAGGCAAGCGCCCGGGTAGACCCGGGCGTTCTCTTTTTCCGGCCCCGGCCTTAGTTTGCTATATTATCGTGGGACCAACGCATGGCCGCCGCGAGAAAAAAGATACTGGTAGTCGACGACGACGAGATGCTGCGCTCGCTCGCGGCCGACCTGCTGTCGGCCGAGTTCGAGGTGCATACGGCCGTCGACGGCCAGGACGGCTGGGAGAAGGCCAGCGCGCTCCGGCCGGACCTGGTGATCTCCGACCTGATGATGCCGCGCATGCACGGCTACGAGCTGTGCGGCCTGCTGAAAGGCGAGGGCGGCCTGCCCGGGGTGAAGGTGATGGTGACCTCCTCCAAGAGCTTCCCCACCGACATCTCTCAGGCCACCGCGGCCGGCGCGGACGACTACCTGGTCAAGCCCTACATGCCGGACGAGCTGCTCAGGCGCGTGCGCGCGCTGCTGGGCCTGGACGGCGAGCCCCCTAAGCCCCAGCCTGAACCGGCTCGGACCGCGCGCCGCGCGGCGCCGACGTCGGCCGAGCTGCGCGTGGAGCCTGCGTCCGCGGGCAGGCTGCCGGTGTACGTCCGTTTCTGGGGCGTCCGCGGCTCCTGTCCCACCAGCAACCCCGGAGTGGCCGGCTACGGCGGCAACACCGCCTGCGTAGAGCTGCGCGTGGGGGACACGCCTATCATCTTCGACTGCGGCACCGGCCTGCGCGAGCTCGGCGACTCGCTGGCCAGGGAGTTCAAGGGGCGCGAGCTGCAGGGCCACATCTTCGTCGGCCACACCCACTGGGACCATATCCAGGGCTTCCCTTTCTTCACGCCGTTCTACAACCCGCGGAACAAGTTCATGGTCTTCAGCGTGCACGGCGCGCACGGCAGCCTCGGTCGCATCTTCACGCAGTCGATGTCGCTCGACTATTTCCCTGTCCCGCTCTCCAGCCTGGCGGCCAAGCTCGGTTTCGTCGAGATGAAGGGCCCGGTGGACCTCGGGGCGGCCCGGGTCAGCTTCCAGCACATGAACCACCCGGGCGTCTGCATCGGTTTCCGCGTAGAGGTCCAGGGCCGCGCGGTCACCTACCTCAGCGACCACGAGCCCTTCGCGCGGCTGGGCGGGACTTCGGACCTCTCGCTGCGCCAGGACGCGGAGATAGCCGCGTTCGCCCGCGGCAGCGACCTGGTCATCCGCGAGGCGCAGTACACCGAGGAGGAGTACACGTCGCGCAAGGGCTGGGGCCACTCCACGTACGACGACGCCGCCAGGTTCGCGCTGGAGAGCGGAGTCAAACGGATGGCCATCACCCACCACGACCCGTACCGCACCGACGTGGAGCTGGACGCCAATATTGAGTACTGCCGCGGCCTGATAGCTAAGGGCGGCGGCTCCACCGACTGTTTCGGCGCCAGGGAAGGGATGCGCGTAGACCTCTAAGCATCTCCGCCGTCCCGCGGCCGGACTTCCCCGGCCGGGATTTTTTGTATACTACGCCTATGAAGAAGAGCGATCTCGAAGCCCTGGAGGGCTTACGGCTTTTCTCCTCCTTCTCGGAGGAGGTGGCGAAGGAGTTCTTCCGCCTCTTCCGCAGGCGCTCGCTGAAGAAAGGCGAGATCCTCTTCCGCGAGGGGGAGGAGGGCGATACCTTCTATATAATCCTGTCCGGGGACGTCTCCATCGAGAAGCAGCTGGACAAGGAAGGCAAGAAGATGCGCAAGCTGGCCGTGCTGCGCAAGGGCGATTATTTCGGCGAGATGGCCGTGCTGGAGGGCCAGCCGCGCTTCGCGCAGGCCAGGGCCATAGCCCCCGCGGAGGTGATAGAGCTGGGCCGCGACGGCCTGATGCGCTTCATCGACGCGCACCCGCGCGAGGGCGCGGCGATGCTGATAGAGATAATACTGGTGATGCTGCGCCGCCTGCGCCACACCTCGGACGACC
>JAJZOZ010000015.1 GCA_021811405.1 bacterium | reverse complement strand
TGTCGCTGGCCCTGCCTTACGCCTCCCACACCGCCCCCTTCCACGCCCCCTCGCAGAGCATCCTCACCAACGGCGCGGCGGCCCTCGGCGGCGCCTTCGGCATCACCATACAGCCGGCGGCCCAGGATCACACCGTAGTGGCGCCGGTAGCCGTGAACTGACCGCCCGACGCCATACGGAAAGCGCCCCGCCCGCGGCGGGGCGCTTTTTATTTTTGTAGAATATCCTTGTCCTCTCAGGGAGGACGCGGGGAGCTTGGTAGCTACCAGGCTGAGAGTTCCGGTGTTGCCGGAAGACCCTTAAAACTTGATCCGGGTAATACCGGCGGAGGGAAAATGAAAGGGTCCGTGCGACCATTGCCGACTGCGTCAGCGCAGCCGGCTTTTTTTCGTCATTTTTCCTTCCAAAAAGGAAAACATGACGCAACTCGAAGCCGCCCGCAAGGGCAAGCTGACGCCTGAAGTAGTGACCGCCGCCGCGCGCGAGAAAGCCGAGCCGGGACTGCTCCTCAAAGAGACCGCCTCCGGCCGCGCCGTAGTGCCGGCCAACGTGAACCACCGCAACCTGTTCCCCGCCGCCATCGGCCGGGCTTTCAACTGCAAGATAAACGTGAACCTCGGCACCTCGGACGGCCGCTCCGGCCTTAAAGAGGAACTGAAAAAGCTGGAGCTGGCCCGCCGGCTGGGCGCGGACGCCGTGATGGACCTGTCCACCGGCGGCGACCTGCCGAAGATAAGGAAGGAGATCCTGGACCACAGCCCTATGCCCGTGGGCACCGTGCCGGTATACGAGGCGCTCAAGCGCGCCGGCGGCGTGAAGGGCCTTACTCCCGCGCTGCTGATGGAGGTGATAGAGGAGCAGGCCGAGGCCGGCGTGGACTTCATGACCGTGCACGCGGGGCTCCTGCGGGAGCACCTGCCGCTCGTTAAAGGACGCACTACCGGCATAGTCTCGCGCGGCGGCGCGGCGCTGGCCCGCTGGATGGAGATGAACGGCGCGGAGAACCCGTTCTACGAGCGCTTCGACGAGATCTGCTCCATATTCCGGAAATACGACGTAACGTTCAGCCTGGGCGACGGCCTGCGGCCCGGTTCGCTCGCGGACGCCTGCGACGCCGCGCAGTTCGCCGAGCTGGAGGCGCTGGGCGGGCTGGTGGAACGCTCCCGCGCGGCCGGCGTGCAGGTGATGGTGGAAGGCCCCGGGCACGTGCCGCTAGACAAGGTGGCGATGAACATGCGGAAGGCGGAGAAGGTCTGCCACGGGGCGCCCTTCTACGTGCTGGGCCCGCTCGTCACGGACATAGCCGCGGGCTACGACCATATCAACGCGGCCATAGGCGGAGCTCTCGCCGCCTGGAACGGCGCCTCCTTCCTCTGCTACGTCACGCCGAAGGAACACCTCGGCCTGCCGGGGCTCGAGGACGTGCGCCAGGGCATCGCAGCCTCGAAGATAGCGGCCCACGCGGCCGACATAGCGCTGGGCCGCCCCGGCGCGGCGGCGCGCGACCTGGAAATGTCCCGCGCGCGCTACGCCTTTAACTGGGAGAAGCAGTTCTCGCTCGCGCTCGACGCGGACCGGGCGCGCTGCTGGCACCAGGGCGACGTGAAGAAGAAATACTGCGGCATGTGCGGACCGGATTTCTGCTCCATGCGCGCTTCGCGCAAGCTCGGGAAGACGGTCAAAAAGCGCCTGGCCGGGGCTGCGGCATGAAGGCCCGCGCTCTCACCATAGCCGGCTCGGACCCGGGCGGCGGAGCCGGCATACAGGCCGACCTCAAGACCTTCGCCGCCTTCGGGGTCTACGGCCAGTCCGCCATAACCTCGGTGACCGTCCAGGACACCAGGAAGTTCTCCGGCGCGCTTAACGTGCCGCCGGAGGTGGCGGCGCGGCAGGCGGAGGCCGCGCTGGACGACATCGGGGCCGACGCGGTGAAGACAGGCATGCTGGCCACGGCGCCGGTGGTGAAGGCCGTGGCCGCGGTCCTGCGCTCGCACCGGGTCAAAAGGCTGGTAGTGGACCCGGTCCTGGCCTCGAAGAGCGGCGAGCCGCTGCTGGAACCGCGCGCGGTGAACGCGCTCATCAAAGACCTGCTGCCGCTGGCGCTGGTGGTCACGCCGAACGCGCCGGAAGCGGAAGCGCTCACCGCCATAAAGATCAGCGACGCCGCCAGCGCGCGCCGCGCCGCTAAGGCCGTAAGCGCGCTGGGGCCGGCCTTCGTGCTGCTCAAGGGCGGCCACCTGGACGGGCCTTCCTGCGAGGACCTGCTCTTCGACGGAAAGACCTTTACGGTGTTCCGTTCGCCGCGAGTAAAGACCGCGCATACGCACGGCACCGGCTGCACGCTGTCCGCCGCCATAACCGCGGGGCTCGCGCTCGGACTGGACGTGCCGCGCGCGGTGCGCCGCGCCAAGCGTTACGTCACCGGCGCCATAAAGCACGCGCCCGGGCTGGGCTCGGGCGCCGGGCCGCTGGAACATTTCTGGGAGGGATCATGAAGATAAAGCTGAACGGCAAAGAGGCCGAGATAGAGACCGGCCTCAGCGTGGACGCGCTGCTCGCCGGCATGGCCGTAGTGCCGAAGGCCGCGCTGGTGGAGCTGAACCTCAAGGTTCTCCGCAGGGAGAGCTGGAAGAAGACCGCGCTGAAGGAAGGCGACGCGGTGGAAGTCTTCTCTTTCGTCACCGGAGGCTGATATGGAAGATATTTTCAAGATAGCGGGGAAGACCGTGCGCAGCCGCTTCATGCTGGGCACCGGCAAGTTCCACTCGGACGAGTGCATGACGGAGGCCATAAAGTCCTCCGGAGCGCATATAGTCACGGTGGCCCTGCGCCGCGTGGACACCGGCGCGGGCGGCGGCAATATCCTTACGCATATACCGCCGGGCCGCATCATAATGACTAACACGTCCGGCGCGCGCAACGCGGCCGAGGCCGTGCGCATAGCGCGGCTTGCCCGCGCGGCCGGCGCCGGGGACTGGATAAAGATAGAGGCCATCCCGGACAACAGGCATCTGCTGCCGGACAACTACGAGACTATAAAGGCTACCGAGGTGCTGGCGAAGGAGGGCTTCATCGTGATGCCGTACTTCAACCCGGACCTGGCCGACGCCCGCCGCCTGCGCGACGCGGGTGCCGCATCCATCATGCCGCTGGGCGCGCCTATCGGCACCAACAAGGGCGTGACCACGCGCGAGCTGATAAAGATACTCATCGCCGAGATAGACCTGCCGGTGGTGGTGGACGCCGGCATAGGAAAGCCCTCCCACGCCGCGGAAGCGATGGAGCTGGGCGCGGCCGCGGTGCTCGTTAACACGGCCGTGGCCTCCTCCGGCGATCCAGTGCGCATGGCTGAGGCTTTCGCGCTGGCCGTGAAAGCGGGACGGAAGGCCTATCTGGCCGGCACAGGCACGGTCAGGGACCTGGCCGCGGCCAGCTCCCCACTCACCGGCTTCCTGAGATGAGCTTCTATCACAAGCTCGAAACCGCCAGGCCGGAGGCAGCCGCGCTGATAAATAGCGCGGGCGAAGCCTCGGTCCTGCGCGCTCTCGGTGAAGAGACCGTTTCGGGAACCGGCTTCGCCGCCCTGCTCTCCCCCTCCGCGGCGCCGCTGCTGGAGAACATGGCGCGCCGGGCGAACGAACTGACACTGCGGCATTTCGGCCGCACCGTCTCGCTCTACGCGCCGCTGTACCTCGGCAACTACTGCGAGAATGAGTGCGTCTACTGCGGCTTCAGGCGCTCGAGCCGCATGAAGCGCGGCAAGCTGTCCTACGAAGAGGCCGAGGCCGAAGGCCGCGCGCTGGCCGCCTCCGGCATACGCCACGCTCTGCTGCTGACGGGCGAGTCCCGCGTGCAGACCCCGGTGGAATATATCGGCGCCTGCGCCGAGCTGCTGAAGAAGCATTTCAGCTCCCTGTCCGTGGAGATCTACCCGCTGGAGACTGGCGAATACGCGCGGCTGGTGGAGGCCGGGGCGGACGGTCTGACTATCTATCAGGAGACCTACGACGAGGAGCTCTATGCCCGCCTGCACCGCGCCGGGCCCAAGCGGGACTTCCGCTACCGGCTGGACGCGCCGGAGCGGGCCTGCCGCGCCGGCATGCGCGCCGTAGGCGTGGGCGCGCTGCTCGGCCTTGCGGATTTCAGGCTGGAGGTGTTCTGCGCCGGCCTGCACGCGGCCTGGCTGCAGAACAATTATCCGGCCGTGGAGATAGGCGTCTCCCTGCCGCGCTTCCGTCCGCAGGGCGTGGGCTATAAGTCCGGCGACCGCGTGAGCGACAGGGACCTGGTGCAGGCCATGACGGCCCTGCGCCTCTTCCTCCCCCGCGCGGGCATAACCATATCCACCCGCGAGCCGGCCGAGCTGAGGCGCAACCTTATAGGCCTAGGCGTCACCCGCATGTCCGCCGGCTCGCGCACCGGCGTGGGCGGCTACGCCAAAGCGGAGAAGAGCGGGGAGCAGTTCGCCATAGCGGACGCCAGCGGCGTGGAGGACGTTAAGGAGATGATACGGGCGCGCGGCTGCCACCCGGTGATGAAGGACTGGCAGACTTTTTAGGAGAAAATATGGCGAAACTTAATTTAGACGGTCAGCTCTACTGCCTTACCAGCGAGGAACATTCCAACGGCCGCACGGTCATAGAGACCGCGGAGGCCATGCTGGCCGGCGGCGCAAGGATACTGCAGTACCGCGAGAAAAACAAGCATAAGCGCGCCAAGCACGAGGAGTGCCTTCTCCTGCGGCGGCTGATGAAGAAGCGCGGCTGCCTTTTCATCGTCAACGACGACCTGGACATAGCGCTGGCAGTGAAGGCCGACGGCGTTCACCTGGGCCAGGACGATATGCCGCTCGAGGCCGCGCGCGAACTGACGGGGCCTAAGATGATCATCGGCATATCCACGCACAACCCGGCACAGGCCAGGGCGGCCGTGCAGGGCGGTGCTGACTACATTGGCGTGGGACCCATCTACGCTACGAAGACCAAGAAGGACGTCTGCCCTGCCGTGGGGCTGGAATACCTGGACTACGCGGTGAGGAACGTTAATATCCCTTTCGTGGCCATAGGCGGGATAAAGCTGCGCAACCTCAGCGAGGTGCTGGCCCGCGGCGCGCGTTGCGTAGCGATGGTGACGGAAATAACCGGCGCCCCCGATATAGCCGCCGCGGTCCGCGCGGCGTCCGGGCGGCTGCGCTTCAGTCGGCGAAGTGGACGGCGCGGTTGACCGGGCCGGCGGCGAAGGCCGCCAGGAGGGCTATGGCCCAGGCCTCGCCGGAGACGGCGGCCCTGGCCACCTTCAACACGGGTATCGGCGCCAGCGCCAGCATGGTGACGCCGCAGTGGAAAACTAGCTTTACGGAATCCGCGGCGATCACCCCGCGGCTCTGGCCGTTGCTCACGTCCCAGCGCAGGTTGGCGGCGGCCTTTTCCACGGCCGGAAGGTTGCTGTAGAACAGCAGCCCGCCGAACACGGCGCCGGCCGCTGCCTTGCCGAAGGCCTTGGCCTTCTCTGTCCCCTTCAGGTCGCCGCCGCGCAGGGCGCGCCAGTTCTCGCGGCGCATCTTAGCCCAGAAATCCACGGCCTGGTTGACGCGGCCGTAGCCGACTTCGGGCGGCCGCTGTACGGCGCCGGCGGCGCGGAAAGGGGCCGATACCGCGGGAACGCGGGAGGCCAGAGGACGGGAAGAGGGTTTCTGCACCGCCGCGGGCGACGGCGCCGCGCGGCCGGAGACCGCGGTGACGGCGACCGCCCCGCGCGTGGAGGAGCCGTCGAAGAACCGGGCCGAGCCTTCGGCCGTGGCCAGGTCCCCGGACAAAGCCGAGGCGCGGATATTTTCCAGCCTGCCGGCGGCCGCGGCGGCGGCCTTGCCGGGCTTGGCGGCGGCCTTCAGTTCTTCGCAGCCGCCCTCGGCGAGATAGCGTATTTCGGAGGCGAACTCCGGGACAAGGTATTTGGCGGCGGTAACGGCATCAGCGGGCTTAAGGCCGCAGTTCCTGTAGCGTATCAGCAGCTCCGAGACCTTCGCCTTCTTCTCCGCCAGCTTCGCGGCGGCGTCGGGGCCGCGCTCGGCGGCCACGGCGCCCAGGAATTCCGGCGTCATGGCCTTCGGCAGGGTCAGCGCCTGCCTGGCGGACCAGGGAGCGGCGGCCTCCGGGTAGCCCGGCTGCGCGGCGTAAAGCCGCGGCGCGCAGAGCAGCGCCAGCGAAGTTATCAGCAGGGTTTTCCTTAGGGAGTTCATTCGCGAATATAGTGTATATCGCGGCCGCGCGCGCCGGGAGCGTCCAAATGCCCACCAGGCATGAAAAAAAGGGCCTATCCGCGGATAGGCCCTTTCTCTTCGGGGTGCGGCTTTACAGCTGGTTGAACATCAGCTTGTGGATCAGGCCCTTGATGGGCATGTAGGGGATCTGCAGGTCCTTGACCTTGTTGACCTTCTTGGCGGCCGCAATGTCCCTGGCGAAGGCCGAATCCAGCGCGGAGACCGCGCCGCGGTCGCTGAAGTTGACCGCTATCTCGCGCACGTAGCGTATGGAGCGGGGCTGCAGGTTGAAGGAGCCTATGGTGCCGTAGGAGCCGTCCACCGTCATGAACTTGGAGTGCAGGCGGTTGGGCAGCCCGCCCTCCTTGAGGTAGATATGCGCGCCGGCCTTCACCAGTTCGGGGAAGCTGCCCAGTATCATAGCGCTCATGATCTTGTCGCCGATGGTCTCGAGCGAATTGGAGAGGATGTTCACCTCCACGCCGCGGGCCCGCGCGTCCAGCAGGGCCTGCTTCATGGACGGCATCAGCACGATGATGGCGTTCTCTATGTTGATGCGCCGCTCGGCGCCGTAGACGGCGCGCAGCATGGAAAGGAGTATATAGGGCTCCTGGCCGGGGTTGTTCCAGACTATGGACGCTTCTGACGAACCAGCGGGGGTGCCGTCGTAATCGGCGGCGTCGGCGCGCAGCGCCAGGCCGTCAACCGCCGCCTGAGCGTTCCACGCCTCGGCGAAGAAGCGCATCGCGTCCTTCAGCGCCGGACCCTGCACCAGCACGTCGGTGTCGCGCCATCTCTCCTCGCCGGCCATGTGGGAGTACTCGTTGCCGATGTTCATCCCGCCCAGCACCGCGTACTTGCCGTCGACTATCAGTATCTTGGAGTGGAACTCGTAATATTCCTTGCCCTGGGGCTGGTAGCGCAGCACCGGTATGCCGGCGGCCGCTATCTCGGCGAGGATGCCCTTGTCGTAGAGCCCGGCGGTGTCCTTGTCTATCATCAGCCGCACGTCCAGGCCTTCCTTCTTCTTGGCCTTCAGGATATCGGCCGTGTGGTGACCGGTCTCGTCGTCATAGAAAGCCCAGGTGGTCAGGAAGATGCTCTTCTTGGCGGCCCGCATCAGCTCGGCGCGCTTTGGGAAGGAAGCCTCGCCGTCTATCAGGGGCTCGATGCGGTTGCCGGCGGAGAAAGGGGTTCTCTGCACCGCGGCCACGCCGTCGAGGAAAGCCCTGCCGGCGGAGACAGGCGCGCCGGGCCTGGTCAGCGCCAGGTGGCGGGCAGTCATCTCGTCCCAGCTTTCCACGGCCGCCACTCCGGGCACGTTGCCGCTGGACTCCAGCTCCGCGCCTACGTACATGGAGAAAACGCGCGCCGCCTCTTCCGGCTTCATTTTGGCGCCGGCCGGGAAAAGCTTCTTGAGGCGGGGATCGCTGAGGACGCCTACTATGACCGGCTCCAATACGCCCTGCTGGTAGGCCTGGCCCAGTTCCTTGACCATGGCGTCGTCTATCCTGGAGGGATGGTTCCAGTTGGAGGTGACCTGTCTGACCATCCTTTCCTTGAAAGCGGCTATGAGGGCGGCCTTGTCCTGCTCCCTCGCGACTGCGGGTTTGGGCACGGCGGGGGCCGCTAGCGCCGCGGCGCCGGCCTGGGCGCCCAGCTGGCCCAGCGCCTGCTGGCCGTAGCTCAGGTCGGCGAAGCAGGCGAAAAAGATGGCGAAGAAACCGAAGAGGAGGAGGTTGAGGATCTTCAGGTCGTAGACGTGGGTTCTGTGTACCATACCCATAGTCTAGCCAAACCCGGGCGGCCCCGTAAGGGCCGTTGGTACCGGAAAATAGCGAGAAAAGGACCTACCGGGCGGGACGGAGGGCCTACCGGTCTTCCGGGCGGGTCAGGAAGCGGGCGAAGTTCCTGGCCGTCTTAAGGGCCGCGGCAAGGGAGCCGGCCTTCTTATAGGAAGGCTTAGCGTCGGAGACTTTCTCTATGACGCAGAGGCCGTTGCCTATGCCGTCCAGGAGTATCGGGTCCATGGCCTCTCCGTAGGCGGCCTGCCAGGAATTTATGTAGCTCCTTTCCATATCGGCGCGGTTGGCGTCGTCGAGCACTATATAGCCGCCCGGGGCCACCGCGGGGAAGGCGTCGTAGAAGACCGACTCCCTGCCGTAGTCGTGATGCGGGGCGTCTATCAGCACCAGGTCGAAGGGCCCTAGGGCCTCCAGCAGCCCTTTCGGCAGGGCGTAGGAGAGCAGCAGGCGCGTGCCGTAGAGTTTCGGTCTCAGCGGCGCCACGCGGAATTCCGCCTTGGCGCCGCAGTCGGAGGTCTCGAAGGCCTCTTTGGCCAGCGCGGAATAATGCGGCGAATCGTCTATGGAAAGCAGCAAGTTCCCTTCCAGCTTCTCTATCTCCCTGGCCAGCATCAGCGAGGAGAAGCCCGAGCCGAACTCCAGCACGCGCCTGGCGCCGAGCGACCTCGCGAAGGCGGCGAGGAAGCGGCAGGAGGCCGGGTCCAGCGCCCACGAGCCGGGGTGCTCCAGGCGCGAGACGTTCACCTTGTCCATTTCCGCTACGGCTTGTGCGATGTATCGGTTCATTTTATATCCATTCCGTCGAGCGCGGCCCGCAGTTCAGCAGCAGGTCCAGGGCCGACATGTCCGGCTCGAAGCCGGGAAAGGCCTGCGGGTATTCGCGCGGAGCGAACTCCTGCCAGGCCAGCTTTATGCCGGCGTAACTGAAGACGTTCGGGTCCAGGTAGGCCTTCGCGCCGGCCCCGGAGAGATACTCGTCCGCCCCGGCCGCCGCGCAGAGCTTGGCTAGCCTGGCGCTGGAAACCTCGCTTACGCCGAACTCCGAGGAGAACTTCACCGGCGTTCTGATGCCGAGCCCTTCCTTCAAGAAGTCCATAGTGGCTATGGCCAGGTCCGCCAGCAACCGGTAGTCGCGGGAGTAAAGCTTCTCAATGGCGGGGAAATGCTCCCCGAAGAACGGGGCCCTGGAGTAGTTCATCCTTATCGCCTGCAGGTGGTCGCCCCGCCAGCCCGCGGAGTTGTCGAGCTCCACCTCGTTTATCTTCTGCGAGAAACGCCCCTTGGAGACGACGGGGGCGGTCAGGTACTGCCAGCCGCGCGGCGTGCGGATGCGGTTGCGGTTCTGGAACTCCCGCTTCTCGTACTGCACGTCGTCGAGGTAGATGAACAGCTCCGCCCGCCGCATCTTCGCGAAGAAGCGCAGGCCCGGCCAGTACTGCAGTTGGTGTATAGCCGCTCTCAATTCATTTCCTCGCGGTAACTATCAGCGCCGAACCTATGAAGACCCGGCCGAAAGTCGCCGCCCACACAGCCAAGGCCAGCCAATAGTATAGAACTTTAAGCAGCCGGGTAAGAAGACCGCCCAGCCTTCCCCCCGTGCGGTAAGGGTCGCCCGCAGTAGGCGGGGAGTTGCGGATCCGGATGTCCCGGAAGCCGGCGCGCTCCAGCATCGCGCGGAGGCTGCGGGCGCCGAAATTGAAATTGTGGATGACCGACGGCCTGGCGCCAAGCGGGCGGAAGAATCCTCGCAGCTCCATGGCACGCAGCGGCAGGTGGAAAGCCGAATTGAACTCCCGGACATAAAGCGTCCCGCCTGGCTTCATTATCCTGAAGATCTCCGCGGCCGCGGCCGCCGGTCCGGCCATCTGGCTGAAGACCTCGAAGACGGTTATGGCGTCGTACGCCGCCGGGACCAGCCCGGCCTCCTCCACCGGGCGCCGGTGCACCCTGAAACCCGGCGAAGCGGCCTTGTCGGCCAGCCGGCCTGACAGTTCTATCCCTTCGGCCCGCCAGCCCCTCGCCGAGGCCATTTTCAACAACTCCCCTCCGGCGCAGCCGATGTCCAGCAGAGCACCCTTTCCCGGCAGTTGTTCTTCCAGGCGGTCAAGGGCTGCGGAGAAGAGCGCCGTTTTCGCGGTGGCCAAGATGTCCTCCTCCAGGCCCGGCGCGTATACCGGCTCGAAGTAGACATTTCCGCGTGAGAAGGCCAGCCCGCAGGAGCCGCAGACGGTCAGCCCGGAAGGACCGGGAGCGCAGGCTCCGCCGCAGACCTTACATGCGCCGGTCATCAGGCGGATCCTGCCGACTGTTCCAGGATCTTCTCCACCTCGGCGGAATACTTTTCCCAGGAATAGTTGGCCTCTACGTAAGCGCGGCAACGCGCGCGTATATTCTCGCGGTCCTTAAGATAGCGGGGAATAAAACCGGATATACCCTCGGCCATGGCCTCCGGGGTCGAGTCCTTGAACAGGCGGCTCCTATCGTACTTCCCCACCAGCTCCAGGTTCGCGGCCACCGGCGTGGCGAGGACCGGTGTCCCGCAGGCCATGGCCTCGAGCGTTACCAGGCCGAAGCCTTCCAGGAACTGCGTCGGCAGGACGAAGATGTCCGCGCACTGGTAATAGAGCGGCAGTTCCTCCTCCCGGATGTAGCCGGTAAGCTTCACGTTCCCGGAAAGTCCGGCCTTTGCTATCCTGGCGGCGAGCCTTTCCCGCAGGTAGCCTCTGCCCCCGAGCAGGAAAAGCGCGGCCGGATATTCCTTCACAACCGCCGTCGCGGCTTCCACCAGATTTTCCAGGCCCATGCGCGAGACCAGGTTCCTGACCGTGAACAGGACCAGCCTGTCCTGCGGCAGCCCGAGCCGCTCCCGCACCGCCCGGCGGTCAGGAGCGGGGGCGAACCTTACTGTATCCACGCCGAGCGGTACCAGCACGGAGTCCAGCCCATGCACCGCCTGAAGCCGCTCCTTCATGAAATCGCTGGCGTTGAGGATAGCGGCCGAAGAAGAGAGGACCTGCCGCTCAATGAACTTCCGGGCCGCAACGCCGAATAATTTTCGGACGTGGCCTATTCCCAGGTCCCGGCATCTGATCAGGTATTCGTCCGGCCAGGGAGAATGGAAGTTGTATACCGCGGGCACGCCTTTCAGGAATTTCAGGACCAGGAACGCGGTATACGGGTGATGCAGCTCGAGAACGTCGATCTTCCCCTCCGACCGGACCTGCCTGAGGATCGCCCGCAGCCTGAGTGGGTCGCCGCCGTACCGGCGCACATCTATTCCGTCTACGGTCTCCTCCCGCTTTTTCCCTTTTTTCCCTTTCGTAACCACGATCAGCCTGTGCCCGCGCGCCGCGATGCGCTTGCCGAGCTCCCAGGCCACCCGGCCCGACCCGCCCTCCTCGTCGCAGGGTATTATATCGGTCCCCATCAGAACCGTCAGCCGGCCGCCTGACGGCATCAAAGTGGAGTTCCGGGAAAACGGCTGAATCTCTTTTCCGGCGGCAAGCCAGAGGTGGAAGACCGAGGCGGCGTAGATCCTGTCGTAGAGATTGCGCCGGCCGGAGGCGTGCTCTGCCAGCATCCTTTCCACGCCCGAAGGGGAGAGGACTCCGGCCTTTTTCACCGCGGCCGACGACAGCGTCTCGGCGGTGAAGGACTTCAGCTCCTTCTCCTGCCACTCCGCCAGCGGCACCTGGAAGCCGCGCTTGGGCGCGTTGAGTATCTCGGCCGGCAGGCGGTCGGCCATGGCGCGGCGCAGCAGGCGCTTCAGCCGGAAGCCGCGGGTCTTCTCCGCCAGCGGTATGCCGGCCATGAATTCCACCAGCCTGGTGTCCAGGAAAGGCACCCGCAGCTCGAGCGAATTGGCCATAGAGGCGCGGTCGGCGAGACAGAGCAGATCGTCCGGCAGGTAGGAGCCCAGCTCGAAGCCCAGGATGCCGTCCGGGTCAGCTGGCAGGCCTGGCAGCGACGCCCCACCGGCGGCCGCCTCGGAGAGCAGCGCACCCGAATAAAAGGATCTCTTTTCGTCCGGTGAGAGATAGGAGATCCATGAATCGTACGACCCGCCGAAGCCGCCTCCCCCCGATTGCAGGAAGCGTTTGGCCCGGCCGGGCAGGTTGAACGAGGAACGGCTCTCCGGCAGCAGGCCGGCCGCGCCGCCGGCCAGCCGCCTTAGCGCACGCGGGACTTTAAGCCAGGCCGGCAGCAGCCGCGCGCCCAGGTGGCGCGGATACCCGCCGAAAAGCTCGTCGCCGCCTATGCCGGCAAGAGCCACGGTCACGCCGGTGCGCGCCGCCTTCGTCACCAGGTAGGTGGCCAGCGCCGAGGAATCCGCGAAAGGCTCGTCGAAGTGCCCCGCCATCTTCCGGATCAAGGCTCCGATGTCGGCCCGCACCGGCACGGACCGGTGCTCGGCGCCGAAATGCCGGGCCACGGACGCGGCCAGAGCGCTCTCGTCGAAGCCGCCGCCTCCGCCGAAGGAGGCCGTGAAGGTCCTGACCCCGGAGCCGGCGTGCCTCGCCATGAACGAGAGCAGCGAAGCAGAGTCCATGCCGCCCGACAGCAGCAGGCCCAACGGCACGTCGCTGACCAGCTGCTCCCTGACGCTTTCCGAGAGCAGGTCCCTTATCCTCTCGGCGTAGAATTCCTCCGGCCGGCCGGCGTTCTCCTCCGGCTTCAATTCCCAATAGCGCTCCACCGCCGCCGTACCGTTGCGGAAGCGCAGCAGCGACGCCGGCTCCAGCTTCTTAACTCCGGAGTACGCTGTCAGCGGGGCCGGTATGTAGAGGTAGGTGAAATAGTGGTCCAACGCCCTCGGGTCCAGGTCCCCGCAGAGGCCGGACACCAGCCGCAGGGCCTTCAGCTCGGAAGCGAAGTAGAGTTTATCGCCCGAAACGGCGTAGTAAAGCGGCTTGATCCCGAACTGGTCGCGCCCCAGCAGCAGCTTGCGCTCCCTGGCGTCCCACAGCGCGAAAGCGAACATTCCCCGCAGCAGCTTCGGGAAATCCTCGTAATGCTCCTCGTAGAGATGCGCCAGCACCTCGGTGTCGGTATTGGTGGAGAACTTGTGTCCCCTGGCTTCCAGGTCTTTCCGGAGCTCCCTGAAATTGTAGATCTCGCCGTTGAAGACCACGGCCACGCTGCGGTCCTCGTTGAAGATCGGCTGCGAGCCCGTGGCCAGGTCTATGATCTTCAGGCGCCGCATCCCGAGCGAGACGCGGTCCTCCTCGGAGAAGAAGCCGTCCTCGTCGGGGCCCCTGTGGACCAGCGACGCCGTCATGGCCCTCAGCAGACCCTCGTTCCTGTCGCCGGCGAAGCCGCAGATGCCGCACATCAGCGCGCCCTCCCGGCTGCGGCGCCGGAGGCCCGCGCCCGGCCGGCCGCGACGGTTTCCATTACCCTCATGATCTCCGCGGCCTGAAGGGCCGGAGTGAAGAGCCTCGCCCGCTCCAGGCCTTTTCGCGCGAGTTCCTCCCGCCGTGCCCTGTCGCGCAATGCCGATGAGATGGTGCCGGAAATATCCTCTGGTCTGGCGGGGTCGAAATAGGAGCAGGCGTCCCCGAGTATTTCCGGCAGGCAGGAGGTATTCGACGCGGCCACAGGGCAGCCGCAGGCCATAGCCTCCACCGGCGGAATGCCGAAGCCCTCGTAGAAGGACGGAAAAACGAACAATTCCGCCCCGCTGTAAAGGAAGGGAAGGTCTTGGTCTGGAACATGCCCGATGACGACGCCCTGCACTTTGGAAGGAAGCCTATATCCGCCCACTCCGGCCAATACGAGGGAATGTTCCTCGCGGATATCCGTATCCAGCAGGGACCAGGCCTTCAAAAGTCCTTCGACGTTCTTATGCGGGCTGGAATTACCCACATAAAGCACATACGGCTTGACTATTCCGTATTTTTCCTTCACGCGCCCGCATTCCGCCCGCCTATAAAAGATTTCCCCGTCAATACCGTTCACGCAGACGAAGATCCTTTCCCGCTCTATGCCTAAAATACCCGCGATATCTTTTCTGGAATTCTCCGAAACGGTAAGGATAGCGGAAGCCTTAAGGGCGTACAGCCTGGCAAGCAGGCGCCGCAGCAAGCTCCGTTCCCTGTAGCCTGGATAGATAAGCCCGATCAGGTCGTGGATGGTTATGATCGAAGGCACCGCGCTGAAAAAGCAGGTCTTGTTGTACGGCGAGAAGTAAAGATCGCATTTTTCCCGCCTGAGCGCAGCCGGCAAAAGGACCTGGTCCCAGAACCGCGTATTCGTTTCGCGGATGACCAGCGTCCGCAAATTCTTTTCCGTGAGGTCCGGGAACACCGTATCCTGCGAACCCAGCAGCAGGAACTCCCAACCCTTCCGTTCCCTGGCGGCATATGCGATGAAGCCGGAAAGGAACCGGCCAATGCCCGTCATTCTACCCTCGCAGAACTCCCTGCAGTCTATGGCCACTCTCATGCGCGCTGTCCCTTCATGATCTTGGTGTAGATATCAGCAAGTTCGGCCGCCTGAACGCGCAGGTCATATCGCATTTCCACTTTTTTCCTGGCGGCGGCGCCCAGGCCGGAAGCATAAGCCCCGTCCTCCAGCAGTCTCACTATCGCAGCCGCAAGAGCGCCGGACTCAGGCTCGACCAGAAGCCCGTCCACCCCGTCCGCTACGATCTCCAGCGGCCCGCCCATTTTGGTGGCCACTACGGGTTTTCCGCAGGCCATGCCTTCGATAAGGGTCCTGCCGAACGGCTCCGGCAGCACGGAAGGATTGACCACTACCGAACAGATATTCATCAGACCGGGGATGTCCCTCCGGTGCCCCAGGAAACGTACTGAAGCTTTGAGCCCTGTCTCGTCCGCCAGGGCCGCAAGACGCTCCCGCTCCTCCCCTTCCCCTACCACGAGAACCGCGCAATCGGGATGCCGGGCCAGGACCTTCCTCATGGCGGAAAAGAAGAGTTCATGCCCTTTCCATTTGTCCAGCCTGGAGAAAATACCGACCACTCCGGCCCCGCACGGGAGTTTCAACTCGTCGAAAAGCCGGGGATCGGGCGGAAGCGGTTTGAAGACACCGATATCTACGGCGTTGGGGAGCTCCACCACCTTACCCCTTGGCAAAGCACGGAATTTTCTTCCAACGGCCTTGGAGATCACGATGACCCTCTCGGAAAGCGCCGCTATCAGCCTCTCTTTGAGGCCTGCCGTCTCCAGCACCCTGTTGTGCCATATGAACGGTATGCCGGAAAACCTTGCGGCCGCTGCGAACACGAAACTGAAGAAAGTGGTGCCGGAATTACAGTGCACCAGCCTCGGCCGCGCCGAACTGAGTATCCGGAACGCCTCGGGGATAAAACCCAGCATGTCCGTCTTGCCGGCCCCTATCACCCGGTACGGTATCCCCGCCGCGGCCAGGTCAGCGGCCAGCGCGCTGCCGGAGCTTAGTATCACGAAGGGGTGGTATCCCCTCAGGCTCGTAAGGATACCGAGCAGACTCAACTGTCCTCCGCCGGGGAAAGCTAGCGGACTGTCGAGGTAGACGATATTCCCGGGGGAAGACATTCGCCGGGTCGCAGCGCCAGAGAGCTGTTCCCGCAGCGCCTGCAGGAAACCGACCGCCTCCGCAGCGCCGCCCCGGACGGCCCTGTACGCGGCGTACAAAAAGAAGACGGGAAGGTTCGCGAGGCCGACGGCGTTCTTCAGCATGAAGAGGTAATAATTCTTCCTGTGGATCACCCGGCGGCCGAAGTCGCCGCGGGACGCGCCTATGGTCGACCCGGGGTGCAGGTGATATACCTTGGCCGCCGGTTGGAACAGGACCCTCCAGCCGAAGCTCCGTGCTCTGAAGCAAATGTCCAGGTCCTCGAAATAGAAAGGCGAGAAGCGTTCGTCCAGCAGGCCCAAAGCCTCGAACTTGTCGCGGCTGAACATGGTCGCGCCACCGGAGGCGAAATCCATCTCGACAGGTCCGGACGCAGGCCGGGACGGGACATAGGCGTATTTCAGAAGGCCCAGCCTGCGCGAAAACAGGCCCAGATGATCGGCCGCTTCGTCCGCAGGGCCGGTGATAATCCTCGCCTGCGCGGCGAAGACGTCCTTGCGCTCGAAACAGGAGGCGAGCGCCGTCAACACCCCCGGGGTCAGCCGGACATCATTGTTCAGCAGGAAGACCAGCGGGTGGGCGGCCGTAGTCGCTCCGTCGTTAACGGCGCGGCTGAAGCCGCCGTTCTCCCCGCGGGAGATGACTTTTACTCCGGGAAAAGCGCCGGCCAGGAACTCGGGCGTGCCGTCCGCGCTGCCGTCGTCCACGACTATGACTTCGGTGTCCCCTCCGTAACCGGCGCATTCCTCCAGCACTGAAGGCAGGTTCTCGGCCAGGAGCTTCCTGCCGTTGTATGTAGGGATGATCACGGACACGCCTGTCATGAAAAGCTCTTTATCTGCGCACCGCGTATTTCTCCTTCCTGCCCAGTCTGCCGCGGAAGCCGTCCAGCATGCCCTCCAGGGCCGCGGATAGCCCCGCCGGCCCGAGGAAGAGCGAGACCCTCAGGAAGTACAGAAGGACTCTCAGCACCCTCCAGGGAGAGTACCGCAGGTACACGAACACCTCGTTGCGGAAAGCGTAGTATAGCCTGAAGGGGGCCTTATAGACCACGGTCGGCCAGACCGGGGAACCGAGAACCGCCTTGTGACCTGAATCCCGCGCCAGGTAGCGGGCCTCCGGCACCACGTAAAGCGAGAGACCGTTCTTGCGCATGCGCCTGAAGTATTCCACGTCCTCGGCGTAGAGGAACAATTCCTTCAGCGGCAGGCCTATCCGGCGCGGCACCTCGGCGCGGATAAGAGTCCCCGACCAGACGGAGTCCGGCACTTCGGCCGGAGCAGCGCCGCGGTAGCCAGGCCAGGCGCACCGGACAGCGCCTGCCGCGGGGCCGAGAGAAAGGAGGGCGGCTTCCAGGCTCTCGAGGGCCCGTTCATTGTAAACCTGATCGTCGTCGGACAGGAACAGCAGGTCACAACCATCCACAGCCGCCCTGATCCCCTCGTGAAAGCCGCCGGCGCTGCCGGTGTTCTCCGGCAGGCGGATGTACGCTATCCCCGGAAAGCGGTCCTTCAGAGATGCGGTACCGTCGGAACTGGCGTTGTCTATCACGTAAACGGCGTCCGGCCTCCGGGTCTGCCCCAGCACGCTCTCAAGGGTTCCCGTGAGGAGCCGCAGGTTGTTGTAGGTCGGGATGACGCAGGAGATCTTCATTATCGGTTCCCGCCGGGGCGCCTCGCGAAGCCCGCCGTCTCGGCCATGACGGAGAGCCTGTTGGCGTAAGTATGGTCCCGGAGCACTCTCTGCCGCGCAAGCCGCGCTATCCCGGCGCGCTCACCCGGATGCGAGAGATAATAGTTTACCTTATCCTTCAGGTCCTCAACGCTGTCATAGCAGACGATCTCGACTCCGGGCTCGAACAGCTTCGGCAGCTGCGCGGAGGCGTTGGTCAGGACGAACCCGCCTGCGGCAGGCACTTCGTAGACCCTGGTGGTCACGTTCACGATGCGCTCGACTTCCGGGAACAGGAAATGGACGTCCAGGAGGATCGCGGAGCCGCCGTAGACTTCTACCAGTTCCCTGCCGAAAACGCCGCCTCCCTGGTAGCACCGGCCCAGTGGAGAGCCCTCATCCAGCCATTTTCCCCACGGGCTTTCAAGCGGCGCCCAGATCCTGAGCGCCGGCCCCTCCAGCGACGCCAGCACGGCCTTGCGCGCGGGATTGACCGCGCCCACGAAGGAAACGGCGCCCTCCAGCGCGCGCTTCCTCTCCGCCTCCAGTGCCAGCGGTCTGAAATGGTCGGTGTTCGCCGCAAGCGGCAGCGTGTGTATCCCGGGAGAACCGGCGGCTATCCTGGCCCGCACGTCTTCAGGGAGCGCCTCGAGCTCGTCCACCAGGAAGAAATGGTCGAAGATCTTCCTGTGGGCGGCCACAAAATCGCGCTTATCTGCGGCAGTCACGGAATCCGGGTACCAGTTTATCATCAACGGGCGGCCTATCTTCCTGAGCTCTGAGTAGGTCCCGGCCGAAAAGCGGTCCCCCTTGACCACCAGGACGATATCCGGCCGGAACTCCCTCGCGGCGGCCAGCAGGTCGGTATTGAGCTTGTAACGGTCCAGCGCGCCGGCCAGGGCATACAAGGGTCGGAGCGTCCTCAGCAGCCTGGCCGAGGCCGCCTTCGCGGGACCGGCACCCGGCCAGAGGCGGTTCTCCATAAGGTTGAAAACCAGCAGTTCGCAACCCATGGTCCGCAGCGCGGCCGCCCTGGCCTCTCCGTCGGGATGCGGATAGTCGACCAGTAATACGCGCTCAGGCATCGACAGGTCCTTTACTGAAGAGGAATCTTATCAGTTTGACCTCCTCCTCCAGCGCTCCGGTCAGGACCAGAACGACGGTATAAGAAACCGCGCCCGCCGCGACGCGAAGAAGAAGGTGGGTTCCTTCCGGAAGCGTGGTGACGCCGAAGTAGAGAGCCGCCAGCGCCGCGGCAAGGCGCAGACCCCATTGGAACCTGAAATACCTCAGGAACTCGCCGTGTTTGAACAGGAACACGCCCATGAACATCGCCTCCGCGGCCAGGGTGGCGGCGGCGGCGCCGGCCACTCCGTATCGCGGGATCGACAAAAGGTTAAGAACGACGTTCAGCAGCAGGGCGGCCGCGTAGATCCTGTTATTCTCGGCCTGCAGGCGCGACGAGAACAGGAAATAGGCGAAAAGCAGGTTCAGGAAATTGATGGGAGCGGTACAGAGGAAGATCCTGAGGACGACCGCGCCGTGAGCGTAGTTCCCGCCATATATGAACGTCAGGAGATCCGCGGCCAGCAGCGTCCCGCCTGCCGCGAGCGGCAGCGAGCAGAGGCAAAGCAGTTTGACGGCGCCCCGCAGGAGCATGCCGGACCTCTCGGCGTCGCCTTCTTCCAGCGAGGCGGAAAGGCGCGGCACCATCGCCTGGACCAGGAAGGAGGAGACTGCGGCTATTCCGAGGTAGAGACTGTAGCAGACGGCATAGAGGGCGGTAGCCTCCGGGCCCTTCAGCCATTTTATGAGCATTATATCCGCGTTCACGTAGGCCGCCATTATCAGGCCGCCCAGGGCCATGGGCGCAGAAGCGGCAAGGGTGCCGCGCAAGCCTGCCTGGAAGTCTCCGGAGCCGGGGCCGACGGCCGGTATACCGAAGCTGCGGACGAAGTAGACGAAATAATAGACGAGCAGGCCCGAGGCGGCGGCCACATAAGTGAACGCGACCGGCATGAGCCCCGGCACGGCGGCGGACACCAGCCACAGCATGGCGATAAGCAAACCCTTATGCACGGCATCGCCGGCGACCAGCATATGCATTTTTTCGTTGGCGTTAAAAGCCACGGACAAGAACCGGGCGGAAGATTCCAGGAAAAAAGCCGCCGAGAGTACCAGCACCGCGACCCTGTCTCCCTGAGCGGTCGCGAGCGTCAGGACCCCGAGCAACAGGTAGGCCGCTGCCATCAGCGGCATCTTTAAAACGGCGGTCTTGGCGAAAATTGACAGGGTATCCTCTCTTCTCCGGGAGGCTTCCCTCAGGAAAAAAGAAGTAAGGCCGACGTCGGAGAGGACCAGGAACATTCCTATCAGACTGACCGTATAGCTGAACTGGCCGTATTCGGCCTGGGCCAGGCGGCGCGCCAGCAGGACGGCGATCAGGAAGGAGGAAAGGCGCGCGACGACCAGCTGCAGGAACAGCCAGAAAGCGTTGAGCGCCAGCCTTTTAAATATCGGGTCCTTATTTCCGTTTTCTGGCATAGAACTGGACCATCTCCCCGGCACCCGCCATATCGGCGCAAAAGCCTATCAGCTTCGAAAGCCGCCGTTCCAGGGCCCTCGCCGCCCGTCGGAGCAGCGAGGGCCGATCATCCGCGGCGCCTGGCCGCGCGGCCATTCCCGGGGATGGCCGGACGCTCCGGAGCCAGCGCCTAAAGCTGTCTGAATAACCCGGTATGTAGGGTATGCCGATGTCGGTCTTCGTCGATATCAGCACCTCGTCCCATCCTGCGAACAGACGGCGCAGGGTCTTCACGTCGAAGTGCGTGATGTGGCGCGGGACGTCGATATGTATCCAGAAAGGGCCAAAGACGCGGCGGCCGAGAGAGTCTATGTTCGGGACCTGTACGAAGATCTTCCCGCCGGGCTTCAGGAGCCTGCGGCAGACTTCCAGGACCGCTCCGGGGTTAGGAAGGTGTTCCAGCACGTCGTAGAGAGTGATCAGGTCGAACCTTCCCGCCGGTAGAGCGGCCTTCAGAATGTCGCCGCGGATCACGCGTTCCCCGGGCAGCCTAAGGGCCGTGACCGCGTAATCGCAGGCTGCGGCTGACATCTCCACGCCCCACACATCCCAGCCGTGGCGCCTCATGAAAGCGATGAAATGACCGTCGCCGCAGCCGATATCCAGCAATGCGCCAGGCGGCCCCAGCGCGGAAAGGGTCCTGAGGCGGGAACGGAATCCCTCTTCCATTCCTCTCAGCATGTCATCGGTGACCCGCACCCCGCCGCTGGCGCGGGTATAATATCTTTCCGGGTAGAAATCCGGCAGCTCGTGACCTTCGGGCGCCGGCGAAAGATAGACCGCTCCGCAGGACGAGCATTTAACGAGGGTGAAAGGATCCCCGCTGGTACGCCAGTTGATATCGTAAGCCGTCATGTAGGGGACGGAGACCGAGGCGGAACAGACGGGGCAGGATATGCTCTTCATCTCGATCCCTTAACAGCCACCAGTTCCAGTCCTTCGCCTTCGCGGCAGGCGCCGGCCAGCCTGCGGACAATGTCCTTCAGCCAGGGCGCGTAGCGGTTGATTGCGGCCGAGAGGGCGCCCGCGCCGGCGCCTCCTATCAGCGCCGCGCAGCCCTCGCGAGTGACTACCGCCCGGGGCGTTTCAAGGCGCAGTACCCTGAGCCCCGCCCTCTTTACAATGAACCCCAGGGAACGACGGGTGTAGAAGAACAGATGCTCCCCCGGCCGCAGTTCCGGCCAGTCCTGCTTCAAGGCCCTGGCCCTCGGCGACCCGAAGTTGGGTACGGAAATATAAAGCACGCCGCCCGTCTTGAGCAGGTCATAGGCCCGCCCCAGATGCTCCAGCGGGTCGGGCACATGTTCGAGGAACTGGCTCATGAGAACGAGGTCGAAGGAGCCGTCGACGTACGGAGCGGAAAGCAGGCTTTCCTGGAGCCTAAAGTCATAGACTTCGAGCGCGGCGGCTCTGGCATGCGCGGACATCTCGACCCCCTCCGTCTCCCAGCCGCGCGAACGGAAAGCCGCCAGGTAGCAGCCCCAGGCCGCTCCAACGTCCAGAACGCGGCCCTTAGCGGGCAGCAAAGGCGCAAGCTTATCCATCAGGCCGAGTCCCGCCGCCTCAAGGATCTTCCTATTCGCCCTGCCGTAGAACTCGTTGAAGTAATCCTTGCCGTACAGGGCGTCACGCTCGACGCGGCTAAGCGGAGGGAACAGGAACGCCGCGCCGCAAGGACCGCATTCACGGATGCTTCGCGGCAGCCGGCCGGCCGCCACCCGGAAAAGGTCCCGGACGCCGGGCTGTCCGCAAATTGGGCACTTAAGCCCCGCGGCGTAGTTATCTTTCATTTTCTCCATTCAGCCAAGCCCGTGCCGGACCAATGCCCGAACGACGTCAGGTCGAGCTTAGGCAAGGGCAGTTCTCTCCAAATGGCGAGCATGTTCCAGAGCCGTATATCGTCGAAGACCAGCACCGCCCCCTCTTTCAGTCCGACCTTCCCGAAATTCTTCAGGAGCTTCCTCTCCATGTTCCCGTCCTTTGGCCCGTCGATGAAGAGAAGGTCCGCCGATGCGAGCAATTGCGCATGGCGCTCCGCCTCGGCGGCATCGCTGAGGTCCGACACATATTGGACGAGCCTTCCGTCCGCGAAGTCCTCCTCCCTAAGGCAGGTATCTCCGAAGCGCCGCCATTCCAGCACATCGAAGGTCGCGAGCCTTGCACGGGCCGGCAGGAACTTCTTCAGCGCGAGGGCCGAAAGCCCGGTGGAGGTGCCGACCTCCACCGCGCAAGCTGGTCTGAGGACAGTCACAAGCCCTGCCAGCAGCTTGTAGTGTTCTCCCGGCCATACTTCAGGGTAGCGCGGCGGCGTCCGCATCCTGGAACTGACTTCGGGAAAGTCAATCCCGCGCGCCTGGCGCGCAGACTCCAGCGCTATGTCCAAGAGCCGACCTGTAGGCGGGTAAAGAGCGTCGTCGGCGGAGCAGATCACGGAGTATTCGCAATGCCTCGCCCGAACCGGAACCGGCAGGACCAGGCTCCGTATCTTCCCCAACAGCATGTCTCCAATACCCATAACTGTGCCCCTTAGAACTTGCGCAGTATCCTCTCGGCCTTGGTGCCGCCCGTGAACAATATCTCCAGCTCGGCCTTCAGTATGCCGGCCTGGACCGCCAGATTGGTGAGAGGGACCAGGAAAAAAGCCGGTTTATGCCGCACCAGCGGGAAGAGCCGGCGCTTCTTCCACAGGACTGCGAAATAATACAGCACGAAGAGCGGCGGCAGCCAGAGCGGACCGGCCAGCGCCGCTATCACGGCGGCCGACAGGATGCGCCCGGTCACCAGTCCAAACCCCTTGTCGGTGAAGTACTGCGTCCTGCTCCTGTGGTAGTATTCCCTCGCGGCAAGGTGCGCGCACGCCTCCCGCCTGTAAAAAGTGTGGACGAGGCGGAAGAGATCGGCCCGCGGCTTATGATAGACCACGGCCCTGGGCGTGAAGACGCATTTGCCGCGGGAGCATACCATCTCCGCCATGTACCAGTCCTCCCCGCCGATCCTGCCGTAAGAGTCCTCCTTGAACCGTATCCCCCGCGCGACCGCGCCGCGGTACGCGCAGTTGCAGGCGGAAAGAGACCTGGTCTCCACAAGCTCCCCGGAAGTCGACAGCAGGCGGGCGATGCCGCCGCCCGGTACTCCCAGTATCTCCTCCGTCTCTCCGATAAGCCCGCTCTCCTGCGCCCTCGTAAGCCCGGCCACCCCGTTCACCGCCGGATCGGCGAAGGGCGCGGCAAGTTCCGACAGCCAGTCCGGGTCTACGCGGGTGTCGTCGTCGGTAAAAGCAATTATCTCTCCTTTCGCCGCGTCGAGCCCCATGTTGCGGGCATAGCCGAGACCGAGGTTCCGGCGCGGCAGAAAGACATAGTGGACGCCGTCTATAGGGAGAGGCCCGTCGCCCTCCTCCACCACGACTATCTCGTAACTGTCCGCCGGATAGCGCAGTTCCCTCAGCGCAGTTATCGACTTCAGCAGCAGTTCATGCCTGTCCTTTGAGATCACGATCACTGAAACGCCCGGCGCGTTCTCACCCGGCCCCATTCTCATTCCCCTCCTTCTTCACCTGGATATATTGCGCGCTCAGCAGGGCCGCCACGAACCAGAAAGGTTCCATGATGCGCACGATGATAAAAGTATTCACGCCGAGCGCCTGGAAAAGAAGTCCGAAGAGCGACGCCAAGAACCCCATAGCCAGAGCCCTGACCACCGGGTCCTTATGGCTGGCCAGGACGGTCCGGGAGGTACGGAACAGCCTGTAAAGCATCCACACGAATATGCCGGCTCCGAGCACCCCGAGTTCTCCGAGCACCAGGGAATATTGCGTGTCGCCAAGGCCGATCCCGGTCACGCCCCAGCCCAGGATCGGGTGTTTCGGAAGTTTTTCGAAGATAGTCCTCTTAAGCGAAAAAATGCGGGCGGCCGCGGAATCCTCAAGCTTTATCTGCCCCGCGCCGGTTTCAAAGGACTGCGTCGCGTAGACGCCGCTGTACGTCATTGTAATACGCTCTGTAACACGGTGCTTGATGGAAGGCACCAGGAAGAAACCTATCAGGCCGGCCGCGAGGAAGCCTGTCATGAAAAGCCGGCGTTTCCTGGAGAAGAAGAACAGGGCCGGCACCATCGCGGCGAAACCCATGTACGACGCCCTGGAATAAGTGAACAGAAAGGCCGGAAAGGAGAAGAGCAGCATCGCGAGGGCCATCATGGGAAGCCGCCCGCCACCCTCGCTGAGCAGGCCCAGCAGTATGCCGAATATCAGCAGGTAATAGCCGCCGAGCGAAGCCGGTTCGGACTCTTCCGGCCTGCCTACCGGCGCCTCGAAAGGAGCGGTGGCGCGTGACGTGACACCGGAAGCGTAATAATAATAATACGCGTACAGAGTAACTATAGCCGCGACTACCAGCATGTACATCAGCAGTTTTTTTACGTCCTCCTCCCCCTCCACGATATTTACCGTCATGAAGAAAAGGAGGAAGTACTCTACATATTTCAGTACATAGAAGAAGGACGTTTCCCAGTTCAGGTCCCCGCGCAGCACTCCCAGGGAGGTGGAGACGATGCACAAGGCGGTATAGATAAGCACAGGAGTCTGCACCGGAGTGGACGTTATGAACGGCTTGGTCTTGAATATAGCGGTCCGGGCGAACCACGAGAGGAAGATTATGGCTATGAAGATGTCGTCATACCTGACTACCAGGGACCTCGAGGCGGACAGGGCTCCCAGGCTGATCTCGGGAGACAACAGCATTGAGAACACAAGCAGCACCAAGCTCAGCTTCGGGGAGAAAAAGGCGAATAGCGCGGCTATCGCGGAGGCCACAAGCATCAGCATGGCGTACTGGCTCCCGGAAACTGCCATGAAACCAAGCCACCCGGCCGCGGCCAATCCGAGCAGTGTCACTATTGCTGGCATGGTAAGTTTCGGTCCCTATACCGGAGCGAGGCTGACACGCAGGTCCCAACGGACGCGACGCGTTTTGCGGCCACGCCACGAAGCGTACGCGCTAGCGTTTGGCGTAATCCTTGTAATCGTAGTAATAGTAGCCGTACTGCGGGCCCATCTCAGAGGCGCGCACGCCGTTCAGCGCTGCTCCTATCATGCGGGCGTTGACCCCGGTGATCTGCTCCTTGGCGCGCTTCAGCGCCCCGCGGGCTATCTTGCCGGCCTTGTAGACCAGCACCACGCCGTCGGAGGCGTGCTTGGCTATCATCAGCGCGTCGGCGAACAGCAGCACCGGGGGCGTGTCGAAGATTATCATGTCGAACTCGGACTTGAGATCGCTCATCAGGCCGTTCCAGTCCGCCGAATCCAGTATGTCTATCACGGTGTCCGGCTGCGTGCCGCAGTTCAGCACCTTCAGGTTCTCTATGCCGGGGAAGCGCATCAGCTGCTCGTAATCGAGGCCGCCCATGATGAAGTCGGCGCTCTCGAGCGCGGCGTCGCGCCAGTCGGTCTTGCCGGTCAGCACGTCGCTCAGGCCGGGCCCCTTCCTGGTGCCGAAGATCTGGTTGATGGCAGGCCGCCTCAGGTCGGCGTCTATCAGCAGCGTCCTGAGGCCGGAGTGGGCGGCCGCCAGGGCGTAGTTGACGGCGGTGAGCGTCTTGCCCTCCGCCGCGCCTGAGGAGCTGAACACCAGGGAAACGCTGCCCTTGGTACCGAGGTTGGACATGATGTTGGTGCGCAGCGTGTGGTAGGACTCTATCACGCCGGAGGCGTAACGTCTGTTCACCACGAGCACGCTGCGGAACGCGTCCACCGTATAGCGCTCCTTCTTGAACACCTGGGTCAGCCAGTTGTCCAGGTGCCTTTCGCTGAGGATGTTGGGGATGATGCCCACCACCGGCAGCTTCAGCAGGTTCTCGATATCCTCGATGGTGGAGATGGAGACGTCCAGGTTCTCCAGGAGGAACACCACCACGATAGCCAGGAACAGGCCCAGCACCGCGCCGGCCATCAGGTTAAGAGTGGTGTTCGGAGATACCGGGACCGGGTTCGGGACCGGGCGGTTGACCAGGCTGACGAAGGAGACTATCGAAGAAACGCCGAGCTTAGCCTCCTCGTACTGCTTGTTGAGCGTGGTATAAAGGTCCTCCTGCATGCGCAGTTCGCGGCTGATGCGGGCGAGCTCCAGCTCCTGCGCGGGGATCTCCTCCAGCTTGCTCTGGATAACGTCTATCCTCTGGGCCAGCGCCACTACGTCAGGATAGTTGGGGGTGTACTTCTCCAGCAGCTCCTTGCGGCGTATCTCGAGGTCCGCCAACTGGTTGGCCAGCGCCGAGCCCAGGCCGGTGCGCGGGTTCTGCTCGATGAAGCGCTGCTTCTGCCGCTCCAGCCTGTGCAGGTTCTCCTCCACCTCGTCCTTCCTGGCTGAGATGTCGTCCAGGGTCTTCCTGGCCTGCATGCTCTTCTGCTCCAGGTCGTAATCCCGGTAGGAGTCTATCACCGCCAGGGCGATGTCCGCCGCGCGGGAGGGCGAGTTGCTGAAAGAGGTGAGCGCTATCAGGTTGGAATCCTGGAGGCGCTCCACCTTGTAGGAGCGGGCGATCTCGGAAGCGGAGTTGGCTCCGGAAGGCATGCCCAGGCGAAGCGCCGCCCTGAGCGCTATCTCGGAGGAGGTGATGACCTTCAGCTCGGTGGCCACCGCGCTCCAGGGGTCGTAGTCCATCATGTCCGAGCCCGGGATCTTGGAATAGGAAAGGGGCGGCTTTATCTTTATCAGGGCCTGGCTGCTGTAGACCACCGGCTGCAGCTTGGTATAGAAGATGGTGGAGAAGATGGTCGCCGCGAAGATCAGCAGCGCCACCCACTTGCGGCGGTTGATTATGCGCCAATAGTCGTACAGGGTGAGTTCGGCTTGCATGTTACCTGTTCTTCTTCGCCACTATGCCGGCCGTTATCATGAAGATGAACAGCGTGGCCCACGGGATGACGTTGTCGGTTATCCAGCGCGCGGCCGAGGAATAAGGCTTGCGCGGTATATAGACGATGTCCCCGCTCTCGAGCGCCACGTTCTTGTCCAGGTCGCCGGAGAGCACCTTGTCCAGGTCGGCGCTGATCACCAGCTCGGTGGTCTTCGCGCCGTCCTTCGACTTCCGGTAGATGCGCACCTTCGCGCCGCGGGCGTAGTCCTGCAGGCCGCCCGCCTGCGCCACCAGGTCCAGCAGGCGCATGCCTTCCCGGTACTCGTAGTAGCCGGCGCCTTTTATCTCCCCTATCACCGCCACCCGCTGGAAAGAGAACTTGCGCACCGAGAGCGTTATGGAGGGGTTGGAGACGTATTTGGAGAACTTGGCGGTCAGCACCTTCTGGAGCTCGTCGGTCTTCATGCCGGCGGCGTCCACGGAGCCCAGCAGCGGGATCTCGACGCTGCCGTCCGGCTGCACCGTCACTTCGCGGGAGAATTCCTGCGCCGGGAAGACGCTGATATTGATCACGTCTCCCGCCGAGATGGGATATTCCTTCTCCGGGGCCGCGGCGTCCAGGCAGAACGCGGGCAGCTGGCCGGTGAAGAGAACGAGCGACATGAGCAGCGAGATCGTCTTCATAGTGAAATTATATATATATTTGGCCCGCGCTCATCATTTATCTTCCGGATTCCACCGCTTTGGCGAGGCTCTTCATCAGCACCCGCAGTTCCTCCACCTTGCGTTCCAGTTCCGGGTCCGGCGCGGCCGCCTGGTGCCCGCTGGAAACGCTCACGGCCCTGTTGCTCAGCGCCTCGACCCTCCGGGAAAGCGCGTCCAGCCTGGCGTTGAGGGCTGAGTCCTCCTGGGGCTGGCCGGGCCTGAACAGGCAGATCTTCATCAGCGCCACCGCGGTCACCAGCGCGAACAGCCCGAACGAGGCGGTCCCCACGGCGACGACATAGCCGAGGCCGGCCAGTATGCCTCCGAGCGCCGCTATCAGCGAGGCCAGCATGCCGAAAAGCAGCATTTCCTTGTTCTCGCTCCAGCCGCTGGGCAGCGGCCTGCGCTCCGGCTGTTCCGGCGCCCGGTAAGGCCGGCGGAACCCTTCGTAGGCAGGCGCCGGCTGCGGGGCCGCCCGGTCCGGCATGGGCCTGGGAAGCGGCTCCCGGCCCTCCTCCCTGACCGGTCCCACCTCGCTCTTCAGCCGGTCCAGCAGGTATTTCATGTCTTCGGAATCGCTCATACCGTCCCGCCTTTGGCCGCCTGGCCCGCCTCGCGGGCGGCCAGCGCCTTCTCTCTCGTTTCAAGGCCTTCCCTGATCCGGTCGAAAGTGCGTATCAGCTCCGCTTTCCTGGCGTTGAATTCCTCCTCCAGTTCCCTCTCCCGCACCTTCAGCTGCTTGGCGCGGGCGCCGAGCCCCGTCTCCAGTTCCAGAGACTTGGCCTCGAGGGCCCGGTTCTTATCCTCCCACCTGGCGAGCATGTCCCTTTCCTTTTTCCCCACCTTCTCGTAAAGCTCCTCCATCTTGGCCACGTAGCGGGAATTCAGCTCCCCCTCCTCCTCGGCGGACCTGGTCTTCAGCTCCGCCATCGAACGTTCGCCGGAGGCCAGGTGGGCGCGGAGCTCGGCCTGCAGTTTGAAGGCTTCGGCCTTCTCCGCCTCGGAGCGCGCCAGCGCGGCCTTCAGGTCCTCTATCTCCTTCTTGAGACGGGCCTCGCGCTGGTCGAACTTCCCCTGCCGCACCGCCAGCTGCGCGGCGTATTCGTCCTCGTACTGTTTGAGCACGTTGCCCAGGGTCCTGACCTCCACGCCGAACTCCTCCATCAGCGCGCTCAGGTGTACCGCGCCGGGGCTTTTTTCCTTCCACATCCTGGCGGCCAGGTCGCGGAGCCTGTCCAGCAGCTCCACCGGCACGCACTGCATCTGGCGTTCTTTTTCCATATTGGCTCCGCTATTTCCTGCTCTTGTAGTCCTTGATGACCAGGGCCAGCTCGGCCTTCATCCGCTCCAGCTCGGCCAGTTTCCCGGAATGCTCGGTCTCGAGGGCCAGCTTGAGGTCGTTGAGCTCTTTTTCCTTGTCGCTGAGCTCCTGCTTCCTGGCGAACAGCTCCTTGTTGAACTCGTTGACGCGCATGTTCAGGCCGGCGTGTATGCCGTCCAGCTCCATCTGCCTGGCGCGGTAGAACCTGTCGCTCTCGGCCAGCAGCTTCTCCTTGGCCGACACCAGCTCCTCGAGCTGCCTGATCCTCTCCTCGTTGCGCGCCTTCTCGGCGGCGGCGGACTCGCGGAAGCGCTCGTCCTGCTCGGCTATGTTGCGCATCAGCTCGCCGGAGGCCTCCTGGCGGTACTTCAGCATCTCGTTCTCGAGCTCCTGGATCTTCAGGTCGGCCCGCTCGATGTAGCTGTCCCGGCGGTCCATGTCCTCCAGCAGGCGCTGCTTCTCCGCGGCGAAGACCTCCTCCAGCTGGCCTATCTCCGCGCGGGCTTCCTTCTGGGCCTTCGCGGCCTCCTCCTGCGCGCGGCGCAGGCGCTGCGCGTACTCCTCCACGGCGGCGGAGACGGAGTCCGCGACCGCGGCGTCCATCTCGCGCACCTGCTCCTTCTGCATCTCGAGCTTCTCGTCGTGGTAGGCCTTCTCGGCCGACAGCAGGCGCTCCTTCAGTTCCATATTGGCCTTCCTGGCCGCGTCGAGCTCCTCCAGGGCCTGCTTCAGCCTGCCCTCGGAGGTCTCCACCGCGGCGTCCACGGTGGAAGCCACGGTCACCTCCAGCTCCCTGGCGTACTGCTTCTGCATCTCGAGCTTCTCGGCGTGGAAGGCCTTCTCGGCGGCGAGCAGTTTTTCGGAGAGCTCCGCCGCTTTGGCGTTGGCGGACCCGGCGGCGGCGTTCATCTTCTCCAGCGCGTCACGCATCGCCGCGTTCTCCTGGGAAAGGCGCGCCATCATTACCGAGCTTTCCTTCTCCATGGCCGCGCGGCGCTGCCTGAAATCCTCCTCGAGAGCGGCCTGCATCGAAGCGTAGGACTTGGCGATCTCGGCCCGCTTGGCCTCCAGGGCGTCCGAATACTCCGCGAGCAGCCGCGTCTCTATCTCCGCGCTGTCGCGCGCGGCGCTTTCCTTCAACCCCTTTATCTCTTCTTCTTTCCCTATAATGGCGGCGGCGAGGTCGGTCTTCTCGGCCTTGACCACCTCTATAGCCTCCACCAGCGCGGCGGTCCGCGCGGCTACGGCCTCGTCGACGCGGGCCGGCAGTTCCTTCTCGAAAGCGGACTTGGCCTCCAGCAGCTCGCGGGTGACGGCCGCCTCCCTGGCGGTAGCGGACTCGGCCGCCTTGCGCAGCTCCGCGTTCAGCCCCACTATCTCCAACTGGGACTCGCGGAACCTGGCCGAGATCTCCTCGAAAGTCCTCTCGAAGCGCTCGCGCTCGG
>JAJZOZ010000153.1 GCA_021811405.1 bacterium | reverse complement strand
TAATTGGCGATAATAGTACCGATGCGTGACACGGTGCATTTCTCCGGCATAGGCGGCGTCGGCATGAGCGCGCTGGCCCAGGTGGCGGCCATGGAAGGCCGCAAGGTCAGCGGCTCCGACCGCGATTTCGACCGCGGCCGGAACCTCGGCGTCAAAGCCGCGCTCGAAAAGCTCGGCGTAAAGGTGCTGCCCCAGGACGGCTCGGCCATGAACGGGTCCGTCTCCGAGCTGGTGCTTTCCACCGCCATAGAGGACAGCAGCCCCGAGGTCAGGAAGGCGAAAGAGCTGGGCCTGGCGATAACGCACCGCTCCGAGCTGCTGGCCGCCAAGGTCGGGGAGGCGGACACGATAGCCGTGGCCGGCACCAGCGGCAAGTCCACCGTGGCCGCGATGGTCTTCACCATACTGGAGAAGGCGGGGCTGGAACCTTCGATCATTACCGGCGGCGCGCTGGGCACGCTGAAGGAGCGCGGCCTTATCGGCAACGCGTACAGGGGAAAAGGGAAGGTCCTCGTAGTGGAGGCCGACGAGTCCGACGGCACCATAGTCCGCTACCGGCCCCGCACAGGCGTGCTGCTCAACATCAGCAAGGACCACAAGGACGTGGCGGTGCTCAACGGCATCTTTTCGGAGTTCGCCGGCCACTGCGGCCGCCTGCTGGTCAACGCGGACGACCCGGCGGCCAGGGCGCTGCTGCCTGCCGCGCCGGCCTTCGGCTTCGACTCTCCCGGCTGGAAGGTGACGGGGATCGTTCACGGCCCCTTCTCCTCGTCGTTCAGGATCAACGGCACGCCGTTCGAGCTCCCGGCGCCAGGCCGCTACAATATCGAGAACGCGCTGGCGGCCTGCGCCGCGGCTTCGCTTTACGGCGTAAGCCTGGATACCTGCGCCGAGGCCCTGAGGGGCTACCGCGGCGTGGAGCGCCGCTTCGTGCTGGTGGGGGAGAAGAAGGGCGTTACCGTCATCGACGACTACGCCCATAACCCCGCCAAGGTGGCCGCGCTGCTGGCGGCGCTGCACCAGGCCGCCGGCCGCCGGGTGCTGGCCGTCTATCAGCCGCACGGCTTCACCCCCACGAGGCACCTGAAGGACGAGCTGATAGAGAGCTTCGCCGCGGGCCTGAACCCTGAGGACATGCTGATAATGCCGGAGATCTATTACGCCGGCGGCACCGTGACGAAGAACATCTCTTCGAAGGACATCGCCGACGCGGTGGCGGCGAAAGGGCGCAGGACCGCCTTCTACGAGGACCGGGCGGACGTGCCGGCCGCGCTGGCCGCTCTGGCCAGGCCAGGGGACATTATAGCCGTGATGGGCGCGCGCGACGCCACGCTGGCGGATTTCGCGCGCCGGATACTGGAGGCGCTGCCCTGAGCGGGCGCGGCCCGTTTACGCTTTTTCCGCCGGGGACCGGCGGCCAGACTAGGTGACGAACGGAGAGGTGATATGAAACCTGCGAAGATAACCGAAGGCGTCTTCTCGCTGCGAGTGAACCATTTCAACCGCGAGCTGTTCGACTCGCTGATACCGCTGCCGGAGGGCACCAGCTACAACGCCTACCTGGTGAAAGGCTCGGAGAAGACCGCCCTGCTGGACACAGCGGACCCGGAGAAGGCGGAGGTCCTTTTCGATTTCCTGAGGGACGTGGACAGGGTGGACTACGTGATCTCGCATCACGCCGAGCAGGACCATTCCGGCTCTATCCCGGAGGTGCTGCGGCGCTACCCGGGGGCCATGGTGGTGACCAACCCGAAGTGCCGCGAGTTCCTGATGACCCACCTGCACCTGCCCGCGGAAAAGATCATCGAGGTGAAGGACGGCGGGACGCTGGAGCTCGGCGGCAAGACCCTGGAGTTCGTCTATACCCCGTGGGTGCACTGGCCCGAGACCATGTGCACCTGGCTGCGCGAGGACAAGGTGCTGTTCTCGTGCGATTTCTTCGGCTCCCACCTCGCCACGGGCGAGCTGTTCTCCGAGGAGCACCGCGTCCACGACCCGATGAAGCGCTACTTCGCGGAGATCATGATGCCGTTCCGCTCCAACATCAAGTCGCACCTGGAGAAGCTGGCCAAGTACGATATTTCCTTCATAGCTCCCAGCCACGGGCCGGTGCACTGCAACACCCGGTTCGTTCTGGACCTCTACAAGGATTGGGCGGTCGGCGAACCCCGCAACAAGGCCGTGGTGGCCTACGTCTCCATGCACGGCAGCACCTATATGCTGGTCAACCGCCTGGTCAGCCGCCTCCAGGAGGCCGGCGTCTGCGTGGAGAAGCTGAACCTGGAGCATATGGACGAGGGGCGCGTGGCCATGTCGCTGGTGGACGCGGCTACCATAGTTATAGGCACGCCCACCGTGCTGACGGGGCCGCACCCCAAGACGGTCTACGCGGCCTACCTGGCGAACCTTATCAGGCCCAAGGCCAAGTTCGTCTCCGTAGTGGGATCTTTCGGCTGGGGGGGGAAGGCCGTGGAGACCATAGCCGGGATGATCCCGAACATCAAGGCCGAGGTGCTGAAGCCGGTCATGGTAAAAGGCATGCCCACGGAGGCCGACCTTAACCTGGTCGACGAGCTGGCCGCGCAGATAGCGCAGAAGCACGCCGGCCTGCCCGACTGCGCCTGCGTTCAGTCCTGCTGAGCCCCTGAGCGCTCCGGATAAAGGGCCCGCGTCAATTCGCGGGCCCTTTAATTTTAGGCCTTGAAAATACGGGTTCCGTCTGCTACACTCTATCTGTAAGAACCTGATTTTTCAGTTTCCCCGCTGAGGGGAAGGGTGAAAAGCGGGAGTTCTTTTTTGTCGGCCCCAGGGGGCTATCGCTATGGGCAACAGTTCCGATAACAGGAAAAAAGCGCTGATCGTCTCGGTGCTGGCTTTCCTATTCGCCGGCGGCGGCGTTTTTCTGTTCTTCGTTATCCAGGGCTCTAACGACCTGACCGGCAAGAACGGGAAGAACTCGTTCTCCTACGGCTTCTCGGTGCGCGACGCGGTCACCCCGCTGTTCAAGACCCTGGGCATAACCACTTACGACGACGAGATGAAGGAAGCCGCGGTAAAGCGCCTCGAGGCCCGCGGAGTTACCCCGCCGAACGGCGCTCCTTCTTCTTCCCCCGATATTTCAGACTGGATGGCCAAGGACGGTTCCAGGGCCTCGGCTTCGGCCCCGGCTTCCAGGCCGTCGGCCCCCACCAATATCTCTAAAATGGCCCAGAAGTCCATGTCCGGGGTGGGCGGCCTGGGCGGCGCCGGTTCCAAATCCTCCGCGGGGCTGACGCGCTTCGGTGAGGGCTCCGAGTCCGGGGAGACTTCCGTATCGGCTTCCGCCCACGCCGGCAAGGCGGGCGCCGCGGACAAGGGTACGCTGGCCTCGCTCAAGAACGCCAGGGCGCTGCTGAGCCAGGGCCTGCAGTCCGGCTCGGCCATGACGGCCAGGGACAAATGGAACCAGAGCTTCGGGGTCGGCGGCGCCAAGAGCGCCACCGGCGGCCAACTGGCCTACAACAAGTCCGGTCTGGTGAGCCTGGACAAGATCAAGAGCGGCGAAATAGAGAACCTCAAGATGGACAAGGCCAACACCTTCGGCGCCCCCGACGTGCCCAAGATGGAGAAGGCCGCAGGCGCGGCCGATATAGACCAGGACCCCAACAAGAAGAAGGACGCCGAAGCCGAGATGAAGAAGGACCTCGCCAAGGCTCTCACGGATGAGGCCGGCAAAGCCTTGACGAACCCCGGCAGCAAGCCCGGCGACGTCACGGCGGCCTCCGCCGACCAGGGCGACCCGAACAAGCCGCCGGAAAGCGTGGTGGCCATGGGCAGCAACCAGAAGCCTCCGGAAGGCAAATATTGTCCCGACGGCTGCCCCACGGCCGACGGCGGCGGCACTTATAAGGATAACCAGGCGCAATACGATAAATGCGACGGCGGCTGGTGCGTCACTTACAGCGGGACGCAGACCGACGCCAACGGCAACACGTTCACTTACAGCGACACTATGAAGGTCAACCCCGGCGGCGATCCGCCTTTCACCCCGGTGAGCAGCACCGCCAACGGGAAGCCGGTGGAATTCGGCGGCGGGCCCTGAGGCGGCCCTTGACAAGTCAAACTTCGTCTGCTATAACATCACTGTATCAACTTTGACCTGAACGCCCGAGGGGGCTGTGTCAGGAAAAGTTTAAAGTTATTTTTGCGGGTCTCGGGCGATATAAAGGGCGGGGTTATGATAAACTTCCAGGCCAGGCAGAACAAGACCAAACAGTACGCCATAGGCGCTACCGTGGCCGTGGTAATGATAGCCATGTGGATCTCCCTGCCGCTGATGAGCAACTCCTCGCTGGACTCCTCGGTCACCGCCGGCAATCCTTTCAAGTCCAAGGTGGCCGATATCGGCCTGCTGGGCAGCGACATTTCCTCCGAGGGCGGCGCCCCCGGCTCCCCGCTCAGCGGCGAGATGATCTACAACCCCGCGACTTCCGGCGAGAACATAGCCTCCTCCCTCTTCCAGTCCGGCCCCGGCGGCGACGAGCCGGCTGACGCTTCCGCCGCGGCCCCGGCCTCCGGCGCCCCGGCTTCGGCCGGAGTCTCGGCCCCTGCCCCCGGCGGCTCGGCTTCCGCCGGCGATCCCGGCCTCGCTTCGGCCGGCAAGCTGCGCGCGGCCGCCTCCATAACGGGCGGCAACTCCAATTCCATGACCGCCGGCGGCCTGCACAACAAGTTCTTCGGCTCCGGCAATAACAAGGCCGAGTTCGCCCCCGTGGCGCCGGCCGACCTGAAGAAGCCTTCGGTGGTGGACAAGAAGAACGCCCTCGCCGCCGTCCTGAGCGACAGCGCCAAGAAAAGCGAGCTGTCCGCCAAGACGCCCTCCATGGACGAGGCCAGGGGCGGCGCCAGCGCGGCCTTCGGCTCCGGCGGCACCGGCGCCAAGAGCATGGACCTCGACGGGGCCGCCGAGCAGGCGGCGGTGCTGTCCGGCCTGAAGATGGGGGAGGCCGCCCAGGACCTCAAGAAGAACGATCCCAACCTCAACAAGACCAAGGTGACGCCCCCTACGCCGAAGGACGTCACCAATAAAGACGACGAGATGAAGCAGCAGATGAAGATGATGATAATACAGATGGTTTTAAAGATGGTCCTGGGCGCGGTTTTCGGGGCAGCGGCTTGATTTTACGCTGAATTCTGGAGGAGTTATGAACGACTATAACAAGAAAGAAGAGAAGAAGGGCGGCTTCCTCTCTTCGCTTTCCAACCTCTTCGGCGGGGGCGGCTCGTCCGCGATGGGCGGGGCCTCCTCCGGCATGGGCTCGGCCGGCGGTCTCGGCGGGCTCTTCGCCACCAAGGCCGGCATAGTCGGCATGGTGCTAGGCGGCGCCACCCTGGCCGTCGGCATAGGCACGGTCTACAACTACATCGGCCCTTCCTCCAAGCCGGTGTACAACCCTGACCTTTTCCAGAACAGCTACTACGAGGAAGAGGCCTCCAAGGCCGGGGAGCAGAGGGCCATGTCCCGCGACGCCTCCGCCGCGGCCTCGTCCACGC
>JAJZOZ010000152.1 GCA_021811405.1 bacterium | reverse complement strand
CCGGTCTTTTTGGCCTCGGCCACGGTGCGCTCGCTCCACTCCTTCACGCCCGGGCAGGCCTCGAAGTATTTTTTGATGTAGGCCGAGGCCTCGGCGCGGCTGATGCCCAGGTCCTGCGAGAGGCCCTGCGCCGTCTTGCCGTAGACTATGCCGAAGTTTATGGCCTTCGCCGCGCGGCGCATCTCCTGGGTCACGAGCTGGGGCGCGCAGTGGAAGATCTCCGCCGCCGTGCGCAGGTGGATGTCCTCGCCGTTCCTGAAGGCCTCTATCAGGTTCCTGTCGCCGGAAAGATGGGCGACCACCCTGAGGTCTATCTGCGAATAGTCGGCGGACAGCAGCTCGAAGCCGTCCCGCGCGACGAAGCATTTCCTGACCAGCAGGCCGGACTCCGAACGGACCGGGATGTTCTGCAGGTTCGGGCTGGAGCTGGAGAAGCGGCCGGTGGCCGCGCCCAGCTGGTCGAAAGTGGTATGGATGCGGCCGTCGGGCCCGGCCGCCGCGAGCAGGTTGTCCACGAACGAGGACTTCAGCTTGGAGACCTCGCGGTACTCCAGGATGAGCGGCACCACAGGGTGGGCGGCCTTCAGGTAGTTCAGCGCCTCCTCGTTGGTGGAATAGCCGTCCTTGTTCTTGAAGCGTTTTTTCTGGGCTTCGCCCAGCCCCAGGTTCAGCTTCTCGTAGAGCAGGAAGCCGACCTGCTTGGGCGAGTTCAGGTTGGTCTGCGTGCCGGTGAGCTCGTCGGCCTTCGCCTGCAGCCCGGTCATTTCCTTCTCGAAGCGGGAGGAGAGCTCGCCCAGCAGCGCGGTGTCGGCGGCGGCACCGGTGCGCTCCATGGAATAGACCGCCGGCAGCAGCGGCAGCTCCAGCCCGGAGTAGACGTCCCACATCCCCGCCGCCTCCAGCTCCCCTTTGAGCTTGTGCCAGAGCTCCGGCAGGGCGGCGCAGGCCTGCGCCTTCTCCTCGTCGGAGCCCGGCATCTGCAGCGGCAGGCCCTGGCGCTCGAAGAGCAGCTGGGGCAGGGCCGTCCTGCGCCCACCGGCCGCCAGCAGCGACGAGGCCAGCTCGGCCTCGAAATAGTTCTCCGGCAGGAAGCCTGCCGGCAGGTCCAGCAGGCGCATGCCCTGCTTCAGGCCGAAACATATCTTCAGATGTTTTTCATCGGCCAGCAGCCTGGCCGCGGCTTTTCCTTCCTCGGCGCCGAAGAAACCGGGACGCAGCACGCAGACGCCATTAGCGGAGCCCAGGACCAGGCCGTCGGGAAAGGCCGCCAGGGAGACCGTCTCGGGAAGGGAACGCATCAGTTCCTGCGGACCCTTTACCGGCGGCAACTCCACGGGCCTGTGCTCCGCCGGAGCCTGCCCGGCCAGGGCCAGCAGGTCCTTGAACTCCAGGCGCCGCGCCATCTCCTCCAGCTCGGCCCCTCCGGGCGGGGCCGGCTTCAGGATATCCAGCCCCTCCTCTACGGGCGCGTCGGCTTCCAGGGTCACGAGCCGCCGGGAAAGGCGCGCGTTCTCCATGTCCTTCGCCACTTTCGCCAGCGCCTTGTCCTTGGCGGCCAGGGCCGGGTCCATGGCCGCGGCCAGTATCTTCTCCAGAGGACCGTAGGTCTGCACCAGCTTGGAGGCGCTCTTGGGTCCGACGCCGGCCACTCCCGGAACGTTGTCGGACGAGTCGCCGGTCAGCGCGAAATAGTCGGGCAGCAGGCCCGGGGGCACGCCGTACTTCTTCTCCACCGCCTCGGGACCGGAGAACTCCGGGGAGTTGCCGTCCCACATCTTGACCCGCTCGCCCACCAGCTGGGCCGCGTCCTTGTCGCCGGAGACTATCACCGCCTCCATGCCCGCGGCGGCGGCGCGGCGGGCCAGCGTGGCTATGATGTCGTCCGCCTCATAGCCCTTGAGATAGAGCCCCTTGAGCCCCAGCGCCTTCACGAGGTCGCGCGCGGTTATCAGCTGGCCGACGAGCCCCGGGTCGGTATCGGGGCGGTTGGCCTTGTAATCGCCGTACAGGTCGTCCCTGAAAGTGCCGCCCTTCGAGTCGAAGCAGACCGCCAGGTATTCCGGCTTCCGCTCGCGGAGTATCTTCAGCAGCAGGCGGGTGAAACCGAACAGAGCCCCGACCTCCTCGCCCTTGGAAGTGGAGAACTTCGGCAGGGCGTGGTAGCTCCTGTGCAGGAAGGCATGGGCGTCTATGATGTAAACGCGCTTGTTCGGCATCGTGAAAAGTGCGGGAAAGTCTCTGAAAAAGGGAGGGAGCCGGGGCTATCGCTTGGAAGAGCGCGGGGAGGCGGCGGAAAACCCCGGGGCTTTCCGCCGCTTTCTCCGGCCGCCTTTACAGCAGCTCGTCGAGGTGCTTCTTGATCTCTTCCTTGGGCTGCAGGCCCACCAGCTGCTGCACCAGCTCGCCCTTCTTGAAGATCAGGACGGTGGGGATGGCGGAGATGCGGTACTTGCCCGCGGTGTCCTGCGCTTCGTCGGTATTGAGCTTGCAGACCTTCACCTTGCCGGCGTATTCCTTCGCCAGCTCCTCGATGACCGGGGCCAGCATCCGGCAGGGGCCGCACCAGGGGGCCCAGAAGTCCACCAGCACCGGCATGTCGCTCTTCTCCACTTCCTGCTCGAAATTGGCGTCGTTCAGCTGTATCTCGGACATAGTTTACCTCTCAATCAAGTATCGTGAATTCGAAATTTCCAGGGGTGCCGCGTGGTCACCTTCATGTTATAAGACTTCGCGCGGCCCGTCAAGCGCAAAAAAACTAGCGCCCGGAGCGCTTCAGCAGGTACTGAAGCTCCTTCCAGAGCAGCTCAATGTCCACCGGCTTGGAGAAGAAGGCGCCGGCGCCCGCCAGCATGGCCTCGGAGCGGTCGGCCGGCTCCGTGTACTTGGCCGAGATGAACACCACCGGCACTTCCCGGAGGCGGGCCGAGTCCCGGATAAGCTTCAGGAACTCTATGCCGTGCATGTCCGGCAGCTGCACGTCCAGTATGATCACCGAGGGCGCCGAGGCCGAAAGCGCGTCCAGGGCTTCCCTGGCCGAGGCCGCCACCCGCACCGAGGCCTCCACGTTCTTCAGCTTGAGCCCGTCGCGCAGCGTCTCTATGAAGTTCCTGTCGTCGTCGACTATAAGTATGTCCAATGGCATGTTCAATATCCGTAGCTCAGGCGCTCCGCCAGCATTCCGGGCATCCTCAGGTCGCCCATGCGCCGCTGGGTGGCGCCCACGTCGTAAAATACCTTGAAATGGTCGAAGATCTTCCTCTCCGTGTCGTAGATGCCGCAGGAGGCCCGCGGGTCCCCGTCGCGCGGCTGGCCCACCGAGCCCGGGTTGAAGATCACGGGCCCGGGGGGCAGGGCTATGCGGTCCATCGACCGCATGAAGTCCGCCGCCGGCAGGCCGGTGTCGCGGCTGTTGCGGAAATAGAGCGGCATATGGCTGTGGCCTATGAAGCAGGGCGATACGGCCCAGGCCTGCAGGTTGTCCGTGAACTGCAGCTCGCTGAGCAGGTACTCGGTCAGCGGCTTGCGGGGCGAGCCGTGCACCAGCGTGAAGTCCGCCGTCTCGACCCGCTCCGGCAGGCGGGCGATGAAATCCATGGCCTCGCCGCTGAGGTTGGAGCGCGAGAAATCTATGGCCCAGGCGGCGTTCTGGTTGAACCACTTCACGTCCATCTTGCCCACCACGGCGGCGTCGTGGTTGCCCAGCACGGCGGTCATGTTCTTCAGCGCCAGCAGGGCCGCCGCGCACTCCTGCGGCTGCGGGCCGTAGCCTACGATGTCGCCGCAGCAGATGAAGTTCTCGATGCCGTTCTTGCGGTAGAAATCGAGCACGGCCTTGAGGGCCTCGAAATTGCCGTGCACGTCCGAGAATACGCCGTATCTCATCCGGGTCAGACTATGCCTGCAGCCTCCGGCTCGTTGGCCGCCATGTTCTCGGCGCGTTTGAGGTCCACGGAGACCAGCTTGCTGACCCCGAGCTCCTCCATCGTCACGCCGTAAAGGGTGTCCGCGGCCTCCATCGTGCGCTTGTTGTGCGTGATCACGATGAACTGGGTCGTCGGCGCGAACTCCTTGATCAGGCGCACGAAGCGCTCCACGTTGGCCTCGTCCAGCGGGGCGTCGGCCTCGTCCATGATGCAGAACGGCGACGGGTTCACGCGGAAGAAGCTGAACAGCAGCGACAGCGCGGTCAGCGCCTTCTCGCCTCCCGAAAGCTGCGAGATGCTGACCAGCTTCTTGCCGGGCGGGTGGGCCATGATCTCCACGCCGGTCTCGAGCAGGTTGTCCGGCATCGTCAGGATCAGGTCGGCCTCGCCGCCGTTGAACAGCAGCGAGTAGATCTCCTTGAAGTAGCCGCGCACCTTGTCGAACGTGGTCTTGAAGTTCTCGCGCGTGGTGTCGTTGATCTTGTTGATCGCCGAGCGCAGGTCCGCCTTCGCGCGGTTCAGGTCCTCCACCTGGGAGTTCATGAAGTTATAGCGCTGCGTCAGCGCCTCGTACTCCTCGGGGGCCGTCATGTTGACGTTGCCCATCTCCTGGATGCGGCGGCGCAGGAACAACACCCTGTCGTGGTCGGCCTCCACTCCGGCGTAGCGCTCGCGCGCCTCGGCCGGGGTAACGCCCCACTCGTCCGACATGCGCTTGGCCGTCTCCTCGGCGCGGGCGGCTATAGTGGCCAGCTCGGTCTCTATCTGGTAGCGGATCCGGTCGTTCTCGGCCGCGAGGGAGCGGTTGTCGGCGATGTTCGCGTTCAGGCGGGCGAGGTCGCCGCGCATCACGTTGAGCTCGTCCTCCATCGCGCGGTCTATGATCTCCTTCTCGGCCAGGTCGTGCATCAGCTCGGAGTTCCTGACCTTGGCGGCCTCTATCTCCGCGGAATACCTGGCCGCGCGGGCGGCCAGCTCGGCGCGCTGGCCTTCGAAATGGGACTTCTCCTCGGTCAGCGAGGCCAGATCGCCCTCGGCGCGGGCCAGCTCGCCCTTCAGCGCCTCGAGGTTCTGGCGGTAGTTGTCCAGGTTGGCCTTGCTGGTGCCCAGTTCCTCTTTCTTGTGGGCGAAGTCCAGGTGCAGCGCGTCCTTGCGCCCGCCCAGGGCCGCCTGCTCGGCCCGCCTGGCCTCCGTGGCGGCGGCCGCGGCCTGTTTGTCCTCCTGCAGCGCGGCGAACTCCGCCTCGGCCCGGACTATGTCGTTCTCGGCTTTCTCCTTCTCGGAGCGCGCCAGCGCCAGGTTCTCGCGCTTGAGCCGCAGGTCCTCCTCGGCGCCGGACACCTCGGTGCCGTTCTTGTGGAACTCTATGTCTAAGGTCCTGGCCTTCTCCTCCGCGGCGGCCTCCTCGGCGCGCGCGGCCTCCAGCTGCGGCTGCAGCGAGGCCTTCTCCGCCTCGAGGGCCAGGTGCTCCTCCTCGAGCTTCCGTATCTGTTCCTTGAGGTCGTCGCCCTCCTCCCAGTACGGCTCGTTGGAAACGACCTCCTCCACGCCGCCGGTCATCCAGAACGGGCCGTGCACGGCGCCGCCCGCGGCATAAACCCCGGAGAGCAGCCCCTCCACGAGAGGGCGGT
>JAJZOZ010000151.1 GCA_021811405.1 bacterium | reverse complement strand
CGCCAGTTCCCGCAGCCCCGCCCCCTTCAGGTAGATGCCGCGCGCCGCGGCCATGAACCAGCGCGGCGGCAGCAGCATCGTGAAATACCTGAAGAACGCCGGCATGCTCTCCACCGGGAAGATGAACCCCGACAGCAGCATGCTGGGCAGCAGGCCGGTTATCATGGAGAGCTGCATGGCCACCTGCTGCTGGCGGGTGGCCACCGAGATGAACAGCCCCTGCGAGAGGGCCGCCACTATGAACAGCACGCAGGCCAGCAGGAACAGCAGGTGGGAGCCCGCGAACGGCACGCCGAAGACGAGACGCGAGGTAAGGTAGACGAAGAAGACCCCGGTCAGCACCAGCGCGCCGTAGGGCGCGAGCTTGCCGATGATTATCTCCAGCGGGCGCACCGGGGTGGAAAGAAGCAGCTCCATGGAGCCGTTCTCCCACTCGCGGGCCACGGTCATCGCGGTCAGCATGATGGCCAGCAGGCCGATGATTATCGCGGCCAGCCCCGGGATAGTGAACCAGCGGCTGTTGAGCTCAGGGTTGTACAGGAAGCGCGTCTCCAGCGAAGCCGGCGCCCGGGCACGCGCGCCGGCCAGGCGCGCCGCGGCCGCGGCCTGTATGCCGGGCAGGTAACCCATCATCACGGCGGCCTTGGAGTTGTCGCTGCCGTCCAGGACGAACTGGGCCGCCGCGGGCTTGCCGGCGCCCGCGTCCCGGGAGAAGTCCGGCTTTATGAAGAGGGCCGCGTCGGCCTCTCCGGAGTCCAGCATCTCCACCGGGCCGGCCGAAGGCTTCAGCCGGAAATAGCCTGAAGCGGCGAAGATCTCCTTCAGCCGGCGGGCGGCCGGGCCGTTGTCCCGGTCCGAGACGGCTAGGGAGAGATTCTTCACCTCGTAATCTATCGCGTAGCCGAAGAAGGTCACCAGCATCACCGGCAGCCCGAGGGCGAGGGCCAGCGTGAACGGGTCGCGCAGGACGTGCATGACCTCCTTGCGCGCCACCGACCAGGCCCTGTGGACGTTGAAGCCTTTCATCTCTCCTTGCCCTCCACCAGCCTTATGAAGACGTCCTCGAGCGACGGTTTTATCGGGTCCCGCGCCGCGCCGCGGGGCAGGCCCGCCAGGGCGGCCTCAAGGGCCGCCACGTCGGAGAAAGCCGCGTGCCAGCGCATCCCGTGCGGGGACAGCTCCAGCAGGCCTGGGGCCTTCTGCAGGCCGCGCAGGAACTCCGCCGGCGCCGGCCCCTTGAAATCCAGCTCCACCATGGGCCCGGGGAACGCCGAGGCCTTCAGCTCGTCCGGGGAGCCCAGCGCTATCAGCCTGCCGGTGCGCATCAGCGCTATACGGCCGCACTGCTCCGCCTCGTCCATGTAATGCGTGGTCACTATCACGGTCTTGCCCAGGGCGGTCACCTTGCGGATCAGGGCCCAGAACCGGGCGCGGGCGGCCGGCGCCACGCCGGAGGTGGGCTCGTCGAGGAAGACCAGCTCCGGGTCGTGCAGCATCGCCGCGGCCAGCGCCAGCTCCTGTTTTATGCCCCCCGGCAGGGAGCGCACCATGGTGGAAAGAGGCCTGTCGAAGCCTGTCAGGTCGAAAAGCTCCTTCCTGCGCTTTGCGGCGTAGGCGGGGTCCAGCTTCCTCAGGCCGGCCGCGAAATCCAGGTTCTCCCCGACAGTGAGGTCGTTATAGAGCGTGAACTTCTGGGACATGTAGCCCACTATGCCCTTTATGGCCCTGCCGCCGTCGGAGAAATCCAGGCCGCCCACCGTGGCGCTGCCGGAGCTGGGGACCAGCAGGCCGCAGAGCATGCGTATCGTGGTGGTCTTGCCGGCGCCGTTGGCGCCGAGGAAGCCGAAGATCTCCCCCTTGTCTACGCTGAAGGAGACATGGTCCACGGCGGTGAAATCCCCGAACTTTATGGAGAGGCCTTTCACCTCCAGGGCGCAGGAGCTCATCTCGCCGCCCCCTTTATGAATATCTCCTCGAAGCTGGACGCGCCGGCCTCCCGGAGCACGGCCCTGGGCTCGCCCGAGGCCAGCAGGCGCCCGGATTCCAGCAGGTGCACGCGCGAGCAGCGCTCGGCCTCGTCCATGTAGGCAGTGGAGACTATTATGAGTATCTTCCGCTCCGCCAGGCCGTAGAGCAGCTCCCAGAACTCGCGGCGGCTGATCGGGTCCACGCCGTTGGTGGGCTCGTCGAGCAGCAGCGCCGCCGGGGACTGCAGCAGCGCGCACATCAGCCCGAGCTTCTTGTACATGCCGCCCGAGAGCTGGCCCGCCCGGCGCTCCCGGAACCTGCCCAGCCGGGTTATCTCCAGCAGCTCCGCCGAGCGCTTCCGGTACTCCTCCGGTGAGAGCCGGTAGAGCTCGCGGAAGAACTCCAGGTGCTCGGCCACGGAAAGGTCCGGGTAGAGGCTCGCCTGCTGAGGCATGTAAGCCATTACCGGGCGCACCTCGCCCAACGGCCTCTCCTTTCCGTCGAGGTAATAGCGTATATGCCCGGCCGAGGGACGCAGCAGGCCCGCCAGCAGGCGCATCGTGGTGGTCTTGCCGGCGCCGTCCGAGCCGATGAGGCCGTGCAGCAGGCCGGCGGAAAAGTCGAAGGAGACCCCGTCCAGCGCTTTCGCGCGGCCGAAGGATTTCCCCAGCTCTTCCGTGCGTATGGAGTACATATCAGTCCGGCAGCTTTATCTCCAGCGTCATGCCCGGCTTGAGGACCTCGTCCGGGTTCGGGAAGGTGACCTTTACCGCGAAGACCAGCCGGGTGCGCTCCTTGCGGGTCTGCACGTTCTTCGGCGTGAACTCCGCCTCGGGGTAGATCACGGAGATCCGCCCCCGGAACTCCCTGTCGGCCGCCTCCGGCAGGTAGCCGCTCACCTCCATGCCGGTCCTCAGCTTCGCCAGCATGTCGTGCGGCACGTAGACGTATTCCCAGACCTCGGACAGGTCCGCCACGGTGGCCAGCTTCGTCCCCGGGGCCACCAGTTCCCCCTTCTCGTGGTACGAGTAGAGCAGTTTGCCGTCCACCGGCGACTTCACGGCGCACCAGTCCACCTTCAGCGCGGTATCGTCGCGCCTGTACTTCAGGCGGTCGTAATTCTCTTTCGACGCGGAGCCGCTCTTATAAAGCTCCTCCGCCCTCTTGAAGTCGTCCGCGGCTATCCCGGCGGCGAGCTTCAGGTCGGCGCAGTCGAGCGCGGCTATGACCTGCCCCTTCTTAACGCTCTCGCCCTCGGCTGCCCCGTAGCGTTCGATGACGCCCGGGATGCGGGCCGAGAGGTCCGTTTCCGTGGCCTCTACGGTGCCGGCGTACCGGAAAGCGCCGTTGTTCTTCAGCTTCAGCAGTATGACCGCGAGGACCGCCGCTATTATCAGCACTGGTATCTTCTTTTTCATGTTCAGTTCACGCTCCCGGAAAGGCTGTCCAGCAGGGCCAGCTTCAGCAGTATCTCCGCGTTGGCGGACGCGGCCGTGGTCTTGGCCTGCAGCTCCTTCAGATTGGCGCTCTCCACCTCCAGCCAGGTAAGGCTGCCGGCCTTGTACGCCTCGTAAGCCAGCTTCGCGGCGGCCGACGCGTCGTCCACGGCGTCGATGTTGATGGACTGCTCCTCCATCAGCGCGGAATAGTCGTCGAGGGCCGTGTCGTACTCGCGGGCCGCGGCGCGGGCGGCCTCTTCCCGGCGTTCTCCGGCCGCCTGCGCGCTCAGCAGGCTCTCTTTTTCCCGTTCCCCCAGCCGGCCCTTCTCGAACAGCGGCACGCTCAGCGACAGCCCGGCGTAGTTCTGCAGGAAGGAATAGAGGTTGGGCCCGTTCGGATAATCTATGGAGCTGCGGGCGGTCAGCGTGAGCCGCGGCAGCTTCTCCGCCTTGTAGGCGCCGGCGGCGGCCCTGAAGGCTTTGCCGCGCTCCTCCAGCGCCCGCACCGCCGGCTGGGAGGCGTCCGGCCCGCGCCCGGCCGCCGGCAGCAGGCGCGGCAGGATGTCCAGGTAGGATTCCGCGCCGACTATCAGGCCGGCGAAGGTGTCGCCCGCGTAGTCGCGCCCGGCCATGCGCGAATCTATGGGCAGCCCGGCCCCGGCCGGCGGCTCGATGCCGGTGACGAAGGCGAACTCCTTGACCACGTCCGCCAGGGCCGCGCGCGCCCGCAGCAGGTCCCGGCGGCGGTCGGTGACCTCCTGCCTGGCCCTGAGGCCGTCCAGCCTGCTGCGGGTGCCGGCCTTCACCCCGGCCTCCACGTCGGAGAGCTGGCTCAGCGAAAGCTGCAGGTTCTCGGCTATCAGGTAGACCTTCTCCAGCGCCAGCTGCAGCCTGAAATAGGAGGAGCGGCCGGAGAGCAGCGCCTGGCGGCGCGCGGCCTCCTCTTCCTCCGTGCGGGCGGCGGCCAGCCGCCCGGCGGCCTCGCGGCCGTAGCGCAGCGCCCCGGCGTCCAGCGTCCAGTAGGCGGTAGGGCCTATGGAGTAGCCCCAGTTGTCGCCGAGCGGCCTGGCGCCGCCCATTGCCTTGGGCAGGGCTATCTCCGGGATGACTGCCGTGTATCTCAGGCTGCCCTCCAGGCTCAGGCGCGGGTAGAGCAGGCTGGAAGCCGCCGCCTGGGCGGCCCTGGCGGCCCCCGCCTCCAGCCGGGCCGCGCGGTACTGGCCCGAGCGGGCCAGCGCGCCGTCCTCCGCTGCTTTCAGCGAAACCCTGAACTCTGCCGCGGCGGCTGGCATGGACAAAGTAAGGAATATAATAAGAAGCCTTTTCACAAGCCCACCCCCCTCAGAGCTATCTCGGCCCGCTCGGCTATGCCTTCCCCGGAAAAAAGCTCCGCGCTGAGCTTGCGGAACGGCGTCCCGGCGAGGGCGTCCACGCCGTTGCGCTCCAGTATGCCGGCGACTATCACCGGGAAGACCATCACCGGCAGCATCGCGGCGACCATGTAGGGGACGGTGCGCCCCTTCACCGCGCTGGAAGAGCGGCACTCCATGGCCAGCAGGGCCACCTGCCCCACGTGCTCCGTGAAGTTGGCGCTGAAGAAGCCGAAGGCCTCCTTCTTGCCCTGCGCCAGGTCGGAGAAGATCATCGGCGCGGCCTTGCGGATGCCCTGCGCGAAGCGCCCCACTTCCACCAGGGCGTTCTTGAGCCTTTCCCGCGGCGTGCCGGCCGCGGATACCCCCGCCTTGAAATTTAGCATAAATTCGTCGTACATTTCCTTCATCACTACCTTCACGAACTCGTCCTTGGAGCCGAAATAGTAGCGGAACATGGCCGGGTTCACGCCGGCCAGGCGGCAGGCCTCGCGGAGGCTGAAGCCGGTCAGCCCTTTCTCCTGTATCAGGCGGCGCCCGGCCGCCTTTAGCTTCACGTCGGTCCCTGACGGTGGTCTTGGCATACCTTCTCCTTTGTTATACGACTGTTTAATTATACATCTGTATAACAGTTTTGTCAATCCCCCCTTAACGCCCGGACACAAAAAAAGCGCCCCGGTCACCCGGGGCGCTCAAGACCGTTAAAGGATCTTAGATTACCACTTGTCGCCGTAGCCGCCGCGGCCACCGCGGTCGCCGCGATCGCGGCCGCCGCCGAAACCGCCGGAGCGGGGGCGGGCTTCCATCGGGCGAGCCTCGTTCACGGTCAGCTTGCGGC
>JAJZOZ010000150.1 GCA_021811405.1 bacterium | reverse complement strand
GCTCCTTGACCACCTGGGAGACGGTCTTCTTGGAGTCGCGGATCGTGGCCTGTTCGATCAGGCAGGACTCCTGGAAGTACTTCTTCACGCGGCCCTCGAGCATCTTCTCGATGGCCTCGGCCGGCTTGGCCTTGTACGGGCGCCCGGCGGCCTCGGCCTTGGCCTTGGCCTCCTCTTCGTCCTTCTCCATCTTGGCGCGGTAGATCTCCCTCTCCTTGGACACGATGTCCGCGGGGACGTCCTCCGGGCGGAGGTAGCGGGGCTGCATGGCCACGGCCTGCATCGCCAGCTCCTTGGCCAGGGTCTCGAGGTCCGCCTTGGCGGCGGCGATCGCGCCGGTGTAGCCCAGCTCCACTATCGCGCCCTTGCGGTTATCGGAGTGTATGTAATAGTTCACGGCGGTATTCGCGGAGGCGGTATAGACCACCCCGCGGCGGATGGCCATGTTCTCGCCGGTCTTCAGCGCCACGGCCTGCATGCGCTCCTTGGCCTTCTCGCTCTCGGCGGGGTTGGCGATGGAGACGTCGGTGAGCATGTCGGCGGCCAGCTGGGAGGCGAAGTTCACCACGTCGGGGTTCTTCGCGACGAAGTCGGTCTCGCAGTTGATCTCGAGGAGGGAATAGGCGGAGCCGGCGTTCTTCGCCGTCACGACGCCTTCCTTCATGGTGCGGCCGGCGCGCTTGGCGAGGCCGGCCAGGCCCTTCTTGCGCAGTATCTCGACGGCCTTGGCGACGTCGCCGCCGGCCTCGTTCAGGGCGCCCTTGCAATCCATTATGCCGGCGCCGGTCTGGCTCCGGAGTGTCATTACCTGCTCGCTGGTTATTGCTGCCATTTCAGTTCTCCTTGGGGGTGCGTATGATCCGTAAAAAGGGGGCGCCGGTCGAACGAGCCGGGCCCCCTGTCGTCTCCGCCTGTGTTATTCCTCGGTGCGGACCGGCTCTTCCTGGGCGGGGGCTTCCTCGGCGGCCTGCGCGGGGTAGGCTTCGCCTTCGGGCTGGGCGCCGGCCTCTACGGCGGACGCCTCCTGCTGCTGCTGGTAAGCGGCGGCCTTCTCGGCCTCGGCCTCGGCGCGGCCGTCGACCACCGCGTCGGCCATCGTCGCGCAGAACAGGCGGATGGAGCGGGCGGCGTCGTCGTTGCCGGGGATCGGCCAGTCGAGCATGTCGGGATCGCAGTTGGTGTCGCAGACGCCGACCACGGGGATCTTGAGCTTGCGGGCCTCGCGCAGCGCGTTGGCCTCCTCGATCGGGTCCACGATGAAGATGATGTCCGGCAGGGTGCGCAGGTTGCGGATGCCGCTGAGCAGCTTCACCAGGCGGGCCTTCTCCTTGGTGAGGCGGGAAACCTCTTTCTTGGACATCACGCGGAACAGGCCGTCGGTCTCGTACTTCTCGAGCTCCTCGAGGCGGCGCAATGACTTGCGCAGCGTCTCGAAGTTGGTCAGCGTGCCGCCGAGCCACTTCTCGTGCACGAAGGACACGTCGGCGCGGAGCGCCTCTTCCTTGATGATCTCCTTGGCCTGCTTCTTGGTGCCGACGAAGAGGAAGGTCTTGCCGGCCTTCGCGGAATCCTTGACGAAGGTGTAGGCCCTCTTTATCTCCTTGACGGTCTTCTGCAGATCGAGTATGTGGATGCCGTTGCGCTCGCCGAATATGTAGCGCGACATCTTGGGATTCCACCTGTAGGTCTGGTGACCGAAATGGACTCCGGCTTCAAGCATGCTTTTCATCGTTACGTTCAACATTGGGACTTTCCTCCGTTCTCTCTATACGTTGCGTTTCTTTACCCGCCCTCCGGGGGCAGGTTTTCAACCGCATATAACAGATAATAACATATCCGGGCCGGCCGGTTCAACCGGCCGCCCGGAACGCGGAGCCGCGGAGCGGTCTATTTAGAAAAATCGAAGGTCTTCGGCGGGCGCGATCCGCGGAAAACTATCCGGCCGTCCTTCGCTATGATCATGGTCACGGGCAGGCCCATCACGCCGTACTTCTTGGCCACGGCCTTGTCCTTGTCCAGGACCACGGCATAGGGATACTTGAACTTGGCGGCGAACTTCCCGGCCTTATCGGCGGCATCTCCCACGTTCACTCCGATGAAAGAGGCCTTGTCCGCCCCGGGGCTCTTCATCAGCTCAGCCAGCTGAGGGATCTCCTCCTTGCAGGAAGAGCACCAGCGGGCCCAGAAGTTCAGCACCACGTAGCCCTTGGCCAGGGCATCCTCCAGCTTCACCTGCTTCCCGTCCAGGTCGGGCAGAGAGAAGGCTTCCGCCTTCTCGGCCTTCCCGGGGGCGTCCGCGGCCTTCTTGGCCGGGGCGCCGGCCGACAACAGGACCGCTCCGAGTACGGCTACAGCGAGTTTCCTCATATGCTTGCCTCCAGTGATCACGCCAGCGTTCCGGCGGTGTAGATAAAATAGATGGCCGCCGCGATTATCAGCAGCGCGAGCCCCTTCTTGACCTTGACCATCCACTCGCCCGACTTGGGCAGCAGCGTGCCGGCGAAGAAGCCGATCACCAGCAGCGTGGTGCTGAGGCCCAGCGAGAACGTGAACATCAGCAGTCCGCCGGTAAGGACCGCCTTCTTCGCGGCGACGTATGCCAGAAGCGCGCCGAGCACGGGAGCCGTGCAGGGCGAAGCGACCATGCCGGAGGTAAGGCCCATCACGAACGGACCGAGGAAGGGGGACTTCTTCACCGACTCGGAGGCGATCCCGGGCAGGTTCGGCATGGGAATATAGTACCAGTCCATCATGCTCCCGCCGAGGAACAGCATCATCACCCCGAAGGCCAGGTACACCCAGTTGTTGGAGGCCACGGAGCCGAACAGCGTGCCGCTCAGCGCCGCCGCCAGGCCGAGGGAGGTGTAGACCAGCGAAAGGCCGAGCACGTAGGAGATGCTCGCGGCCAGGCGGCTGCCGACCCCGCCTTCGCGGGAGCCGAGATATCCCACGACGATGGGAAGTATCGGATAAACGCAGGGCGTAAGAGAGGTGAGCAGGCCGGAAACGTAGACGAGCGCGAAAGTGACTACGGAGACAGACTCGAAGTTCAGCTGTGGCATCTTTCTCTCCTTTCAAGCTCCGGTCCGGGCTTGAGACCGCAGTTGAGGACACGTCCGGAGGTCAGTATCATTACGCCCCCGGCGTCCCGGCGCCGCCGCAGGAACGCCTCTCCCTCCTCGGGGCCCAGGGCCATCGCCGAGATGGAGCAGGCGTTGGCCAGCGCCGCCGTGGAGGCCGTCACCGTCACGCTGGCCACCCCGTCGCGCACGCGGCCGGTGCGGGCGTCGAGGACGTGATGATACTTCCTTCCGCCGTGGACGAAGAACCTCTCGTAATCCCCGGAGGTCACCACTGCGCCGGAGCGCAGGTCAAGGAAACCTGCCGGGCGGCCGTCGGCAGCGAAGGGATTTCGGATCGCCACCCTCCAGGGCCGCGGGGCCGCCGGCGAAGAGGAAAGCCTGATATCGCCGGCCCCGTCCACCAGGATATTCTCCAACCCCAGGTCCCTGAGGACGCGGAAGGCCCGGTCCACGCCGTAGCCTTTGCCGATGGAGCCGAGCCCGATGCGCATCCCTTTCTCCGGCAGGCGGACGGTGCAGGCGTTCCGGTCCAGCTCCACCCTGGAATGGTCCACCAGCCGCAGGGCGGCGTCCAGGGCCGCTTCGGAAGGGGGGACGCCGGTACGGAAAGCCTCCCGCCAGAGCATGCCCGCCGAAGCGAAAGTAATGTCAAAGGCGCCGGCCGAGTCCCTGCAGAGGCCAAGCGCGAAATCCAGCAGGTCGAACAGTTCCGGGGGGACCGGCACCGGGGGGCCCCCGGCTCCCGCGTTGACGCGGTTAAGGGGACTGTCGCGGAAGTCAGTCAGCAGGTCCTCCACCCTGGCCGCCTCCTGGTAGGCCGTGGCGATGGCCGCCTGCAGTTCCTCTTCGGTGAGGACGCGGCGGCCGGAGCCCGGGTAGGCCGTTATGCTGAACGGGGACCCCATCAGGGTACGCTTTTCGGACACCGGCCTGGCCATCAGAATTTCGCCGTCAGCGACGCCTGCGCCACCGCTACGGAAAGGCCGTCGGAACGCTTGTAATAGAGCAGCGTCCCGCCGTATTCCCAGGCGGTCCTGCCGGGCTCTCCCTCGGGAGCCAGGGCCAGCTGGGCCGACACTTCGTCGGCCGAGAACCCGGCGAGGTCCGAATCCGAGGTCATATAGGGCTTCATCGCCGGGAACGCGTCGGCGTAATACCTGGCCGCGGTCTGGGAATACCGGCGGTAGCCGAGCTTGAGAGTCCCGGCCTCGTCCGAGAAAGACCAGGCCAGAGACGGCTCCCAGGTATGGGCGCGTATGTTCCAGGTATCGGTATAATACCGGTAGTCCAGATGGAAGGCCAGCTTCTCCGAGAGGCTGCGTACGTAGCGGACGTTGGCGGTCCATTTCTCGCGCGAGTCCGGCAGCTGCTCCGAGGCCCGCTGCGTGACCGTGCCGGTGCTGACTGTGTTCCGCGTTCCCTCCAGGAAGCCGCTCTGCCTGGTGAAGCTGAGCCCGGCCAGGACTATGGACCTCTCATCCAGTATCTGCGTGGCGCTGGCGTTCGCGGAATTAGTGGTCTTGGACTGGAAGCCCGCGAACTTCCCCTTCTGGATGTCCCAGGGATTCGCCTCGTCGGAGTAGTGGAAGAAGCCGGCCGCGAGCACGAAATTGTCCTCGGCCAGGAACTTCTGCACGTTAAGGCCGCCGTGAAGCGAGTTGTAGGACAGTTCGTGCGAGACCCCGGCCGTGGGGGTGAACGCCCAGGAGCCCTTGCGTTCAGAGCAGCCGGCCTCGGCCCCCACGCGCGTCTGCCAGCCCTGGAACAGGCCCTCGCCTCCGCCTTCGCCCTCGCCGTCGCCGCCGGTACCGCCGCGGGAGGCGCCGGTGCCGGAGTCGAAAGCCTTTGCCGAGGCGGAGGACAGCACGTCGAACACGGCGCTGCCGAAGACGCTGGTATCATGGTCTATCTGGGAATTGATGTAGACCACCGGCTCGAAGAGGGTGAGCGACTGGTCGCCGCTGCCGTCATAGACCTGCTTGCCCCCCTTGCCGGACTGGTACATGGAGTTCACGATGAAATCCATGTCCGTGGAGGCCGATACCGAACGCTGCAGGCAGAAGGCCAGGACCCCGGCCAGCGCAAGCTTTCTAATTGCAGCCACAGCCGCCTCCCGCGCTCTGGCCTACCCCGCCCGAAGCGCCCTCCCTGATGGAATGGACGTCGTTGATGAAGGCCTGGCGGCTGCCCATCGGCTCGAACTGCATTATGCGGGTCGACAGGGTCTCCCGGTCTATCTGGTGCACCCTGACGCAGGAACAGGCCAGCGCGGAGAGCGCGGCCAGAAAAACAAGCTTCCAATATGGCCTCATGTAACCTCCACGGCAGCAAAGGAAGAGAGACCCGAATTCTATCATATAACCGGTATGCGTGAGCCACTTTGCCGCCAACTGGCATATATTCTATACTTGCCTTGAAAGGCGCCCCGTAAATTTTAAATACACCATGAAGATCGCTATCGCGCAGATAAACCCGAAAGTAGGCGACATAGAGGGGAACCTCCGGCTGATCGAGGACTTCGGCCGCCGGGCCCAGGCCGCCGGGGCCGAC